>CAZVIZ010000001.1:0-83673 GCA_964627215.1 uncultured Dehalococcoidales bacterium
TTACGGACACTACGCCCTGAACGTAGCGCGTCTGCCATTCCGCCACTTCGGCACGAGTAACATTAACATTATATTCCGCTGGCTTGGGTGGGGTCAACCGATTTCCACCGGTTTTATTTGGTGGGCAGGAGGTGCTTCAGGTTGGGGAAGCTGTCCTCCATATGGGGGAACCACATGGCCTGGGAGAACACCCTGTCGAAGTCCGGCTCCACGGTGAGCTCCACGTACTCCACCTCTCGGGCTATCCTATCGGCCTCGTCGCGCTTGTCGGTGTTCAACAGGGCTATCCTGGCGCCGTCGCCGGCGGCGTTGCCCACGGCGTAGATGTTTTCCAGGTCGCAGTCGGGGAAGAGCCCGATGGCCGCCGCCGCCTCTTTATCTATGTAGCTGCCGAAGGCGCCGGCGAGTATGATCTTGTCTATTTTCTTAACCCCCAGGCGGCGCATCATTATCTTGGCGCCGGAGTACATCGCCGCCTTGGCCAGCTGGAGGTTCCTGATGTCCTGCTGGCAGATGATGATGTCCTTGCCGATGGAGGTCTCCTTGGCCCAGGCGATGACGAATTCTCCGCCCTTATCCCCCTTCCTGATGCGCGGGGTGTCCAGGTCGGCGGCGAGCTTGCCGGTGCGGTCCACCACGCCGGCGAGGAACATCTGGGCGGCGGCGTCTATTATCCCCGAGCCGCAGATGCCCTTGGCCTTCAGGTCGTCGGCCTCGGTGCTCCATTCCTCGCGGCCGATTACCTTGAAGCGCACCTCTTTGGTGGCCGGGTCTATGACTATCTTCTCTATGGCCCCCGGGGCGGCGCGCATGCCGAACCTTATCTCCGCCCCCTCGAAGGCGGGGCCGGTGGCGCAGGAGGAGCATGCCAGCATGTTGCGGTTGCCCAGCACCAGCTCGCCGTTGGTGCCGATGTCTATCACCAAGAGCATGTCGTCCTGGTTATAGGGCTCCTCGGCGATGAGCACGCCCACGTTGTCGGCGCCGACAAATCCGGCCTCTATGGGGAGCACGTGTATATAGGCCCCCAGCGCTATCTTAAGCCCCATGTCGCGGGCCTTCACGTCAATGGAGTGGGTTATCGCGGGCACGAACGGCGACCTGCCCAGGTGCCTGGGGTCCAGGTTGAGGAAGATGTGGTGCATGCAGGTGTTGCCCACGATGGTCATATCCACCACAGTGCTGCGCTTTATCTTGCCCGCCGCGGCCACCTGCCCCAGTAACTTATTAAGCCCGTTTATGATGGCCTGGTGCATGCTGGCTAGGCCGTCCTTGTGGTTCATGGCGTAGCTTATGCGGGACATCACATCCTCGCCGTAGGCCACCTGGGGGTTCATCATGGAGGCGGTGGCCGTCACCCGGCCCGTCCTCATGTCGCACAGGTAGGCCGCCACCGTGGTGGTGCCGATGTCCACCGCCACCCCATATGTCTTCTCCACGGCGCCGGGCTCTATGTGGATGACCTCCTTGCCCTTCCACAGGGATATGGTGGCCTTCAGGTCCCGGCGGCGCGTCACGCCCTGGAGCTCTCGTAGCACCCCGTAGTCTAGGGACAGGCCGGTGAGTCCGAAGCTCTCCTTAAGCTCATTCTGGAGGCGCTCCCAGCAGGCCAGGGGGTCGTGCAGCGAGGCTGGGGTCAACTTCACGTAGTACTTCTTGACGGCGGGCTTAATCTCTACGGCTATGTCGCGGGCCGCCTTGCACACTATCTGCTTGTCCAGGCGGGACTCCTCGGGGACGAAGACGACCACGTCGCCCTGGACTCGGGCCTGGCAGGCGAGACGGTAGCCGTCCTCTATCTCGCCGGTGGTAAGCGCCTTTTTCTCGGCGGCGTTTAGGGGAGACAGGTTGGCGGCGAGGGACTCTAAGCCGTACTTATTGAAGTACCCCTCCTCCACCCTCACCTTGCACTTGCCGCAGGTGCCCTTCTCGCCGCATATCCCCTCTATCTCCACCCCCAGCTCGTGGGAGGCGCGCTTCAGGTTCTGGTCCTCCTCCACCTCTCCCCGCCGCCCCGACGGTTGGAATATTACCTTCGGCTTCTTATTGCCTTTAGCCATACGTGCTTTTGCTTTTCTAGGTAGTTACCTGCCCTTTGTCCCCCGCTGTGTCCACGCCTTCTGCCATTCGGCGCATTTTACGGCTGGCCTTTCCTTGCCCTCGGGGCCTATGGGCATGACGCAGGCATAGCTTTTGCGCGGCTCCATCATGCCGCTTTCCTTCACCCGCATCCCTATCTTGCCACCGTCCAGGATTGAGAACAGTTTCTTGTTCTCCACGGCTACCCAGTCCCCATAGCCGGGGCTCCACCACTTGGTCACCACTCCGCCGCAGTCGCGGAAAACGGGGCAGTCCTTTTTGCCCAGGCAGGTGCTGTATCGTATCGCCTGGCGGCCGGTGGGGGTGATTTCCCTCTTTATGATTTCCCTCACCCTATAGGCGAGGGTATCCACCGCCGCCGAGGCGAACACGTCCAATATGTAGCCCAGTACGGAGTCCCCCCTTACAATGAGTTCCTCCGCCTCCTCGCCTATGCGCGCTCCGGCGGTGGATAGGAATATAGCCACCTCCTCGGCGCCCTTCAGGCGCTCGGCTAGATCTTCGCTATGGAAAGTGACGCCATTAAGCTCCACCTCGGACTGGGACACATTCTTTATGGGGAAGATGTCGTAGCAGGCCTTGGGCTCAAGCAACGGGGGGCCTACCTCCTCCTTCACCCGCTCGAAGACCCGTTGTATCTCCGGGCGGGCCTTAGAGGCATCCATGTATCCCAGGTAGCGCCATACCTCATGATCGGGGACGGTGAAACCCTCGAATTCGGACTGGGGTATTATGTGGAGCATGATGCGCCTCCCTTATGATTCTGTTGCCTTAGCTGCTCATCTTTCTGACGTGGCGGACGTAGCGCAGGGCGTTGGCGTCGTAGCCGAGTATGGCATCGGAGGCCCTGAGCATGCTCATCATGCCTTCGTCTCTGGAGTCTATAACGGCCATATCTAGATCCGCCTCCAGGAGCATGGCCAGGAATGCCTGGTTGAGCAGGGTGCGCTTGGGCAGGCCGAAGGATATGTTAGACAGACCCACAGAGGTCTTGACGCCCTTGTCTCCGTAGCGCTGTTTGATCTGGCGAGTGGTCTCTATGATGTAGCGGCCCTGTTCCTGGTTGCTGCCGATTGTCATAACAATGGTGTCCACATAGAGCCTGCTTAGGTCTATGCCTGCCTCCTGCAGAGAGCATACCAGGATATCGGTCTCCTCCATGCGCTCCTCTACCGTCTTGGGCATGCCGACCTTGGCTCCCATGGGCAGGCCGATGATGTCGCATTGGTGCTGGGCGGCTATATCAATCATATCCTTGTGCCTGGGGTCGTTGTTGACCGAGTTGAGCATAGCGTTGCCCTTGACCATCTTCAGGCCTGCTGCCATGGCCTTGGAGTTGGGGGTGTCTATGCAGATGCGGACGTCCTCGCCCAGCTCGTCGTAGACAAGGCCGACGACCCACTCCATGTCGGAGATCTCATTCTCCATGCTGATGGCGGTGTTGACGTCTATGACGTCCGAACCCGTCTCATGCTGGTCTCTGGCCAGTTTGCGGATAAAGGCCTCGTCCTTCTCCGCCAGGGCTTTCTGTACCGATTTCCGCGTTGAGTTAATACACTCACCAAGAACTATCACTTCTTACCTCCTTAATTTGTGTTTATTGGTGATCCATTGGTGATGGTGTTGCTTCTTCTTTTCTTATTATGTGCTTTTAAGAGGCCTGCAATGCTGTCAGGGCCCCTTGGGGAACCTAGTCGGACTCCATGCGTTTCAGCTGCTCCATAACATAATCCGGCACCCTTCCGCGCTTGAAAACCGTCTCGGCGTACTTGTCCACCTTCCATTGTGGCACCTTGCACTTGTCGCATGGCTTGGCGTACCACTTGTTGCGCAACCAGCGGGCGGAGCGGCTGTTCTTAGAGTTGCGCATCACTATCTGCTTGTTGCAGTGAGTAACCACGATCGCGTTCAAGCCCCTGACCTCAAAGCTCTTAACGCCGTGAAGCACTCCCTTGCGGGACGGCCACAGCTTGAGCTTATCTATAAGCTGAAATAGGGGGACTTGCTGCCAGTATATTCGCTTTCTTGACCTGTCTGACAATTCCGAGCCCCCGCTTATAAACCGCTTCGTGGCGAGGAGTCCGAGAGTTTCACTCGGCTACACAGATTTAGAGTCTGTGCGATCTTTCCGATCAACCCCCCAAGCAACCTATATTCTATGCTAATTCAATGGGAAATACAACTGGCGTGAACCAGCATGGTGGCTATGCCTATTTCCAATACATCGTGGACCAGGTGCTCCGCCGCTATTGAGCGCGCCTCTCGGCTCAGTCCCAGCGGCATGCCCGGCGCGGCGATGAACATATCCTTAGTTATATGCTCCGCGCTTATGACGTCGGCGGCATTGGAGGCATCGAAGAGGAGGCGGTGGCTGTCCAGGGCTCGTCCCAGGTCCCGCTCCAGCGTTACGCCCTCCTCCTCCGCCGCCCTCGCCACGGCCTCGGCGTGGGTGTCGTATACGGCTACCTCCGCCCCCTTCGCTTTGAGGAAGGACGCCGCGCTGCGGCCCACCCGTCCCCCTCCGCCGATTACCAGCACGCGGCGTCCTTCCAGGCCGCCTGCCATGAAGGCCAGGGCGGTTGCGTACCCGCGTGCGGTGTCATCAACGTTCTCGGCCAGGGTGGCTGTTTGTATGTTCAGGGCGATAAAACGCACGTCGTCGGCCATGAAAATGATGTTTGCCCTGTTATCAATGGCCTCCCTTATGCCGGCCACGTCTGTGGCAGTGGTTGTGAATGCATCCGCCCCCAGGTAGGCCAGTATGTCACGGACGGTGCGGCTGAAGCTGGTGAGCTCTCCGCCGCCGGCGGTTATGGACACCGCCGCCGCCCTTTGGCGGCCTATACATTCGCGGGCCTCATCCTCGGTTACTTCCATTGCCTTGGCCGCTATGCCCAGCAGCGACAGCCCTGTCTTGCACTTAAGCTCGGCGTCGTATGCGGGCAGCCCGTCTGCCAGGGGTGTTACGTGTTCTGTGGTGAGGCACCTTCCCATTGCTCTATCCTCTCATTTCATTGGGTAGGGGGCACTTATGGCCTCCTCCATTGTTTTTATAACCTGCTGTCGTTTTATCAATGCCTTTTCCAGGTTCTCGTCGCTTGTCATCATCGTGGCTGCGTAGGGGAGCTTCTTGGAGGTGCGGTCGGTTAGGGCGGCGTCGGCGCCGCAGAAGCCGCGCTCCAAGCTCAAGGGCCCGGCCTGGGACATTATGTGTTCGCCGAGGAACTCCAATCCTGTGGCGGAGGCCCTTACGTGCTCATATACCACGCCCTTATGGGGTTTGGGGGGTAGGGGTTGGGGAGGGACTCCTTTTATGAAGATGTCCTTAAGCGCCTCTAGCATGTTCATTCCGGTTGACATAAGCACAGCAGTGGGCGTCTGGCTGGGGAGCCTGGCGTCTATCTCCAGTACACGTATCTCCCCGTCGGGTGTGGCGATGACCTCCACGTCCATTATACCTTTTAAGTTGAGGCCCCTGGCGATGGTAAGCGCCGTATCGGTTATATCCGCCTCCAGTGTGGGGGATATGGTGGCGGGGGCGAGCACGCGCTTGCAGTCGAAGCCGTCGTCCACCTCAAGCTCGGTTACCTGAAGGGCGGTGTATTCCCCCTCAAGTCCCATAACCTCTATGGAGTATGAAGGGCCCTCCACGTATTCCTGGAGCACCCATTCCGATATGCTGGGCCCTGTGCGCCGGGTGAAGCGCTCCATTTCTTGGGGTGTGGAGATTCTCGTCACCCCCTGGCTGCCGCTCGCCGCCGAAGGCTTGGCTATAATGGGCAGTCCGCATTTGGGGAAGTCGCGGGGGTAGGGGACGCCCAGGCGCTCGAACAGCTCGTGGGAGCGTTTCTTACTGAAAGTTATGGCGAAGGAGTCGGCATCGTAGGCCAGTGGGGTATGAGTGGCGGCGGCGCAGGCCGCTATGACCCTTAGCGACTCGGTATCCTCAAGTGTGGGTATGGCCAGGTCGGCGGTCTTCAGAACTTCTTTAAGTGCGGCGGAGTCCTTAAGGACGTCCAGTTGACGAAAGGAGGCACACAGCCCTGACGCTGGCACAGGGAATTCCCTGTCCACCAGGACCGTTTCCCATCCTGCTTCCTGGGAGAGGAAGGTTGCTTCTACACCCTGCAGCCTCCCCCCTAAAACGGCGGCTCTCACAGTAGTACCTTTTCTCTAACCTCTTGCTTACCTATGTAGTTCTTTCTCTCATTTTCAATCCAACCGATGTAGTCGGCTAGCTCCGCTTTTTCAAGTCCCAGTTTGTGGAGTATGGGGATTATGCACTCCACCGTGCGGTGGCCCTCGGCGATGTCCAGCTTGCTCTCGGCTACTCCCACCATCTTTGATCTGGGGGGGATAAGCGACGTTATCACGTTTGCCCCTGCTTGGAGCTTGCCCTCAAGCCCGCCGATGCCATATACGTCCAGGGAGGCGGGTATAAGCTGGCGGGGCAGTGCCAGTCGCAGGCAGGCGATGACCTTGAGCTCTCTTATCCTTGGGGGTGGGGGGAAGTCATGCATGGGGGTTCCCTCCTGGGGGACGAAGTTCATCACCCTTATCTGGTGAGCCCCCATGCGATGCATCTCCTCTATGGAGCAGGCTATGTCTTCCAGGGTTTCGCCCACCCCGGATAGTATGCCTTCCTCTATCAGCACGCCCAACTGGGCGACCTTGTACTTCCGATTGAGTCTCTCATCGTAGCGCTGGTTCAGGCGGAGCTGATGGTAGAGCTTGCGGTTGTGCGTCTCCTGGTAGCAGGCATACCACTCAACCCCGGTCTCAAAAAGCTCCTTGAGCACTGCGTCCGGCATTACGCCGGCGGATATCATCATGGGCAGCGCTATATCCCGCCTGACCTGCTTCACCAGCTCCAGCAGGGGGGCGAAGCCGTCCTCCTTGCGGTAGAAGTAGGGGTCTTCGCCCATGGTCAGGTCTAGGAGGTGGACGCCGGATTGGGCCAGCTCCTGGGCCGCGGCCATCACCTGCTCGGGCGTCTTGCGGTAACGCTCGCACAAGCGGTTTGAGCGGCGGTAGGAGCAGAAGGCACAGTCGTTGCGACACCAGGTGGAGAAATACAGGAACCCATACAGGAACACGGCATCGCCGAAATGACGATGCCTTATGCTCCTCGCCGTTTCAAAGAGGCGCTCTATATCTTCGCGACTCTCAAGGCTGAGTAAATGAAGTATCTCCTCCCGGCTCAATCGCTCTTCGGCATATGCTTTATCCAGTATCTCCTCTAAGCGAGAACGGGAGCTTTGACTCATCACGGTATTCTTTTCTGCTCTGGTTATGACGTCAGTTCTTTTATCTTGTTTACGCCGTCCACTGCGCTCTCGGCGTATGCGCTGGCACCTATGCGGTCGGCCCAGGGCTGGCTTACCGGTGCTCCACCGACGATGGTCTTGACGTCCATCCCGGCCTCGTTGAGCATATCGATAAGTACCTTCTGGTTCTCCATAGTGGTGGTCAGCAGCGCGCTGGCTCCGACAACGTCGGCGTTAACTTCCTTGACCTTGTCTATGAATTTCTGCATGGGCACGTCCCTGCCTATGTCATGAACCTCAAAGCCGTTGGCCATTAAGAACGATACTACAATGGATTTGCCGATGTCATGGACGTCGCCTTCTACGGTGCCGATGACGACGACCTTCTTCTTGGCCTCGCTCTCGCCCTTGGGCAGTGCGGCCTGACAGGCGGAGGAGCCGGCCTTCATAGCCTCGGCGGCCAGCATGAGCTCGGGGAGGAATATCCTGCCCTTGTCGAACATATCGCCGACCTCGGTGATGCCGATGACGAAACCTTCATTAATTAGCAGAGCGGGGTCAACGCCGGCGTCGATCCCTTCCTTGGCTATGGCCTCTGCTGCGGCCTTGTCATAGTCAATGATAGCCTTCTTCGCCTTCTCTAAAATCGCTTTCTGGTCTGCCATTTAGTATAAACCCTCCTTTGCTGTTTTTGTATTCCACCACCACTCCCAGCACTAGCTTATCAGTAAACCGACCTTGGTGCTGTTTTTATGCCATAAGGTTTTCCCTCCTTAGAACCTTAAAGGTTATATGTTCAACCTGACTCCATCTAGGTATATGAGGCTTCTCGCCGTGCGCTGAATATTCTTATAGCCCTGCTTTATCATCGCCAGTCTCTCCAACCCCATGCCTATGCCTACCCAGGGGTCGAATATACTCCAAGCATCATCCAGTGGATGAGGTCCCATCGCGGCCGAGCACAGCTCCGTGCCGGATTGGGATAAGACGTCCGTTGTCTCCCCGTATACGTCGCAATGGTCACTCACCACGCGGTAGTTATCTATGCCCACTGTATTCATCACTATGCCGATAAGCTCCGTTAGCCGTTCCTTCCGGGACTCCAGAGGCAGGCCCATCTCCACCAGGTTCAGCATGGTGAACTCATTCAGGTGCTCACTGCCCTGGGTGTCCTTGCGGAAGCAGGGGCCCGCTTCGAAGATGCGTATAGGCTTGGGCCATAGGCGCCCCAGCCGCCTCATCATCTGGTATAGGTTAGGGGCCAGCATGGGCCTTAAGCACTTGTTCTTTCCCTGCCAGAAGACCTGAGAGGTCAGAGGGCAGGAATCGGTGATGGTCATTTTCTCCAGGGAGTCCTTGGATATAATGATGGGGGTGGAAACCTGTACAAAGCCCTCCTCCACAAGCCTGTCGGCGAGGGCACGCTCTATCTGGTACACGGAAGGACGGCGGTGGCTCAGGCGTAGGTCATTAGCGCGTTGCCTCTCCTCCTCCACCAGTTCCTTCTCCATCGCCTTGAAGCTCTCATCCCTCTCTTGGGCATCCTGGAATACCTTTTCCGCCCAAGTGATGTCAGCGTCCAACTCCCGCAGGCGTTGCTTCTGCGTCTCTGTTAAGCTAATGGACATAGCGATAAAACTCTTGTTATGGTTAGAGCCGAATCCCGACCGGTGATTCCAAAAAAAGCAACACTTCCCCTTCCCGACAACATCCGCAGCAAGTATACCCCACCCCCTGTTAGCTGTCAAGATAACCCACCGGTGCAGCATATGGGGCTGTGACGGCCTTGAAAAGACATGGAGCGGAAGACGAGATTCGAACTCGCGACCTCCTCCTTGGCAAGGAGGCGTTCTACCGCTGAACTACTTCCGCTCTTCTTAATCCTATGGTGCCGGAGGGGAGATTTGAACTCCCACGCCCTTACGGGCACTAGCCCCTCAAGCTAGCGCGTCTACCAGCTTCCGCCACCCCGGCATGACTGGCAGGAGTGGGAGGACTCGAACCCCCGGCCTGCGGTTTTGGAGACCGCTGCTCTTCCAGCTGAGCTACACTCCTACCTGGATAATCATTCTACCACAATTCGGGGGCAAAAATCAGGGGAGTTGCTGCGGCTCTATATCAACGGGTTTATGGCGTAATACTTTTGGTGTGTGGCGGGTTTTAGGACATTATAGACTTGGCATTAGCCCCTAGTATGTTTGCCTTGTCCTTTGGATGTATGTCCAGGCCCTCTATGGCGGCCACAGATGCTGCTATGTCGGGGTTGCCGGGGTAGTCGCTGCCCCACAGCACATGCTCCGCCCCCACCATATCCAGGGTGCACATAAGGGCATGGGGGGAGGTGGCGCCGCTGGTGTCCACGTATATCTGCTTCAGGTACTGGCTGGGTAGGCCTTGGAGGTCCTCGGTGAAGTTCCGCCCTCTGAGCATCTTATATACGCTGTCAAACCTCTCTTTGATGAAGGGCATCACCCCGCCGAAGTGAGCGAAGACGAATTTCAAGCCGGGGTGTTTCCTGAACACGCCGCCGGTAATAAGCCTGCCGATGCACATTGTGGTATCGAAGACGAACTCTATCACCGGCGTTAGCAGGGGGTGATCCACCCTCTCCAGGCCGATGGGGCCGATGGTCTGGGGGTGGACGAAGATGGGTATGTCTTCCCTCTCCGCCCTCTGGTATAGGGATTCGAACAGGTCGTCGTCCAGGTAGATCCCCTCGAAGCTGGTGGCCAGGGATATAGCCTTGAAGCCCAGGGCCTCGGTGGCGCGCTGGAACTCCTCCGCCATGCTTTGAGGGTCGTCCAGAGGCAGTATGGCGGCGCCGACGAACCTGCCGGGGTATCGGGTCACCACGTCGGCTATGGCATCGTTATAGACTTGCGCCACCTCTTTGGAGCCGCCCATCTGGCGGTAGGCGTCGCTGGTGGGGTAGAGCAGCAGGGCTTTATCTATGTTAAAGCGGTCCATAAGCCCCAACTGTCCTTCTATATCTCCCCAGGCGGGGGAGAAGAAGTGCGCCTTGTCTATAATATCCTTGGGTAGCCAGTGGCTGTGTGCGTCGAACATCACTTCTCCGGGTGGGCTTGCTTGTAGGGGATTATGGGCTTGGTCCAGGGGGTGCGCTGGTTGATGACCGATATCTCCAGGGGGCAGACGTTGGCCGGCACGGTGAGGGCGAACTTGACCGCATCGGCTATGGTGGTGCCCTTCATGAGGCGCTCCTTGTCCACCGATATCGCCTCAAGTCCTCCGGTGAGGGCGGTGTCAGTGACGCCGGGCATTATGGAGGTAACCTTGACGCCCGTGTCGCGTATCTCCCAGAAGAGCCCCTTGCCGAAGGACCTTAGTGCCCGCTTTAAGGAGGAATATACTATGAAGCCGCGGGGTGGAGGGTCAACTATTGTGGAGCCGGAGGTGATGTTTACCACCGTCCCCGCCTTGTTCTCAATGAAGTGGTTTATGATAAGCCTGGTGAGCATAACCGGGCCCAGGTAGTTGGTGGCCATCAGCTTGGGGATGTCCTGGGGGGGCTGCTCGTTGAAGGGGTGCTGGGAGCTTACTCCAGCGCTGTTTATGAGGGCGTCTATCCTGCCGAAGTGCTCTATGGCCTTGTTTACTAGATCCTCCAGGTCCTCCTGCTTGGTTACGTCGCAGGGGACGGGGAGTATATCCACCTTGTGCTTATCTGCCAGGGAGTGCGCTACCTCGTTCAGTTTGTATGTCCCCCGCGCCGCCAGTGCCAGGTTCATTCCCTCCGCCGCAAGCGCTGTGGCTATGGCGTTGCCAATGCCCCTGGAGGCGCCGGTTACTATGGCGGTCTTGCCCTTTAGTTCGCTCATGGCCTTACCCCTTCTGGGCCTCTTTCTCTATAACCTCTTTAAATATCTTCATATTTTCCACGGAGTGCTTATTTATAAGCTCGGTGGCCTTGGCGTCATCAACCTTGGCGCCCTCGGCCATGGTGAAGAACTGTATCCAGGTCATTATCACACCTTCGGGGGTGGGGGTATAGAGCCAGATTAGCTTCATATACTGGAAGGGGAAGGTGGGCTCCATCTTCTGGGCATAGGCGAAGTTGTAGTCCTTGAACAGCAGGCGGTATGACTGCCAGGAGGCGCCCTCGTTGTTGGTCAGCTGGAAGGTTAGCTTGTTGCCTTTCTTCTTCACCACCTTGGCCTCGGTGTACTCGTCGCCGAAGAGCTCCGTCCAGCGCTCTATGTCGTTGGAGATGTCGAACACCAGGTCGTAGGGTGCGTTAATCACTATAGAATTTACTGTCTGCGCCATTATTCCTCCTTGCTTAATCCAGAATAGCTACCACCCGCGCCCAGGCGGCGCCGGCGTTTTTTATCTTAACCGGGAAACAGGCTATCTTGAAGCCGTGGGGTTTAGGTATCTTATCCAGGTTGGCCAGTCTCTCCATATGGCAGTACTCCTTCTTCCTGCCATAGAAGTGCGCCGGCCACAGGTGGCCGGAGTCCCTGTCCTTCAGGTAGTCCTTCACCATGGCGGGTAGGGGGCGATCCAGGCTGAAGGTGTCTATGCCGATTACCCTGACCCCCTGTTCGGTTAGATATGCCACCGCTTCCGGGCTCATGGCGGGGAAGCGGACGTAGTACTCGCGCTTACCCCAAAGTTTATCGGTGCCGGTATATATGAGGACGATATCGGCGGGCTTTATGGTGTAGTTGATTTTCTCCAGGGCCTTTTTTATGTCTGCGTTGGTGATGGCCTGGCCGGGCTTTTTATGGGATAGGTCCAGCACCACGCCGTCTGCGTAGCACCAATCCAGGGGCACGTCCTCTATCTTCATGGCCGCCTTGCCCTCGCACGAGGGGCCGTAGTGGTAGGGGGCGTCCATATGGGTGCCGCTGTGGACGGTGGCCGTTACCCACTCCAGGGAGAGGAACAGGCCGTCCTTGAAGCTGTCCTTGTCTATTCGCTCCTTGCCTAAAGCGCGCTTTATAATGCCCTTTATGCCCTGAGACTTAGCCCAAAGCCTGCCCAGCTTGTCGCCGCCACTGCGGTGCTCCCAGCGCGTTATTTTTATGGGGTGGGTCTCCGGGGCGGCGTCGTCCAGGGGCAGGCTGAGGTCTATGATGTTCACTTTGCCAGCCTGTCTTCCACTACCTTGAGCACATCGCCAATGCTGCCCCCTGTGGAGATAGTGCCGTCGCCTATCTTGATGTTGAACTCCTTTTCCAGAGCTATAACCAGCTCCACCACCTCCAGGGAGTCCATCTCCAGGTCTTTCTTAAGGTTGGCCTGGGGGGTTATTTCCCCCGGCTTCATGTCGAAGGCCTCCACCAGAATCGCCTTTATCTTTTCCTCAACATTAGCCACGGCTTCTAGCTCCTTTCTACAGCCAAAACAGCGTTTATGCCCCCGCGTCCGCGGGAGATTATAATTGCCTTGCGTATATCAGCTTCACGAGCCTCGTTGGGCACACAGTCCAGGTCGCATTCGGGGTCATCTGTTTTGTGGTTTATGGTGGGGGGAATGATGCCGTTGCGCATCGCCAGCAGGGTGGTGATGACGTCCACCGCTCCCGATGCCCCCAGCATGTGTCCGAACATGGACTTGGGGGCGCTCACGGGTATGTTGCGCTTGCTGCCGAAGACCTCCTTTATGGCCCTGGCCTCGCTCAAGTCTCCTATGCGGGTGGCTATGCCGTCGGCGCAGACGTAGTCTATATCCTCTGGCTTATAGCCGGCCATTTTAAGGGCGGCTCTTATTGTATCGGCCAGCTCTTTGCCTGTGGGGTTGGGGGTGATGCGGTGCGCCCCGTCGCAGGTGGAGCTGTAGCCGGTGATGAAGCCGTATATATCCGTGCCTCTCTTGAGCGCGTTCTCCTCGCTCTCCAGCGTGATAAGCCCCGCCCCCTCGCTGACCACGAAGCCGTCCCTGTCTTTATCAAAGGGGCGGTAGGGCCCGTGAGAGATGGAGCCCTCAGTGGAGCAGCACAGTAGTGCATAGGGGCTTATGGGCGCCTCCGTGCCGCCGGCCAGAGCGATGCTTATCTTCTTCTGGTCCACCACGTTTGCGGCGTATCCTATGGCCATCAACGCGCTGGCCTTATCGGATATCATCGTCTTGCTGTATCCCTTTATGCCGTATAGTATGGATATCTGTCCCTGGGGAGCGGCGGGGAACCAGGCGCTGGCCATATAGGGGCTTACTCCCTGCCTGCCTTCCACGTACAGGTCTCTGAGTTCGGTCTCGGCATACAGCCAACCACCCAGGGCGTTGCCCAGGAAGACGCCCACGTTGTAGGGGTCCTCTTTATCCAGGTCTATGGCGGCGTCCTTTATGGCGTGGTCGGTGGCGATGAGGCTGAATACGGAGAAGCTGTCCATCTTCTTCAAAAGGCGGAAGGACAGGCTGCCGGTGTCCAGGTCCTCCACCTGACCGGCTATCTGCGAGGGGTAGAGAGAGGCGTCGAAGCGGGTGATGGGAGAGACGAAGGACTTGCCCTGCTTGACACCATTCCAGAAGGCCTCTTTACCCACTCCCGGTGGGGCGACTATGCCTAATCCGCTTATAGCTACTCTGTTCACTGTGGGCTCCACCTGCTGAGCGTCATAGAGGAGTGGATGCCGGAAAAGCCGCTGCTGGTCTTTATCATATGGTCCACGTGTTTCTCCCTAGCCTTGTTAGGTATGTAGTCCAGGTCGCATTGGGGGTCGGGGACCTCCTGGTTTATGGTGGGGGGTAGGACGTCGTTTTCAAATATCAGGGCGTCGGCCACTAGCTCTATGCTGTTTGCGGCAGCCAGGGGGTGGCCTATCATGGATTTCAGTGAGCTTACGGGGACATCATATGCCCTCTTGCCGAGGACCTTCTTGTACCCGTTGGTCTCAAACACGTCGTTCTGCCTGGTTGAGCTGCCGTGGGCGTTTACGTAGTCTATCAGGTCGGGGTTCATATCGGCGTCCTTCAGCGCCAGCCTCATGGATACGGCCATCTCCTCGCCCTCGGAGGGCAGATCGGTCATATGGAAGGCGTTGTTGCAGGTGCCGAAGCCGGTTATCTCACAGTAGATATGGGCGCCGCGCTTAAGGGCGTGGGTTAGCTCCTCCACCACCAGTATGCCGCATCCCTCGGAGAGGACGAAGCCGTCTCTGGCTCCATCGAAGGGGCGAGATGCCTTTTCCGGCTCGTCGTTCCTCGTGGAGAGGACGTTTATCACGTCGAAGGCGGCAAAGGTTATGGGGCACAGCGGTGCCTCGGAGGCGCCGGTTATCATCACGTCTGCCTCTCCGTGCTGTATAAGCTCAAAGGAGTAGCCCACGGCGTCAGTGCCCGCGGTGCACCCTGTAGAGACGGTGGTGCATATGCCCTTGAAGCCCTGCTTGGCGGCTATCTCGCTGGAGGGGGTGTTGAACATAGAGGCGTCATAGAGGTGAGGTCTGGCCTTGCGGGGGTCTATGGGTTCCGTTCCGCCGTTGGTCACGCGCAGGAACTCCTCCTCCATATAGCGGGTGCCGCAGATGGCGTTGGCCAGGGAGACGCCGACGCGGCTGCGATCCACGCCGTTCAGGTGGAGCTTGGAGTCCTCCATGGCCTCATGGGACGCGGCCACGGCGAATTGAACATAGCGGTCCATCCTCTCGGCATCCTCAGCGGTGAGGCCGTGAGACGCGGGGTCGAAGTCCGTTACCTGGGCTGCTATCTGAGAGTGGAACTGGGATACGTCAAAATCCTCAACCCTCTTAACGCCGGACCTGCCGCTGGACATGCCCTCCCAGAAGGCATCCTTGCCTATTCCATTGGGGGATATAACCCCCAGACCGGTTACGACCACTCTATTTTTCATTTTCCTCCACCCTTCTTGCCGAGAATCTTATCTTAGCCCCGTCGGGGCAGGTGATGCGGTCGTTGCTGATACCGTCCTTGGAGAAGGGGAAGACGGCCCCGAAGTTCAGGGCGAACAGCACCGGGAAGATGGCGTTGTAGGCCGCCCCGCAGAAGCCGCCGGGCAGCTTCAAGCCCGTGAAGGTGAATTTATCCCCCGGTTTGTAGCCGAAGACGCAGTGGCCGATAACCTCCTCCACGCCTATCTCCAGTTTCTTAGGGCTGGGCTTGTAGTCCTTGGGTTTGGGTTTGAACTCCACCTCCCCCGATGGTGTCAGCACCTCGGTGAGGAACTCCACCCCGCCAGCGTCGGGGCAGAAGGTGCGCATGGAGCGGGTATTTTCGTTGAAGGGGAACTCCGCCCCGAAGGAGAGCGCGTATAAGACTGGGAAAAGCACCGTGCTAGCCCCCTGACAGAAGTTCTCAGGGACGTGGGTGAAGTCCTTTAGTATGAACTGGTCACCCTCTTTGTAGCCCCGATAGCACCTCCCCGCCAACTTGGCCACGGTTACCCTCAAGGGTACATCGTGGCTGTCGTTGCTCATTGTCTTTTCGGAATCCTTTGCCATTGGTTAACCCCCAACCTCGCTTATAATCTCTTGTGGGGAGAGAAATCCCCCTCCCTGCTCCACCTTGTGCACCATCTCCACCAGCCTGCGGTTCAATGGCGCCGGTGTGCCTATCTCATCACCTAAACGGACTACCTCCCCGTTGAAGTAGTCTATCTCCGATGGTTTGCCTCGCTTTATACTCTGCAGTATGGAGCCGTATAGCGGCTCTCGGCTTAAATTAGTCATCATTTGGGAGAATATACGGCTCGCTTCCTCTAGGGGCATCTCCGTAAGCCCCTTAATCCTCTCCTTTGGAAAATCGGGCAAAGACGTTAATTTTATACCTGCTTGGCCTACAACTGTCAATGCCTCTCCCAGAAGTCTTATGCTTATGCGGCACAGATCCACGCTTGCGAAGGTCTCCTGCATGCTGAGTCCTGTAAGAGCCGGCAGGCAGTTATTCATGTTGAGGAACAACTTCAGCCATTTCATTCCCATTATGTTGGGGGTGGGGTGGACGGTGAAAGCCGTGCTCAGCACGGCGGCGGCGGATTTAAGCCCATCGTCCTCGGGGGCGAAGGCCCTGCCCAGCGCCCAGCCGCCCTCGAAGTTGTGCACCACGCAGCCCGGTTCTAAGTAAGTGGAGCCGAACAGCACCACGCTTGATATTATTCTGCCCCGGTCTATGATCCCCGCCAGCATCTCCTCCGCTCGTACCCCGTTTTGCACAGTGAGCACGTAGGGGTCCTTAAGCGCTGGCAGGTTTAGCTCCACGGCGGGGGTGATGTCCTGCGTCTTCACCGAGAGCACCACCAGGTCTGCGCCCGGCTCAAGTTTTTCCACAGCGTTTACCTTAACCGTTTTCTCGCCCCGCACCCCGCTTATTTTGAGGCCGTTCGCCTTTATGGCGGCGATGTCCTTCTCCCTTGCCGCCAGCGCCACGTCCACGCCCTTATCGGCAAGGTATGCGGCCACCAGGCCGCCTATGGCCCCTGCTCCTATAACTGCTACGCGGTTTATTTGGTCAACCCCAGGCTGGCGATAGTCTCGTCGGTCGGCCTGCCCTGGCTGTCCCAGCCATGTAAATCGTAATATTCGTCCAGCATGCCCTCAAAGCTGTCTCGGTCCAGCATTGTCCTGGCTTGGTCGGGCTTGAGCCCTTCCTTCCACACAAAAGGCTCGAAGTAGCGCTGTGGAGGCAGGTCGTCCTTGCGGGTGATGCCCTCCCTGGTCAGGAACATTCGTTCCAGGGTTGTTATCCTCCGCCCCACGTCAAACACCTCGTCGGGGGTTATCTCTATTCCGGTGGTAGAGGCTATTAGCTTGGAGAAAAAGGCGTAATCGAATACCCCCGGCTGGCAGGCCAGGGCTATTTGCTTGCATGTACCCAGTGCGTCGAACAGGGAGAGGTATATCTCGCGCCACCAGATCACCCTGCCCTTGCCCGTGTAGCTCTTGGGGTCGGAGGCGACCCTCCCGCCGTATAGAGCGGTCAGCTCTTCCTCGGGGAGGTTGAATGCCTCCCAGGTGGGTCTGGCGCGGAGGTGGTCCGAACCCCTGGAGGCTACGGCGTTGCCCAGGGCATAGGCGGGGAAGTAGCGCAGGTCCACCGGGTCCGACTGGGGGAGGTATTTGGTCCACATCATGCGCTTGGCCGTCTCCTGTCCCAGCGTTTCCACCGCCTCTTTGGCGCCGTCGGCCAGAATGCTGCCGAAGCCGTGGCGGTGGGCGATGTGGTGTATAAGCTCTATTACGGTTTCCCCATCCCCCCACTTAAGCTCCAGGCCGCCGGTTGTGTCGCGGTTTATTACGCCGTCCTGATACAGTTCTATAGCCCAGGCGATGATGTTGGCCGTAGAGCTGGCGTCTAATCCGTAGCGGTTCAATAGCTCGTTCATCTTTAATACGGGAGCCAGCTTGCCTATGCCCAGCATGGGCCCGAAGCTGGCGAAGGTGGTGTATTCCGGCCCCTCGCTCTCTATTTTGTCCACCTTGTAACGGTGCTGGCAGCCTACGGGGCAGGAGAAGCAGCCTTCCCGTCCCTGATAGTACTTGTCCTTGAGTATCTGGGGAGAGACGTCCTCATTTTTGTTGAAGGCGGCGGAGAGGCCGTTATAGGCCCGTCCCATCTTTATGCGGCGGTTCACCAGCAGGTATAGGTAGGGGGATCCCAGGTCCTTGAGCATCTTTACCAAGCGTTCCTCGTTAAGCTTGGCCTGAAGACCCTTTATGAGGGCGCTGAAGGCCTTGGGGTCGTGGGGCTTTATGTCGGCGTCCCCCTCCACCACCACCGCCTTGAGCCGTTTGGAGCCCATAAGGCAGCCTAGGCCGGTGCGGGCGGCGGCGTTCTTCTTGCGGTTTATTATGCAGGCGAATCTCACCAGGTTCTCGCCCGCCTGGCCTATTGATATCGCCTGGCTTTGTGGGCCGTGGCGCTCGTCCAGGGTGGCGTTGGTGTCCGTGGTTGAACCGCCCCACAGGTCGCTGGCGTCCTCTATGCTTATGCCGTCAGGGGTAACGTGTAGATAGACCGGTGTCTCAGCCTGGCCGGTTACTACCAGGTAGTCTATGCCGGTTCGCTTCATATGCGCCCCGAAATAGCCGCCGATGTTGGCGTCTCCCAGCAGCCCTGTCTCAGGAGATTTGGCCGAGATGTTGGCACGCGCGGCGCTTATGCCCTTTAATCCGGTTAAAAGCCCGGGCCCGATGATGAGGGGATTAGCGGGGGATAGGGGGGTGGTTTGGGGGGTTACGTGGCGATAGAGGAGATACATATTCACGCCCCGACCGCCCAGGAGCTTTCTGGTTACCTCGTCGGGGACATTTTGAATGTCCGCCTGCCTTGTGGTCAGGTCTAGTCTAGCAACCCTTTGAGGGAGCATCGTCATCTCTATAGACCGTGGATATCCCTAATCCGTGCCAGTGGATGGAGGATAGCCTTTTAAACCTGGGACGATTCAATCACAGCACAATACCCTATGCCGAAATCCGGGAAACTAGAGAGCAGGCTTGTTGCAACCCATATAACCTGCGCTCCGAATATCGCGACTTCGGTCAACCATTGGTCTTACCGAAAGTAAATCCCAGGGTGGTTGGAGTATAACCGCCGTGGTGGTTTTTGTCAACCTGTGGGTCAGATGTATTACAAGTCGCCGAAGACGTTGGGGGCCAGCCTTGCCATGATGCGGCGTATCTCCTCGGCCAGGGCCCTTATCTCAGGCAGCGCCCGCCTGCCTGCGCGCAGCTTGATGAAGTGCCTTATCTCCCGGAAGTTCATCGTCATCACCACCTGCGTCTCGCAGGAGCCAGGCAGCACGTAGCGGGCTATCTCCGCCTTTACGCCCATATCTAAAAGCTTCTTGTAGGCCTCCCAGGCGTCATCCATGGCCTTGCGATAAGCCTTTAGGCCGTCTTGGCCCGCCCTCTCCTCCACCTCCGGCGGCAGGATATACCTTGGTTCCGTCTCCTTGCAGTAGCGCTGACTGCGCTGGCTGTAGCTGGCCAGGCGGTGGCGCACCAGCTCGTGGGTCAGCACGCGGCTGGCCCTGATGTAGAAGCTGGCTGAGGCGTGCTCTATGATGGACTCGTGGCCCACTTCTATCCACTCGGCTATGCGGTGCGGTATGGTGCCCATCTTGTCTGTGGAGTCCCAGCACAGCCTGCCGGCGTATTCTATCAGCTGTTCGGAGGGGGCGGTCTGGGGGGCGCCGCCCAGCTCCTGGGGGAGGCCGGTTACGGCCAGCAGCTTGACCTCTATATCGTAGCCTTCACTCATGTCCTCGGTTCCCCTCGCGCTGTTACATAAAGTACCCCTGGCGCGACTCGAACGCGCGACACGCGGTTTAGGAAACCGCTGCTCTATCCAACTGAGCTACAGGGGCCCTCAAGCGGTTTGGTGGAGATAGGGGGATTCGAACCCCCGACCTCTGCGATGCGAACGCAGCGCTCTCCCAGCTGAGCTATATCCCCACCCTAACAGGGGAGATTATAGCATATCCTACACCTTTTATTAAGCAATCCACACCTGGACAAGCTGGGCGAATTTGGGGTAATATGAGGCGACTAATATAAATCTCGCAGGAGATATTTTAAAGTGGCTAAAACGGATCAGGCCAAAGAGAACGTCCTTAAGGCAGTAAGGGACAATGATGTAAAATTGATAAGCCTGTGGTTCACCGACATCTTGGGCTTCCTTAAGAGCCTTGCCATAACCCCCAGGGAGTTGGAGGGTGCTCTTAATCACGGGGCGGGTTTCGACGGCTCCTCCGTAGAGGGCTTCGCCCGCATAGATGAGAGCGATATGTTGGCTCTTCCCGACCCTGCCACCTTTCGCATTCTCCCCTGGAGCGAGGCCCACTGCCCGGTGGCGCGGATGTTTTGCGACATTATAAAGCCCGGCGGCCAGCCCTTTGAGGGCGACCCCCGCTACGTGCTCAAGCGCAACCTGGAGAGGGCTGCCAAGATGGGCTATATGTGCAATATAGGCCCGGAGCTGGAATACTTCTACCTGGCCGGCCCCAACGACACCGAGGTGCTCGACGAGGGCGGCTATTTTGACCTCACCCCGCCAGATATGGGCAGTGCCATGAGGATGGAGACGGTGCTCAATCTGGACGAGATGGGCATAGATGTCCAATACGTCCACCACGAGGTAGCCACGAGCCAGCACGAGCTGGACCTGTGCTACTGCGACGCTCTGACCATGGCGGACAACGTTATGACCTGTCGGCTGGTGGTTAAGGAGGTGGCGCTTAAAGAGGGCGTCTACGCTACGTTTATGCCCAAGCCCATATTCAATGTCAACGGCTCCGGCATGCATGTCCACCAGTCCCTGTTCAAGGGGGGTAGGAACGCCTTCTATGATGCCAAGGACCCCTACTACCTCTCCAAGCTGGCGCGGCACTATACCGCTGGTCTCCTGGAGCACTCACCGGAGATAACGGCTGTTGTGTGTCAATGGGTTAATTCTTACAAGCGTATGGTCCCGGGCTACGAGGCGCCGGTGTACCTCTCCTGGGCGCGGAGGAATCGGTCCGATATGATACGAATCCCCGAGTATCAGGTGGGCAGAGAGAATGCTACCAGGGTGGAGTTCCGCGTGCCCGACCCGGCCTGCAACCCATACCTGGCCTTCAGCGTTATGCTGGCGGCGGGTCTGGACGGCATAGAGAACAAGACCAAGCTTTGTGCGCCTATTGAGGAGAACATCTTTGAGATGAGCGCCGAGGAGAGGGAAAAGAGGGATATCAAGCACCTCCCCATGAATTTGTTTGAGGCCATAAGCGTGACGGAGAACAGCCCCCTGGTTAAGAAGGCCCTCGGCGACCACGTCTTCGAGAGCTTTATCCGCAATAAGAAGATAGAGTGGGAGCAGTATCGCATACAGGTTACCGAGTACGAGATAGACAAGTTCCTGCCTATCCTCTGATATCCTGCTTGCAGGGTGCCGTAAACGGTGGATTTAGAAACTATCATCGGTTTAGAGGTTCATGCCCAACTGCTGACCAAGAGCAAGATGTTCTGTCGGTGCAGTGCCGCCTACGCCGATGACGACCCCAACACCCATGTTTGCCCGGTGTGCCTGGGCATGCCAGGGGTGCTGCCGGTAATAAACCGGCGTGCCGTGGAGTTCACCATGATGACCGCCCTGGCGCTCCACAGCACCATATCGGAGCACACCAAGTTTGACCGCAAGAATTACCCCTACCCTGACCTGATGAAGGGCTATCAGATATCGCAGTACGACAACCCCATCGGGCTGGGCGGATGGCTGGATATAGAGGTGGACGGCGAGAGGAGAAAGGCGGGCATCACCCGCGTACACCTGGAGGAGGACGTGGCCAAGCTGGTGCACTGCGGCGCTGGGGACGGCGGCAACTACAGCCTCGTGGACGTCAACCGCGCCGGCATGCCGCTTATGGAGGTGGTGGGAGAGCCGGACCTGCGCTCCCCGGAGGAGGCGCGTCAGTACCTCATAACCCTGCGCAGCATACTGCGCTATCTGGGGGTGTCCACCTGCAATATGGAGGAGGGCAGCTTTCGCTGCGATGCCAACATCAGTATCAGGCCCAAGGGCGGCCCCACCTCGGACACCAAGGTAGAGGTGAAGAACATGAACAGCTTCAAGGCTGTCTACCGCGCCTTGGCCTATGAGGATAAACGGCAGCGTAAGCTTATGGCCGAGGGTGGCAGGCTGGTCCAGGAGACCAGGGGTTGGGTGGAGGCCGATGGCAAAACGGTTTCCCAGCGTAGCAAGGAATATGCTCACGACTACCGCTACTTCCCCGAGCCTGATCTGCCCCCGCTTCATATCGGACGGGAATGGGTGGAGGAGGTGAGGGAGCGGCTTCCCGAGCTTCCCGACGCCAAGCGCGACCGCTTCGTGGCGGAGTACGGCCTGTCCCTTTATGATGCCAATTTACTGGTCGGTTCCAAGGCCATGGCTGATTACTTTGAGTCCTGCGTGGCTACAAATATACCGCAGGATCAGCCGCAGCCTAAGCGGGCCAAGGCAGTGAGCAACTGGCTGTTGGGCGAGTTCAGCAGGTTGCTTAAGACTGCGGACATAGATATAGATGGCGCCAAGCTGAAGCCGGCCCAGCTCTGCGGCCTCATCGCTTTGGTGGAGGGTGGCGATTTAAGCGGCCCTAGCTCCAAGGAGGTGTTTGAGGAGATGTTCCGTACGGGCGCCGCCGCCGAGGATATTATAGAAAAGCGGGGGCTTAAGCAGATAAGCGACTCCGGAGCGTTGGAGGAGGAGGTGGAAAGGGTGCTGGGCGAGAACGCCGGGGCGGTGGCCGATTATAAGGCTGGCAAGGACACGGCGCTTAAGTTCCTCGTGGGTCAGGTCATGAGAGCCACCAAGGGACGAGCTAACCCCCAGGTGGTCACGGACATGCTAAAGAAAAAGCTTTAAGGAAATATAATATGCAGACCTATCTTAGCATCGCGCAGATCATTATCTCAGCCTCTCTTATAATCCTCGTTCTGTTTCAGGTAAAGGGTGGGGGCTTGGGTGGCATATTCGGCCAGCAGAGCACGGTGTATCGCACCAGGCGGGGTATGGAGAAGATACTGTTCAACCTTACCGTTGCCTTAGTGTGCGTGTTTCTGGTCATATCGGTGCTTTCGCTCAGAATCAGCCTGTAAGTGGTGGGGGGTGGGGTGCCCCCCGTGGCCCGAGGTTGATTTTATACGCTTGTTTGTGCTATAGTGCAAAAAAGGGGAAGACATGTGCTGTGAAGTGGGTTTGAAACCCGCTTTTTTGTTGTAAGAAGTAAGTCGGAGGTGTGGGATTAGGGTGAAGAGCGACTTTTTGCTGGCGATAACGCAGCTCTCGGCGGAGAAGAACCTCTCACGGGAGGTGGTGCTGGGCGCGGTGGAGGCCGCCCTGTCTTCGGCCTATCGCAAGGACAGCTTCGGCCCGGAGCAGGAGGTAACGGTCAAGATAGACCCCACTACAGGCAAAGTGAGGGTTTGGGTTAAGAAGACCGTGGTGAAGGGGAAGGCGGTGGACGTACACCAGGAGATATCCCAGGCCGATGCCAAGAAAATAAACCCCGACGTTCAGGTGAATGACCTCATAGATGTGGAGGATACACCCCACGATGCCGGCCGCATAGCGGCCCAGACGGCCAAGCAGGTTATATTACAGCGACTTCACGAGGCTGAGCACAGCGCCATACTGGGAGCGTATGCTGGCAAGGAGGGGGATATCATTCCCGGCTTGGTGCGGCGCATAGAGCCAAAGCAGATATTCATAGACCTGGGCAGGACGGAGGCCATACTGCCCGTGTCGGAACAGGTTCCCACGGAGAAATATCGGGTGGGGCAGAGGCTTCGAGTATACCTTCTGGAGGTAGCCAGGACCATAAAGGGTTCCAGGGTAGTTGTGTCTCGCTCCCACCCTGACATGTTGCGCCGATTGTTTGAGTTAGAGGTCCCCGAGGTCGCCAGCGGTATAGTGGTTGTGAAGGCGGTGGCCCGCGAGGCTGGTTTCCGCAGCAAGGTGGCGGTGGCGGCTGCTCAGGAGGGCGTGGATCCGGTGGGCTGTTGCGTGGGCCTGCGCGGCATAAGGATACAGAACATCGTCGGTGAGCTTAACGGCGAGAAGATAGACGTAGTTGCTTGGAGCCCGGATCCGGTGGTGTTTATCACCAACAGCCTGAGCCCGGCCCAGGTGATGAGGGTGAAGTTGAGCGGTGACGAGGCCGTGGTGGTGGTGCCTGATAGGCAGCTCTCCCTGGCCATCGGCAAGGAGGGCCAGAACGTCCGCCTGGCGGCTAAACTGGCCGGGGTGCGTATAGATATAAAGAGCGCCTCCGCTGCCGCAGAAGAGATGCCAGTTGAGGAGGAACCCGAGGCCGTGGTGGAGGAGGCTGTTGTGGAGCCGACGCCGGAGGCGCCTGAGGCGCCTGTGGAGGGGGAGGCCCCGCCCATTCCGCCTGTGCCCGTAGAGGAGGGGGCAGAGGAGCCACAGGTCGTGGTGGAGGAAGAGCCGAAGCTTACACCTGTGCCGGTTACCCTGGAGGAGGATGCGAACAAGGGCAAGCCCGCGCTCCGCTTCGCCGAGGATATAATGGTTCCCTCCGCGCCCAAGGTCGCCCCCAAGGCCAAGAAGAAGAAGAAGAAGGCGGGACGAGTCAAGGCGCGCGCCGAGGATGGTATCAGGATTAGGAAGGTACGCAGGGAGTCCAAGTCTGTTGACATAGACGAGGAACTAGGCGATGACATAGTCGAGGATGTGGGGGTTGGTGTGGGTGCCGAGGACGCCGAGGACGCCGAGGTCGCCGTGGACGCTGAGGTCACCGAGGATGCTGAGGTCGCCGAGGACGCTAAGGTTGCCGAGGACGCTGAGGTCGCCGAGGATGCTGAGGTTGCCGAGGAGGATGATGAGTAACAGCCACCATATCCCTATGAGGACCTGTGTGGCATGCCGCGCCGTGGGTCCCAAGCGGGATATGGTGCGTTTTATAAGGAACGCTGTGGGGGGTGTGGAGGCCGATGCCGAGGGATGTGGTGAGGGGCGCGGTGCTTACTTGTGCCGCAGTGCGGATTGCTGGCGGTTGGGTCTGAAGGGGGGGCGTCTGGCCCACTCGCTCAAGACCGAGATTACGGCTGATGACCGGCGGAGGCTTTGGAAATACGCAGAGATAATTCTAGGGGAGTTGATAGTTGGCAGAGGCAAAGAGGACCGTTAACGGGGCCAAGGCACAATCACACGGCGAGGACGCCGTAGAGATAGAATCCAGGCTTTCGGTGAGACAGTTCGCCGAGGTTATGGGGGTGGAGCCCGTAAACGTCATCAAGCAGTTGATGCGGCGCGGCATCATGGCCAACATCAACCAGATTATAGACTTCGAGGTGGCCACTGCCCTGGCCGATGAGATGGGCTGTAAGGTGGTTTTGAAACGCCGCGCTGGCAAGAAGGCGGAGGCCAAGAAGCAGGCCGCAGCCAAGGGGGAGGGGGGTGGCAAGTCTCTGCCCCGACCGCCCGTGGTGACCATTATGGGTCATGTGAACCACGGCAAGACCAAGCTCCTTGACGCCATCAGGGAGGCCAACGTGGTGGATACCGAGGCGGGAGGCATTACCCAGCATATAGGTGCCTACCAGGTGGAGGTGAGCGGGAAGAAGATAACCTTTCTGGATACGCCCGGGCACGAGGCCTTTACAGCCATGCGGGCCAGGGGGGCGCAGGTGACCGATATCGTGATACTGGTGGTGGCCGCTGATGATGGCGTTATGCCTCAGACCAGGGAGGCCATAGACCATGCCCGCGCCGCCGGCGTGCCCATTATGGTGGCTATAAACAAGATAGATAAACCCGGGGTCAACCCGGATGTGGTTAAGCAGCAACTAGCTGATGCGGGGCTCATGGTGGAGGAGTGGGGCGGCGATGTGATAACAGCCGCCGTATCGGCCAAGGAGAGGATGGGCATATCGGAGCTGTTGGAGAGCCTTCTCCTGGTGGCGGAAATGGAGGAGCTTACGGGCGACCCTACCCAAAGCGCGACCGGGGTGGTTATAGAGGCTGAGCTGGATAAAACAAAGGGGCCTCTGGCCACTTTTCTTATGCAGGCTGGAACGCTTAAGGTGGGCGATATCGTAGTTGTAGGCACCACCTGGGGGCGGATTAAAGCAATGTTCAACGATAAGGGCAAGCGGGTGAGGAAGTCCGAGCTGGCGGCGCCTGTGAAGATATTAGGCCTGGCCGCAGTGCCCCAGGTGGGCGATGTGCTGTCCGTCGCGGCCAGCGAGCGCCATGCCCAGGCCCTCAGCGAGCAGCGTAGCCAGGAGAAGCGGCAGGAGTCCCAGGCGGTGAGCCTGGGCAACCTCTACGACCAGATAAGCGCCGGCAAGGTGAAGGAACTTAACTTGGTGTTGAAGACCGATGTTCAGGGCAGCCTGGAGCCGATAAAGACGTCCCTGGAGCAACTGGGGGACGGCGAGGTGAAGGTGAGGGTGGTACACAGCGACACCGGCAACGTCACCAAGAGCGACGTGATGCTGGCCGCCGCCTCCAAGGGCATCGTAATCAGCTTCGGCACCGGCAGTGAGCCGGGCGCTCAGCGCCTGGCCGAGGTGGAGGGGGTGAGCATCCGCTCCTATAAGGTGATATACGAGTTGGTGGATGACGTGGAGAAGGCGCTCAAAGGACTACTGGAGCCCGTATTCGTGGAGGTGGTGGAGGGTCGCGCCGAGGTCAGGGCGGTGTTCTCCGCCGGCAAGAAGGTCAAGGTGGCCGGCGCCTTTATAGCCGAGGGCAAGGCGAGGGCAGGCTCTCAGATTAGGGTGTGGCGGGGCAAGGAGTGCGTATGCGAGTCCGTGGTCGGAAGCCTCCGGCGCTTCAAGGACAACGTAAGGGAGGTGGCCTCCGGCTACGAGTGCGGTGTGGGGGTGGAAGGATTCAACAACTTTGAGGTTGGCGATATACTGGAGTTCTTCAAGCAGGAACAGAAGTAACATATGCGCCTCCGTCAGGGGGTACGATTATGACTCATCGCATCGAGCAGGTTAACAAGCTACTGCGTCGTGAGATAAGCGAGCTTATCAGACGCGAGGCCAAGGACCCACGTTTGAATGACTTTGTTGCCATCACTGATGTGGATACCTCCGGTGACCTAAGGCATGCCAAGGTCTTCGTGAGCTATATAGGCGCCAGCAAAGATAAGGCTGATATACTCCAGGCGCTCGGCGGCGCCTCGGGATTCCTGCGCAAAGAGCTTTCAAATCGCCTTAAGCTGAGGCGTATTCCCCAGTTGAGCTTTCTCTGGGACGACTCCATAGAGAGAGGCACTCATTTATTGGAGCTTATAGACAAGGTTAGCAGAGGAGGTGATTCCAATTGCGAATAGAGGGTACTAGGAATATAGAGCGCATCGGCTCGGTGACGATAAGAGACGTGCAGAGGGTGCTGGAGCTTGACTCCGGCAAGGCCAAGCGGCTCTTACCAGGTGACACGAGCGCGGTTCAGCAGATAAGCCAGGATGCCATCAAGGCCCTGGAGAGGAAGATGGCAATCGTAATCCCTACCAAGGACGAGAAGTTCAAGCTGTTCGACGGGGTTATGAGCGGCGTTCCCCACGAGTGCTTGATAGTCGTCGTCTCAAACAGCCGCCGTCGGCGGGTGGACCATTTTAGGATGGAGCGGGACACCCTGGAACAGTTCTGCCGTTCTACCCAGCGCTGTGCCTTTATGATTCACCAGAAGGATCCGGTGCTGGCCCGGGCGTTGGTGGCCGCCGGCTATCCTGACCTTTTGGATGAGAACGGCCTCGTGCGGGACGGTAAGGCCGAGGGCATGGTGGTTTCTATGATTATAGCCATGATGCTTAAAAAGCAGTACGTGGGCTTTATAGATGCGGACAACTACTTCCCAGGGGCGGTGTGGGAATACGTCAAGTGTTACGCCAGCGGCTTTGCTATGTCCAACTCTCCCTATGCTATGGTGCGGGTGCAGTGGCGCTACAAGCCCAAGATGACGCGGGGGATATACTTCAAGAAGTGGGGACGCGTGTCCCAGATAACCAATAAGTGCATGAACACCCTCATATCCAACCGCACCAGGTTCGAGAGCGAGATTATAAAGACGGGCAACGCCGGCGAGCATGCCATGACGTTGAAGCTGGCTCGGGCACTGCCCTATGCCTCCGGCTATGCCGTGGAGCCCCAGGAGCTGGTATCAATCCTGGAGATGTACGGCGACCTGCTGCCCGCAGCCAGGTCCAAAGAGGCCAAGCGGGGTGTGGAGGTGCTGCAGATAGAGACCAGGAATCCCCACCTCCACGAGGACAAGGGGAGCCAGCACCTGAAGGGGATGCTGGCCTCTGGCCTGGGCTCTCTGTATTACTCCGATATATGCGGCAAGGTAACCAAGGAGGTTATCCTGGAAGAACTCCTTAAGCAGGAGGCTATCGAGGAGGGCGAGAAGCCGCCTCGGCCCCGCATCTACCCTCCGCTTAAAAAGCTGGATCTGGGCCGCTTCACCGAGGTTATTCAGGAGAACGTGGGGCAGTTCTACCTCCCCGAGGAGAAGAAGTAACCGCCCCTTCCCCTTTATTTAGCTATGAGCCAACCTACTGCCAAACTGGTGGTCTTTACCGACCTGGACGGTACCATGTTGGACCCCGTCACCTATGCCTACGATGAGGTCTTGCCTGCTCTCAATGCCCTTGCGGCAGGCGGAGTGCCGGTGGTGTTCTGCTCCCATAAGACCAGAGCCGAGCAGGAGGTATACCGCCTTAAACTGGGTGTTAGGGACCCTTTTATCGTTGAGAACGGTGGCGCGGTGTTCGTCCCTTGCGGGTATTTCCCAGTGGATTTCGATTATGACAGGCAGGAGGGTGGATACCGGGTTATAGAGTTGGGAATACCCTACGCCGATATCCGCCGAGCCTTGGAGAAGATAAGGAGCGAGACGGGGGTGGACCTTTGTGGGTTCGGTGATATGACCGCCGCGGAGGTGGCTGCCGACGCTGGCCTCAGCGTTGAGGCGGCGGGGCTTGCCAAGCAGAGGGAGTATGACGAGACGGTTATACCGCTTGCCGACGAGGCGGATATGAAGGCGGTGCTGGCGGCTATCAAGCGCGTTGGTTTGAACTATACCCACGGTGGACGTTACTATGGAGTGATGGGGGATAACGATAAGGGCAGGGCTGTGGGCATACTCACCGGCCTCTTCCGCTGTGGGGTGGAGGAGTTAGAGACGGTGGGCATCGGTGACAGTCAGAACGACGCTCCTATGCTTAAGGCTGTGGATCGGCCCTTCCTGGTGCAGAGGCCCGGCGGGCGCTGGGAGGATATAGATGTACCGAACTTGAAGCGGGTTGAGGGTGTAGGGCCGCTGGGGTGGGTGAAGGTTATCGAGGGGCTTTTGGGTGGGGGATAAGCGGATATGAACGGCATATTCAATATAGATAAGCCCGTGGGTATGACCTCGTTCGCAGTGGTGGCTAGGGTGAGGCGATTGAGCGGCGAGCGACGTGTGGGACATGGCGGTACCCTGGACCCACGCGCCGGTGGCGTGCTGCCGGTATTGCTGGGCGATGGCACTAGGCTTACCGAGTTCCTTGCCGAGGCCGATAAGACCTATCTTGCCCTTGTTGAGCTGGGGGTCTCCACCGATACCTACGACGGCGAGGGCCGAGTCACCGCAAGTTGTGACCCCTCCGGGATAGAAAAGAAGCATCTGGAACAGGCGCTCAAGGAGTTCAGCGGCGAGATACTTCAGGAGCCGCCCATGTATAGCGCCGTTAAGCATAAGGGCAAGCGTCTCTACGAGCTGGCCCGCGCTGGTGTGGAAGTGGAGCGGAAACCCCGCCCTGTAACAGTCCGCAGTATAGCCATAAAGGGGTGGCAGTCCCCCCTGCTCACCATGGAGGTGGTGTGTGGCAAGGGCACCTATATTCGTTCCCTGGCACACGACCTGGGCGCATCTCTGGGCTGCGGCGCTTACCTGAAGGAGCTTACTAGAACGGTATATGGCCCCTTTGATATAAAAGATGCCGTGGCGCTTGGTGACCTGGAGGCGGCCTTCGCTGACGGCACCTGGGAGCGCTACCTTAAGCCCATAGATACGGTGCTGGGGGGTTGGGGGCGGGTGGAGGTAGATGGCGAAGCGGAGAGGGTTATACGGGACGGCGGTTACCTGAAGCTTTCCCAGGCCGACCCCGCCGCTGGGTGCCTGGCAGCCTACGGTGGCGGTGCCCTGCTGGCGCTACTTAGCTACGACGAGGAGAAGGGGAAGTGGCATCCGGATAAGGTGTTTCTCTGACCTTGAGTGCGAGCGACCTTGACAGCATACATATAATATAGGGGTGGGTGGGAATGTGGTAGTGGTATAATGATTTAGACATTTTTGCTGAGGCGTTTCTTTAAGAGTTAATAAGGACGCTTTTTCTAGGAAGGAAGGAGTTGGCTTTGGGTAAGGTAAACGTAGCCATAATAGGGGTGGGCAACTGCGCTTCCTCTTTGGTGCAGGGGGTTCACTTCTACAAGAAGGCGAAGGATACGGAGTTCGTCCCCGGTCTTATGCATGTGAACCTGGGGGGGTATCATATAAGTGATATCAACTTCGTGGCTGCCTTTGATATTGATAAGAACAAGGTGGGTAAAGACCTGGCCCAGGCCGTCTTTACCTCGCCCAACAATACTTACAAGTTCACCGACGTGCCTCCCTCGGGGGTGAAGGTCAGCCGCGGCATGACCCACGACGGTTTGGGCAAATACCTGTCTCAGGTTATTCAGAAGGCCCCCGGCTCCACGGAGGACATCGTCAAGATACTGAAGGATACCAAGACCGACGTGGTGCTTAACTATCTGCCTGTGGGCAGCGAGGAGGCCACTAAGTGGTATATAGAGCAGGTGCTCGCCGCCGGCTGCGGCCTCATCAACTGCATACCCGTATTCATCGCCCGCGAGAAGTATTGGCAGAAGCGCTTTGAGGAGAAGGGGCTTCCTGTCATAGGCGACGACATCAAGTCCCAGGTGGGTGCTACCATAGTCCATCGCGTGCTCACCAGGCTGTTCGGCGACCGCGGCGTGAAGATGGAGCGCACCTACCAGCTCAACTTTGGCGGCAATACGGACTTTTTGAACATGCTGGAGAGGGAGCGGCTGGAGTCCAAGAAGATATCCAAGACCAGCGCTGTGACCTCACAGATAGACTACAAGCTTCCCGCCGAGGATGTACACGTGGGCCCTAGCGACTACGTGCCATGGCTCAATGACCGCAAATTCTGCCATATCCGCATGGAGGGGCGCACCTTCGGCGACGTGCCCCTGAACCTGGAGCTTAAACTTGAGGTTTGGGACAGCCCCAACTCGGCGGGGGTGGTTATAGATGCCATAAGGTGCTGTAAGCTGGCCCTTGACCGGGGCCTCAAGGGGGCGCTCACTGCCCCGTCGTCCTACTTCATGAAATCGCCGCCGGTGCAATACACCGACGACGACGCCCGCCGCCGCGTGGATGAGTTTATCGTCTCCACGCCCAAGGTGGAAGGTGGGGGGTGACTGACGCATAAAAAAGGATTAAAATTAAGGTATGAAGATAGCGCTGGTTTGTCCGTATGACTTCTCCCACCCCGGGGGCGTGGCCAATCACATCACCTCGCTGGAGCGCCAGTTGACCCGTATGGGTCAGGAGGTCAAGATTATCTCGCCCGCCTCCGAGGAGGTAACCGCTTTCGGGAACAGGTTCATAAGCCTGGGCAAGCCTCTTCCCATACCCTCCAGCGGCTCCATCGCCCGGGTGTCGGTATCGCCCTGTCTCCGCCCCCGCCTGGATGACTTGCTGGAGGAGGAGAAGTTCGACGTAGTGCACCTGCACGAGCCGCTTATGCCCACGGTGTGTACAAGCGTCTTGAAGCTATCCAACACGGCCAATATAGGCACCTTCCATGCCTACGACGGCAACCCCGGCTACAGGCTCTTCTGGCCCCTTGGACCCTACCTGCTCAGGGTGCTGATTAAGCGCCTGGATGGCAGGGTAGCCGTGTCCGAGCCGGCACGCAGCTTCGCCGCCGAGCACTTCCCGGGCAAATATGACATCATACCCAACGGCGTGGACACCGGCCAATTCTCGCCGGACGTAGAACCCATAGAGGAACTCTGCGACGGCAGGCTTAACATACTCTTCGTGGGCCGCCAGGAGCGGCGCAAGGGCGCTGACTACCTGCTCAAAGCCTATAAGTGGATTAAGCGCGAGGTGCCCCATTCCAGGCTCATCTTCGTGGGGCCGGGCACCAGACTAAAAAATAAATACGGGGGTTGGATAAGGCAGAACGGGCTGGACCAGGATATTGTCTTCGCGGGGCTTGTGAAGCAGAGCGACCTGCCCCGTTATTATAGGAGCGCCCACGTGTTTTGTGCTCCGGCCACCGGCTGCGAGAGCTTCGGCATCGTTCTCTTGGAGGCCATGGCCTGCGGCGTGCCGGTGGTGGCCTCACAGATAGACGGCTACTCCAGGGTGATGACGGATAACGTAGAGGGTTTGCTGGTGCCCCCCAAGAGCGAGGACACGCTGGCCCGAGTCGTGGTTAAGCTGCTCCGCGACGAGCCGCTAAGACAGCACCTGGGGATGGGTGGCGTGGCCAAGGCGGCCAAGTATGACTGGAAGATAATTGCCCATCGTTTGCGTAACTATTACATCCAGGCGCGCAGAAGGGTTCAGGAGAAGGAGGAGTGCACCTTCGGCTTCCTGGCCAAGGATGCGTTCAATAAAGCCTTGTCTCAGAGAACCAGGCTTTCATGACGGAACTACCCCAGCTTCGCAGCCGAGCCTCCAAGCGTATCACCGCGTCGGCTGTTAGATCTCTGGCCCGGGCGCATTTCACCCCTGATGGACTCACCTGGCTGGGCTTCGGACTCGGACTTGCTGCGGCTGGACTCATTGCCGGTGGTCATCCCTTTATCGCTGGCTTCGTGATCGTTGGCGCCGGCTTCTGCGATATGCTGGACGGAGCGCTGGCTCGCTATACGGGAGCCGTCACTAAGATGGGCGCCATTTTAGATTCCACAATAGACCGTGCCCAGGAATCGGCTCTTATGGTGGGCATCGTCATCTACTATATGCTTTTTGCTGGTATGCCCTTCGTGGGCATACTTCTGGCCTCCCTGGCCTTGGTGTCCTCGCTTATGGTGAGTTATATGAGGGCGCGGGGGGAGGCGATGGGGCTTGAGTGCAAGGTGGGTATATTCACCCGCCCCGAGAGGGTTATAACCCTTGCAGTGGGCCTTTTGGCCCTGCCGTTCATGGCCTCCTCGCTCACGATCGCCCTGGGCGTTATTGTCGGGTTCAGCTTCGCCACCGTGGGGCAGAGATTCGCTCACTTAAGGCGCCAGCTTAAGGGGGGCTGATATTTTCGCTTTTATAAATCCGGCGGATATGGTATAAGATTGGGGGTTGATAGTCAATGCCAGTTATTGCGATAATCGGTGCTCAATGGGGTGACGAGGGTAAGGGCAAGATAGTAGACCTCGTCGCCGAGAAGGCGGGGATGGTGGTGCGGTTCTCCGGCGGTGATAACGCTGGTCATACCGTCATAAATCCTTACGGCGAGTTCAAGTTGCACCTCATACCCTCCGGCCTGTTCTATCCCAAGGTGCTGGCCGTTATCGGCAATGGGGTGGTGGTGAACCCCAGCGTGCTCCTGGAGGAGATAGATGACCTGAACCGCCGCGGCGTGGACACGTCGCGTCTCTTCTTGAGCGACCGCGCCCATCTTATAATGCCGTATCACCTCCTCCTGGACGAGCTAGAGGAGAAATGCCGTGGTGGGGGGGCCATAGGCACCACTCGCAAGGGCATTGGCCCTGCGTATTCAGATAAGACCTCCCGCGTGGGCATAAGGGTGGGAGACTTGCTGGAAGGCGAGGTGTTCCGGGAGAGGCTGCAACTGGCTTTGGATGCCAAGAACCTGCTCTTGAGTAAGGTATACGGGGCGCCGCCCCTGTCCCTTGAGGAGATATACGAACAGTACAGCCGCTACGGTGAGCGTCTGGCCCCATATATCCGTGAGACGACCCAAATGGTCCATAGTACCCTGGAGAGGAAGGAACTGGTGATACTAGAGGGGGCGCAGGGGGCGCTGCTGGACCTGGACTTTGGCACCTATCCCTACACCACCTCCTCCTCGCCGCTTTCGGGTGGGGGGTGCGTGGGTGCCGGCGTGGGCCCGACCCGTGTGGATGCCGTCCTGGGCGTTTTCAAGGCTTACACAACCAGGGTAGGGGAGGGGCCTATGCCCACCGAGCTTAAGGACGAGGTGGGGGAGTCTATCCGCACCCGTGCCCACGAGTTTGGCACCACAACCGGCAGGGCGAGGCGCTGTGGGTGGTTTGACGGGGTGGCCGCCCGCTTCAGCAACCAGATAAATGGCTTCACTGGCGTGGCGCTGACGCGCTTGGACGTCCTGGACGAATTTTCCGCCATGAAGGTCTGCGTGGGCTACAAGCTCAAGGGCGGCACGGTGGACCATTTCCCCGCCCATATTTCCGCCCTGGCGAGGTGTGAGCCTGTATACGAGGAGCTTCCCGGCTGGATGGCGCCGACGTCTGATATCCGTAGCTATGACGAACTTCCCCAGAACGCGCGGTGCTATATAGAGAGGCTGGAGGAGATTATAGCCTGCCCTATAAAGCTGGTCTCAGTGGGACCCTCCAGGGAGCAGACCATAGAGCGCGCCCCCTTTATCTAAAAAAGGGGGGATGGCTTCAGCCTACTTTGAGGTCTATCTGACAGTTCTTGATGGCTTCCTTGATTATGGCGGCTGATTTTTCATCCGGTGCTACCAGGGGCAGCCTTGTCCCGCCTACATTGAAGCCCAGCTGGTTTAAGGCGTATTTCACCGGCGTGGGGTTTGCGACGACGAACATGGCGTCCCCCAGAGCGAGCAGTCGGCAGTGTATATCGGCAGCAGCAGCCGTATTGCCTTTCACACAGGCGTCCAGCATGGCCTTTACCTGCCCTCCCACCAGGTGCGAGATGACGCTTATCACGCCGTAGCCGCCCAGGTTCATTATGTGAAAGGTGTCGCTGTCATTTCCGCTCCAGATGTGGAAGTCCGCCGGGGTGCCGCTTATCATCTTGGCTATTGCTTCCAGGTCGCCGCTGGCTTCCTTTACGCCGATGATGTTTTCTATGCGGCTTAAGCGGATTACGGTCTCCGGCTGGAGGCTGGTCACGGTGCGGGAAGGGACGTTATACAGGATACAGGGGAGCTTGGTGCTCTCAGCGATGGTCTTGAAGTGCTGGTAGAGTCCCTCCTGGGAAGGCTTGTTGTAGTAAGGTACTACCAGAAGACAGCCGTCCACGCCAGCCTTCTCCGCCTCCTGGGTTGCCTTGACAGCCTCAGCGGTGTTGTTGCTTCCTGTTCCCGCCACAACCGCACCCCGGTCGCCCACCGCCTGTTTTATCTCGGCGAAGAGGCACTGCTCCTCCTTTTTGGTAAGCGTGGGGGACTCGCCCGTAGTGCCCACGACGACAAGGCCGTCGCTGCCGCTTTCCAGGAGTGCTTGGGCTAGTTTCTTGGCCTGGGAGTAATCAACCTCCCCCTTTGAATTGAAGGGGGTCACCATCGCGGTTAACAGTCGCCCTATTTGCTTCATTTTCTATCTCCATGGGACGTAGCCAGTCCTGTTTAATCGCCTCTTCGGCGATCTGGACGGTGTTCAGTGCCGCCCCCTTGCGCAGGTTATCGGCAACTATCCACATCACCAATCCGTGGGGGTTGGAGGCATCCACCCGTATGCGCCCTACGAAGACGTCGTCCGTGCCGGCAGACGCCCGGGGCTGTGGGTATAGGCTTACCACGGGTTCATCTACCACCCTCACCCCTGGGGCCTGGGCCAGTATGCGGCGTGCCTCATCGGGGTCCATGGGCTTGGCGGACTCTATGGTTACCGCCATGCTGTGTCCGGTGAACACCGGCACGCGGGCGCAGGTAGTGGATATGGCGATTTCATCGGCGTGCATTATCTTCCTGGTTTCCTCCACCATCTTCCACTCTTCCTTGGTATAGCCGTTATCCAGGAAAACGTCTATCTCGGGCAGCACGTTGAACGCTATCTGGTGGGGGTAGACGTGGGGTATAGTGCTATGGCCATCCAGCACCTGCTTAGTCTGGGTGGACAGTTCGTCCACCGCCGCCAGCCCTGTGCCTGATACGGCCTGATAGGTGGAGGCGACGATGCGCTTAATGGGGTTGGCTTGGTGTAAGGGGTATAGCGCCACCACCATCTGTATTGTGGAGCAGTTGGGGTTGGCTATAATGCCTTTGTGTTTCTGTATGTCCTGGGGGTTTATCTCCGGCACCACCAGAGGGACGTCGTCCTCCATGCGGAAGGCGGAGCTATTGTCTATAACCAACGCCCCAGCGGCGGCGGCCATGGGTGAGAAGTATCGGCTGACCTCGGAGCCGGCCGAGAACAGGGCGATATCCACCCCCTTGAAGGAGTCGTGGTTGGTTTCCTTAACCACCTCTTCCTTGCCCCTAACCAGCACCTTCCTGCCCGCAGAGCGGTCGGAGGCGAACAGGCTTATGGAGCTTGAGGGGAAGTTGCGCTGCTCCAGTATCTTGATGAACTCCTTGCCCACCATGCCGGTGGCGCCGACAATAGCGACCTTGTATCCGTTGTTCATTACCCCCCCTTTAGACCGAGCAGGACGTCCAGCCCATAGGTAAGCCCCTTGTGCTGGGCCGCCTCTTTTATAGCCAGCAGGACACCTGGCATATAACATTCACGGTTGATTGTGTCGTGCCTTATTCTGAGTGTCTGCCCTGCCGCCCCCAGGATAACTTCCTGGTGCGCCATAAGACCTGGCAGACGCACACTATGGATGCTGATGCCGTCTACCTTCTCCCCGCGGGAGGTCAGGTTTTCTTTTTGCGAGGGTGTGGTGAAGGCCCCACCCTTGGACTTGGCCATAGCCTTGGCGGTGGAAAGCGCCGTTCCGGAGGGCGCGTCGACCTTCATATGGTGGTGCATCTCTATAATCTCGGCATAGTCGAAGTGCTTGGCTGCCACCTGGGCTAGGTGCATCATCATCACCGCCCCCAGGGCGAAGTTGGGTGCTATTATCACACCAATGTCGCTGGCCTGGCTGAGCTTATCTATCTCTTTTACGTTGTCGGGCTTAAGCCCCGTGGTTCCGATGACCAGGTTCACCCTCTGGCTGGCGGCAGCGCGCGCCGCTGGCATAACTGCCCTGGCGATGGTGAAATCCACCATTACGTCGGGGCGGCAGGATTTCAGCATGGGGGCTACTTCTTTGGTCAGGGGAACCTCGGCGGAGCCGTCGGCGAGGGTTAGGTTGGCCGCATCCGCCTTCATGTCCGCCGCCCCGACCAGCTCCGTGTCGGGGTCCTGGCAAACGGCGGCTAGCACCTGTTGGCCCATCCTGCCCAGCGCGCCATGAACGGCTACCCTTATCATATACGTTTAACCTCTCTTATGGTAAGGGCGCTTGTGGGGAGGCCTGCCGTGGCCTTGGGACGAGTCGTGCCTTGGTCGAGGGGGGCGCTTGGCTGCCTGTTCTCTCTGTCTAGCCGCAGCCTTTTCGGGGTCATCCTCAAACACTGCTCGTCGGGACAGGTTCACTCTTCCCATATCGTCTATCCCGATGGCCTTGACCGTAACCTCGTCGCCCAGATTAACCTCGTCGGTGACGTTGGCCACCCGGTAGTCGGCCAGCTCGCTTATGTGCACCAGGCCTTCTTTGCCCGGCAGTACTTCCACCATAGCGCCAAAGTTCAAGATACGGCTAACCTTGCCCGTGTATATACAGCCCACCTCTACATCCTTGGTCAGGTCCTCCACCATCTTTATGGCCCTGCGGGCGCTCTCCTCATCAGGAGAGCCGATTAACACCGTGCCGTCGTTATCCACGTCTACGGTGGCTGTGGTCTCCTCGGTTATGCCTCGTATGTTCTTGCCGCCGGGGCCTATCAGGGCGCCTATCTTATCGGGGGCTATGGTCAGCCTGTATATCCTGGGCGCATAGGGGCTCATCTCGGTTCGGCTGGAGGGTATTACCTGATTCATCTTCTCCAGTATCTCAAGACGGGCCTCACGGGCCTGCTTAAGGGCGGCCTCTATAATCTCCAGGCTCAAGCCCTTTATCTTTATATCAAATTGCATGGAGGTTATGCCCTCGGTGGTGCCAGCCACCTTGAAGTCCATATCGCCGTGGGCGTCCTCTATGCCCTCCAGGTCGGTTAGGACGACGAACTTGCCTGTTTCGTCCGTAACCAGTCCCATGGCTATGCCGGCCACGGCACGGCTCAGGGGGACGCCGGCGTCCATCAGCGATAGGCTGGAGGCGCAGACGCTAGCCATAGAGGTGCTGCCGTTGGAGCTCAAGACTTCCGAGACAAGGCGGATGGTGTAGGGGAACTTCTCCTCGTCGGGGAGCGTTGGGACCAACGCTCGTCCCGCCAGTGCCCCGTGCCCTATCTCGCGTCGGCCGGGTGAGCCTACACGCCTTACCTCGCCTACTGAGAAGGGTGGGAAGTTATAGTGGTGAATGAAACGCTTGGTTTCTTCTATGCCAAGGCCGTCCAACTGCTGCCTCTTCCTGGTTGGGCCCAGGGTGGTTATGGCCAGCACCTGGGTCTGCCCCCTGTTGAACAGGCCGGAGCCGTGGGTGCGGGGCAGAATCCCCACCTCACAGCTTATATCACGTATATCGGTGACACCACGCCCGCCCACGCGTATGCCTTTATCCAGAACGGCGGATCTTAGTTCGGTGCGGAGGGCCTTATTGAAGGCGGCCTTTATATCTGCCTCCGGGAAGGTTTCCATGAGTTTGTCCAGGCATTCCTGCTTTAGCGCTCCGGTCTCCTCGTCGCGCTTGAGCTTATCGGCATGTCCCAGTGCCTGGGCCAGCCTGCCCTCTAATATAGGCGCTATCGCCTGGGCAAGCTCTGCGTGCACCTCGTCTATGGAGGCTTCCACCTTGGGTTTGCCGCAGTCTTGGCGGATCTGATCCTGGAGCTTGATGACGGCCTGATTGGCTTCGTGGCCCATCTTGATGGCCTCTATTATCATGGCTTCGGGTAGCTCGTTCGCCTCACCCTCCACCATTACCAAGGCGTCCTTGCTGCTTATCACTATTAGGTCTAGTGTGCTCTCCTCCATCTGGACCATGGTGGGGTTCAGCACCAGCTTGCCATCTATACGGCCTATACTTATTGCGCTCACGGGGCCGTCAAAGGGGACCTCGGACGCATTTAGGACTGCGGAGCCGCCGATGACCGCCAATAGGTTGGGGTCGTTCTCCTGGTCGGCGGAAAGCACCGTGGCTATCACCTGAATATCGTTGCGCCACGCCTTGGGGAGCAGGGGGCGTAAGGGGCGGTCGGTGAGGCGGCTGGTTAGAGTAGCTTCCTCGCTGGGGCGCCCTTCCCGCCTTATGAAGCCGCCGGGTATCTTGCCCGCGGCGTATAATCTCTCCTCGTAGTCTATGGTGAGGGGAAGGAAGTCCACCCCCTCGCGTTGCTGGTTACTCACACATACTGTGACCAGCACCACCGTGTCGCCATAGCGCACGGTTACGGCCGCGTCGGCCTGGACGGCGAGCTTCTGGGTCTCTAGTCTTAAAGTCCTCTCGCCAACCTTCTCTTGGTAAACCAGTGATTCTTTCAATAACTTCCGTCTACTTTCTTAATTTCAGCGCTGATATAAGCTGCTGATATCTCTCTACGTCTTTGTTGTTCAGGTAGCTTAAGAGCCGCCTGCGTTGCCCCACCAGCTTTAGCAGGCCGCGCTGGGTGTGATAGTCGTGCTGGTTTTGGGCCATGTGCCCTGTAAGCTGGTTTATCCTCTCCGTAAGCAGCGCCACCTGAACCTCGGTGGAGCCGGTATCTCCATCCTTAGCTTTGAACTTATCTATTATCGCCTGTTTTCTCTCCCTATCCACTTTCTCACTCCTCACCTAGTTACTAGCTAAACGTAGTGATTATACCATATTCACCCTAGACTGTAAATTGTGTTAGCCTCAATTTACAGCCTAACCCGCCTTGACTTGGTGGGGGCAGCAATCTATAGTTAACCGTAGACCTGCCCATATTCCCCCAGGCTTTAAGTTTAGATGAACGTCGGTATATTGAAGATCCGTTTGCGTCTTCCCGGCAACCGCTCGCTTAAGGGCAAGAGGCAGGTGTTGCGGTCCATCACCACCCGCCTGAGGAGCCAGTTCAACATCTCAGTGGCCGAGGTGGATGACCATGATCTATGGCAGATGGCCTCGCTGGGCGTCTGTTGCGTCAGCAACGACAGGCGCTACACCAACGAGGTGTTGTCCAAGGTGGTGGCCTTCGTCTGCGGTGGCCGCTTTGAAGTGGAGATGGTTAAGCACGATATAGAGATAATATCCCTCTCCTAAAGTTCACAAGCTATGGATACCCAGGCTTTTATCGATTATCTCACCGCTCGCACTGGCTACGCCGGTCAGGTGGTGCATGTGGAACACCTGCCCGCCCGCGAGGCACACTATGGCGCTTTAGAACACCACCTGCCCCGCGAGCTTAGACAGCGCTTGGAGGTGGAGGGGCTGTTGCCGCTCTATAGCCACCAGGCCGATGCGGTGAGCCATGCTGTGGGGGGTGAGAACGTGATGGTTTCCACCTCAAGCGCCAGCGGCAAGACGCTTTGCTACAACATACCTGTCCTGGTGGCGCTGGGAGAGAAGGCGAGGGCGCGCGCTCTGTATCTATTTCCCACCAAGGCCCTGGCGCAGGACCAGCTTCAGACTCTACGGGAACTGGCCGAGCCTCAACTTTTGGGCAAGGGTGATATCGATACCTTTGACGGCGATACCCCAAGGGGGCACCGCGCTGAGATAAGGGGCCGGGCCAGGGTGATATTGACCAACCCCGATATGCTACACCTGGGCATACTGCCCAACCATCAGGCCTGGGCGCGTTTTTTGCGCAACCTGCGCTACGTGGTGGTGGACGAGGGCCATGTTTATAGGGGCGTATTCGGCTCCCACGTGGCCTGCGTGCTGAGGCGCCTTAGGCGCCTATGCCGCCTCTACGGATCCAATCCGCAGTTCATCTGCTGCTCGGCTACCATAGCCAACCCCGCCGAGCACGTGGAGAAGCTGGTCGGGCTGCCCTTCCACGTGGTTGAGGGGGACGGTTCTCCACATCAGGGCAGGGACTTTGCCTTCTGGAACCCGCCGCTGCTGGACGAGACCAAGAGCACAAGGCGTAGCGCCAACAGCGAGGCCACCGACCTGTTCACCGAGCTGGTGAAGCAAGACATCCGTACCCTGGCATTCGCCCGCACCCGTCGTCTTACCGAGCTAATCTATATCTACTCTAGGGATAGGCTGGCCAAGTACAGCCCGGCCTGGGCGGACAGAATAATGGCCTACCGCGCCGGCTACCTTCCCGAGGAGCGCCGCCGCATAGAGGGGGAGCTATTCTCCGGAGCGCTAACGGGGGTGGTGGCCACAAATGCCCTGGAGCTGGGTATAGACATCGGCGATCTGGAAGCCACCGTGCTCACCGGCTACCCTGGCAGCATCGCCAGCACCTGGCAGCAGGCGGGGAGGAGTGGCAGGGGTGGGGGGCGGGCGCTGAGTATACTCGTGGGGCTGGATAATCCCCTGGACCAGTACTTTATGAACAACCCGACCGAATTTTTTGGCAAGGGCTTTGAAAACGCTCTGGTAAACCCCGCCAACACCTATATCTTGAAGTCCCACCTGCTCTGCGCTGCCTGGGAGATGCCCCTGGGCAGTGCCGATAAGGACTTCTTTGGCGACACCTTCCTCACGGAGATCATGGAGCTTGAGGGGCAGGGCCTGCTGCGGAAGCGGCGTGGTGGGTGGTATCCGTCGCCGTCTATTTCCTGCCCTGCACATGGCATCGGCATCCGCTCCACCTCCGCCGAGACCTATGCCGTGGTGGAGACCGTCACGGGGGCGCTTTTAGAGACGGTGGAGGCCGGCGTGGCCTTCATGCAGGTCCATCCCGGCGCCATCTACCTCCACCAGGGGGATTCCTACCTGGTCACCGACCTGGACATAGCCGCTCGCACCGCCCATGTGCGCCTGGCCGACGTAAATTACTATACCCAGTCTAAGGATCTCACCGATCTCACGGTCTTTCGCGTTACCCGCCGCAGGGACTGCGGTGGGGTGGGGGTGAGCTTGGGCGACGTGGAGGTGTCCACCACCGTGGTTGGCTTCAAACGCAAGACGCGGTTCACCGAGGAGGTGATAGGGGAGGAGGTGCTGGACCTGCCGCCGTACTGCTTCGATACCGTGGCGCTGTGGTTTGATATCCCGCCCCGGGTTATAGAGGAGGTGGAGGCGGCTCACCTGGACATGGCGGGGGGGCTTCACGCTTTGGAGCATGCCGCCATCGGCATACTGCCCCTGTTCGCCCTATGTGACCGCAACGACATCGGCGGCGTCTCCACAACCCTCCACCCCGATACGGGACGTCCTCAGGTGTTCATCTACGATGCCTATCCCGGCGGCATTGGCATTTCGGAACGGGGGTTTGATATAGTAGAGGAGCTGTGGCGGGCGACGCTCAAGGTAATCGCCGAGTGTCCCTGCCTGGAGGGTTGCCCCAGCTGTATACAGTCGCCCAAGTGCGGCAACAACAATAAGCCGCTGGACAAGGTGGCGGCTCAAGTGTTGCTTAGGGGGCTTATCGGAGAGAGATGATAACAATAAGCATAGATCCGGTAGCGTTTCACCTGGGCTCGTTTGAAGTGCGCTGGTACGGCATTTTCGTGGCCATAGCCGTGGTGGCGCTTACGCTGTGGATGTACCGTCAGATAACCACGCATAAGGACAGGATACCCCGCCCCGACCCCATAGTTGCCGTCATCGCCATCGCCTGCGGCCTCGGCATGGCCAAGCTTTTTCACGTGGTGGACCTGTGGGGCTACTACAGCCAGAACCTGGGGGAGATATTCAGCACGGGGGGCTTGGGCGTCTTCGGTGCCATAGTGGGCGCCAGCCTCTTCTTCTGGATATACAGCCGCAAGCACGACTACCCCTTCTGGTTCATCTCCGACCTGGCGGCGCCGGGGGTTATCCTGGCGCAGGCCATAGGTCGTATAGGCTGTCTGGTGAATGGCTGCTGCTACGGCAAACTCTGCCAGGCGGGGCCGGATTCCCTCCCCTGGGGGGTGATATATACCCACCCCAATAGCTACGCTCCGTTGGGGGTGGAGCTTATACCCACCCAGCTTTATGAGATAATCTTCAACTTCACCTTCTTCGGGGTGCTTTTTAAGCTCCGTGGCAGGCTAAAGCCAGACGGCTCGCTGTTCTTATTGTATCTGGCGGGTTATGCCGCGTGGCGCATTGGCATAAGCTTTCTTAGGCAGGGGACGCCCTTCTTCTTCGGCCTTCAGGAGGCCCAGATCATATCCATAGCCATACTGGCGGTGGTGCTGCCGGCCCTGGTTATAAGGATGCGCCGGGCGGCTCGGCAGTCTTAAGATCTATAAGCTTTAGCCTGAGCCTATCCGCACCGCGCCAGGTATCCATCTCCAGGTGATAGACGATATCAAGCGCGGGCCCCAGCTCTTCCAGTCTGTCCCCCATTCTGAACCCCACCCCATCCCAGGTGGTACCGTCCTGCTTGAGCTTCATCCTAAGGTGCTCTCCGTTGCCGCCCATGGTCTTAAGGTCGCATACGTCCACGCCTCGGCTTAAGAAGATGGGGGTGGGGTTGTCGCAGCCGAAGGGGGCCAGGCGCTTTATGGAGGAGTAGGTGTCCTTCCCCATCTGGGGCAGTGTAACCTCCGCGTCTACGTTAACCTGGGGTATTAGTTTCATGTCCTTGAGCTCCGCAGTCGCCATTTCAAGGAGGCGTGTTGTCAGGATTGGGAGGTTTGCGGTGGGCAAGGTGAAGCCCGCTGCCTGGGCGTGGCCGCCGTAGTATGTCATCAGGTCGGCGCAATGGGTAAGCGCCTGCATGATGTTAAACTCGGCTATGCTGCGGCAGCTGCCGCAGCTGGTATCGTCCTCCGTCCGCACCACCATGGATGGGCGGTAGAACTCCTCGGCGATCCTGCCCGCTACCAGCCCGGCGATGCCCACGGGGTATTCCTCTCCGCAGATGGCGATAAGGGGCGCTACGCCCTCTGCCAGTACCTGCTCTCGGGCACGGCTCAAGCAGCTTGTGGTCATATTTTGCCGCTCAACGTTCCTCTCTTCCAGCTCGATGCTCAGGTCCCGTGCCTCCTGGGAGGACTGGGTTACTAGCAGTTTGTAGCTTTGAGAAGCATGTGCCACCCTGCCGGCGGCGTTCAGGCGGGGGGCCAGCTTCCAGGATATCGTGCGGGAATCTATCTTCCCCCGTTCCAGCCCTACCTGATTCATAAGCGCCTCTATGCCGGGGCGGGGGTGTGAGTTTATCACCCTCAAGCCTTGCTTAACCATCTGGCGGTTTTCGCCGAGGAGCGGGGACATATCAGCTATCGTCCCTAGGGCCGCCAGGTCCATATACCCCTCTATGTCCTCGCCCTTGCCCGTCCCCTTGAGTAGCGCCTGTAGCAGCTTGAGGGCTACCCCTGCCCCGCTCAAGTCAACGCAGGGGTATCGTGATTCGGGCAGCTTGGGGTCTATCACCGCCGCAGCCGGGGGTATCTCGGGGAGGGGGGTGTGATGGTCGGTGATGATGACATCAAGTCCCATTTCCTGTGCCTGGGCTGTCTCTGCCACGGCAGTTATGCCGCAGTCCACTGATATCACAAGTTCCGCGCCCTGCTTCTTTAGCTTCTCCAGTGCGGGCATTTTCAGCCCGTAGCCCTCAGTGAGGCGATGCGGTATGTATGGCAAGGCATTGCCTCCCAGCCCCTCTATTCCCTGGACGAGTATTGCGGTGGCGGTTATGCCGTCCACGTCAAAGTCGCCGTAGACGGCGATCTTCTCTCCCCGTAAGATGGCGCGGTATATCCTGGTGGTGGCCTTATCCATATCCGGCATCAGGAACGGATCTGGAGACGGCTGGACGTTGTCGGAGAGGAAGGAATCTATATGGGTGGGGTTGGTGATGCCGCGGTTATATAGGAGCTGTATAAGGAGAGGAGGTATGCCGTCGGCCTTTTTGATGAATTGGGGTGGGGCCGGGGGCATAAGGTTCCAACGGTGGTTGTTCAAGGCTTCGCCTTTCTACTGGGGGTGGTTTGACCCTTTAAGGGTATGAAAATTATAATCTCTATGTAACAGGATGGTCAATTGAACATTAGGCGAAGAGCGACAACGGTTTTCTTAGACAGCCTTGGTTGTAAGCTCAACCAAGCGGAGATGGAGGTGTTGGGTTGGGAGCTTGAGGAATTAGGCTACGCCCCCGCCGCCTCTCCCTATGATGCCGATGTATATATCCTGAATACGTGCACGGTAACCGGCACCGCCGACGCCAAGTCGCGCCGTCGTCTTAAAAGGGTGAAGCGTTTGAACCCCTGCGCCCTGGTGGTGGCCGTGGGCTGCTATGCCCACCGTGTGCCCGGTTTGCTCCGTGGCGTGGTGGATATTGTTGTGGACAATGTGGCCAAGTCTGACCTGGCGGCTCTTATTAAGGAGGCTGGTTTTACACCGTCGGCGCCGGTGGGTTGGGGTGGGGTGAGACGCCGCACGCGGTCCATGGTGAAAGTGCAGGATGGCTGCGACAACCGCTGCGCCTACTGCATAGTACCCCTGGTGCGGGGTGGGAGCAGGAGCATCTCCCCCGACGAAGTGCTGGATCAGGTCAGCCGCCGCGTGGAGAGCGGCTATATGGAGGTAGTTCTCACCGGCGTGGAAGTGGGCTCGTACAGCTGGGGTGAAGTGGGGTTGTCGGGGCTTATAGAGCGCATATTGGCCGAGACGGGTGTAGCCAGACTGCGCCTCTCCTCTCTCCAGCCCTCTGCCATAACCCCTGGCCTGATTGATTTGTGGCGGGACTCACGCTTGTGCCCTCACTTCCACCTTGCCCTTCAGAGTGGCAGCGATGCGGTGTTGGGGCGCATGGGACGCCGCTATAACGTTGCAGAGTACGAGGCTGCGTTGCGGCTGATTAAAGATGGCGTTCCCGATGCCGCTGTAACCACAGATGTTATGGTGGGCTTCCCCGGGGAGAGCGATGGCGAGTTCCGTGATAGCCTGAGCCTCTGTCGCCGTATGGGATTTGCCCGCATGCACGTCTTCGCCTACTCGCCGCGGCCGGGTACCCGCGCTGCTTCTATGCCTGATAAGGTGGAAGATAAGGTTAAAAAGGCTCGCAGTAAGGAGATGCTGGCGCTCGCCGCCGATGGCGCTAGCGTCTTCCGTGAAGGCTTCCTTGGCGGCCAGATGACGGTGCTGTTTGAGGAAGGGCGCGGTGGCGTATGGTCAGGGCTAGCCGGCAACTATATACGGGTCTATGTCCCTTCGGCAGAGGATCTTACAAACAAGCTTCTCCTGGTGAGGCTTAAAAGGGTTCATGGGGACGGGGTGTGGGGCGAGATAGAGCCTTGATGAGTTTCTCTGCGTTGGCCTTTATGCCCCCTTTCTTGATATAATAGACGTAATTTTTGGAATCGGGGCTTCGCGCCTCGGCTGGGAGTGGAAGATGAAAGAAGTCAATTATAGGAACTGGGCGGAGATGGATTTGGAGAAGGCCTATGGCCTGCTTGAAGCTAGGCTGAGCAGCGAGGGTTATAAGAAGATCAGGGGTTTGGATAACCCCCATATGCACCGCTTCGTGGCGGCATATATAGAGCTCTGTGACCCCGGCAAGGTATTCGTGTCCGCCGATTTGCCGGAGGATATCCAGTACATCAGAGATGCTGCGGTGGCAAATCACGAGGAGGCGAGGCTTGCCTTAGAGGGGCATACGGTTCACTTTGACGGCTACCGCGACCAGGCCAGAGATAAGAAGGCTACCAAGTTTCTACTGCCCAAAGGCGTGGACCTGGGGCCGGAGATAAACGCCATAGATAGGGACGAGGGCCTTGAGGAGGTACACGCCATACTGAAGGGGATAATGAAGGGCCGCGAGGCGTTCGTGCTCTTCTTCTGCCTGGGGCCTACCGATTCTGAGTTCTCCATACCTGTGGTGCAGATTACCGATTCCGCCTATGTGGCCCACAGCGAGTCTTTGCTATATAGGCCGGGCTATGCCGAGTTCGGTAAATTGGGCCGGGGCAAGGACTTCTTCAAGCTGATGCACTCCCAGGGCGAGTTGGAGGCGGTGGGGCTGGGGCTGGGGGTGAGCAAGAACGTGGATAAGCGTCGGGTTTATATAGACCTCCCCTCGGAGACGCAGTACAGCACTAACACACAGTATGGCGGCAACACCATAGGGCTTAAGAAGCTTTCTATGCGCTTGGCTATAAACCGTGCCTCCAAGGAGGGTTGGCTCACTGAGCATATGATGGTTATGGGGGTTCACGGGCCGGGGGGCAGGACTAGTTACTTCCTCGGCGCTTTTCCCTCTATGTGCGGCAAGACCGCTACCTCCATGGTGAGTGGCGAGGTCATTGTGGGGGACGATATCGCCTACCTGCGCAATAAAGGGGGCCACGTCCGCGCGGTTAATGCGGAGAAGGGCATCTTTGGCATAATACAGGACGTGAATTCCAAGGACGACCCTGTGATATGGAATGCGTTGCATACGAAGGCCGAGATTATATTCTCCAACGTGCTCGTCTCCGAGGACAAAATCCCTTACTGGATGGGCAAGGATGGGGAGATGCTGCAAAAGGGCGTCAACCACTCAGGCGACTGGACACCGGGGAAGCGAGATGCCGACGGCAATGAGATAACGCCTTCGCACAAGAATGCCCGCTATACCCTGGATATGGATATACTGGATAACCTGGACCCCAACCTCAACAACCCCCAGGGGGTAGAGGTGAGTGGCATAATCTACGGCGGGCGAGATTCGGATACCTGGGTGCCGGTGGAGGAGTCCTTCGACTGGCCCCACGGCATCATCACCAAGGGGGCATCGCTGGAGTCTGAGACCACTGCCGCCACCCTGGGCAAGGAGGGGGTTAGGGTGTTCAACCCCATGTCCAACATGGACTTTCTCTCCATACCCATCGGCCGCTATATTGATATAAATCTAGCCTTTGGCCAGGGTCTTAAGCACCCGCCTAAGGTGTTCTCGGTTAACTACTTCCTCAGGGACTCAAATGGCGGCTTCATGAATAGCAAGCAAGACAAAAGGGTGTGGCTCAAGTGGATGGAGCTCAGGGCCGCCGGAGACGCTGCGGCTATAAAGACGCCCACCGGCTATATCCCCCATTACGAGGACTTAAAACGGCTGTTCCGGGAGGTGCTGGATAGGGAGTACACCCTGGACGAGTATAACCAGCAGTTCACTATAAGGGTGCCGCAGTGCCTGTCCAAGATAGCCCGCATAATGGAGATATATAAGACCCGCGTTAACGATACGCCCGCGGTGGTATTTGACGTTTTGGAGGAGCAAAAGGCGCGGCTCGAAAAGGCCGCTAAGAAGCTAGGGGACTTCATAAAGCCCGCTGCGCTTGCTGGCGAATAAGCTTATAGCAAATGGCACCTTAAAGGCGCTTTGGGTTACCATGGTGTGATATGAGGACCGTCGACGAGCTGAAGAGAACCTTAAGGCGCATAGACGGTCGGGGCTATAAAGCCTATAGGGACATAGAGGGAGACTATGACTTCCGCAACTATGTCCTCTATGTGGACCGCGTTCAGGCCGACCCCTTCGCCGCCCCCAGCCGGGTGAGGGCGCGTCTGCCCCAGAAGCTGGCGCGCTTCCCCGCGGACTGCTTTAGCTCACACAGCCGCCGGGTGGCACTGCAAGACCTGCTCACCCGCCGCTTCTCCACCGCCGCGGGGAGGTTTTGTGGGGGGGTGCGGGGGACGGGAAAGAGCGGCCTCATATCCATAGACTCCCCTGGCCAGGAGATGCTGGAGCGCACCTCTGTTGTGGTGGGGAAGGACTTTGTTGAGGCCCGCTTCGTCATGGGGCTTCCCGCTCGCGGAAGGAGCGTCATGGCGCGCTCCGCCGAGGTCATGTTTTTTGACGAGCTGCCGCGTATCATACGCGCCTCGTTGCTATTTGAATCCCTTGATGCTGCCGCCATTCGCCGCCACGTGGAGACGGCCGAGGACGCCGACTACCTGCGGGGAAGGCTCCCCCAGATGGGCCTGGTGGCCTTCGTGGCCGATGGCGCCGTGCTGCCCAGGGCTAGCGGTATAGACCCCCGCCCCTTGAAGGGTGAGGAGGTGGTGGCGTTCCAGTCTCCTGCCTCGCTGAAGGTTGAAGTTGCGCTGCCCAATAGGGGCGTCATAAGCGGCATGGGCATACCCAGGGGAGTGACCCTGGTGGTGGGTGGGGGATATCACGGCAAGTCCACCCTGCTGCGTGTCCTGGAGTTGGGGGTATACAACCATATACCTGGGGACGGCAGGGAATTTGTTGTCACAGACCCGCAGGCGGTTAAGATACGGGCGGAGGACGGAAGGCGCATAGAGAAGGTGGACATATCGCCCTTCATCTCCAACCTGCCCTTGGGCAAGGACACCACCGCCTTCTCCAGCGAGGACGCAAGCGGTTCCACCTCCCAGGCGGCCAACATCATAGAGGCCCTGGAGGTAGGCACCCGCGTATTGCTTATAGACGAGGACACCTCGGCGACCAATTTTATGATACGGGACCACCGTATGCAGGAGCTGGTGGCCAAGGAGAGGGAGCCTATAACCCCCTTCATAGATAAGGTTAAACACCTCTATAAAGACCTGGGTGTTTCCACCGTGCTGGTCATAGGTGGGTCGGGGGACTACTTTGACGTCGCCGACCACGTGATATGTATGGTGGACTACATCCCCCAGGACGTCACCGCCGCCGCCCGCGACATCGCGACTAAATACCGCGCCGAGCGCCGTCCTGAGGGGGGAGAGGGCTTCGGCTCCATAGTGGAGCGCGTGCCCCTGGCCAGGAGCTTTGACGCCAGCCGGGGTAGGCGGGAGGTCAAGATATCATCTAAGGGGCTTCAGTCGATAGCATTCGGCACTCATATGATAGATCTGGGGTCGGTGGAGCAGCTGGTGAGCGTGAGCCAGACCAGGGCCATCGGCGATGCCATATATTACGCCACCAAGCATATGGACGGCCATAGAACGCTTAAACAGATAGTGGAAATGGTGCTTAGTGCCATAGAGGACAAGGGGCTGGATGTTTTAAGCCCGCGCCTTGTGGGGGACTATGCCCGCTTCCGTGGCCTGGAGTTGGCCGCTGCCATAAACAGGTTGCGCACCCTGGTGGTGGAGAAGAGGGCTTAAGGCGTTGGTGGTGGAATGTATTCGGCATAGCGCTCTTTTCTTAAAGGAGGCGTCCGTTGCTTGTGGAGCTTAGGGTAAGGGACATCGGCATCATCAGCCGGGTGGACTGGGGGTTGGGGAGGGGGCTTAACGTCATCACCGGCGAGACCGGGGCGGGCAAGTCCCTGGTGGTCGGCTCTGTGGAGGCCCTGCTCTCCGGCAAGGTGGGAGGCGAGCTAATCCGCCACGGTGCCTCCGAGGCCTACATAGAAGGGGTATTCTCCATACCCTCCGGCGACGACTTCGCCCACTTACGCGAGATCCTGGCGGAGAACGGCCTGGAGCCCGAAGACGACAGCCTGGTGATAAGCTTCACCCCTCGGCGCCAGGGGCGCAGTGTGGTGCGGGTGAACGGGCGCGCCATGCCGCGTGGGGTGGTGGGTAATATCGGCCGCTTTATGATAGATATACACGGTCAGAGCGAGCACCTCTCGCTGCGTCGTAAGGAGACTCACCTGGACCTTCTAGACTCATATGCGGATACCTGGGATATGAGGAGGGGGTTTGCCGCCAGGGCGGCGGAGCTTGCGGAAGTGGAGGCGGAGATGGCAAGGCTCGCCGCCGCGGAGGAGGAGCTAGCCCGCCGCGAGGAGCTCATGCGCTTTCAGCATGACGAAATAGCCCGAGCCGAGCTGAAGGAAGGGGAGGAGGAGGAGCTTATACGGCAGCGCGATATCCTTGCCTCCGCCGAGGCCCTTAAAGCCCAGGCCCATGAGGCTTATTTGGCGCTCTCCGGCGACGATTCTCTGCCCGCCGTGGATAGAGTGGGAGAGGCAGCTAAGGCCTTAAAGAAGATGGCGCATTCTGACCCTTCTCTGGCCAAGCAGCTTGCCTTCCTGGAGGACACGGTATACGGCCTGGAGGAGGCGGCCAGGGATATCCGCGCCTATGGCGAGGCTTTGGAATACGATCCCGCGCGTCTGGAGGAGTTTCAGAACCGGCTGGAGATGATAAATGGTCTTAAGCGTAAATACGGCGGTAGTATCACCGCGGTGCTCGAGTGCCTGGATAGGTTGGAGAAAGACCTGGGCGGCCTGACCCACTCCTCGGAGAGGCGCGCCGAGCTTGAGACGCGGCGCAGCGCCATTAAGGAAGAGATGGGGGCGGCGGCGGCGTCCCTATCCTTGAAGCGTAAGCAGGCCGCTGTGCGCCTGGAGTCCCAGGTGGAGGCGGAGCTTAAGGAGCTTAACATGGCTGGGGTGCGTTTTGAGGTGGCATTGCAACGGGAGGAGGACCCGGAGGGTATCCCCCTCCCCGAGGACGGCACCTGCGTCTTTACCTCTAGCGGGGTGGACATAGTTGAATTCGTTGCCTCCACCAACCCTGGGGAGCCGTTGAAGCCCCTGGTTAAGATAGCCTCCACCGGCGAGATATCGCGCTTCACCCTGGCTTTAAAGGGGGCGCTCTCGGGTGCTGACCCCGTGCCGGTGCTGATCTTCGACGAGGTGGATATAGGGGTGGGGGGGCGTAGCGGCGAGGTCATAGGCAGAAAGCTGTGGTCATTGGCCAGGGATCGCCAGGTCATCTGCGTTACGCATCTACCTCAGATAGCCGCCTTCGCCGACGCACACTACGGCATACATAAGGAGGTGGTGGGGGAGCGCACGATGAGCATGCTGGAGCCGCTTGATGGGGATGCCAGGGTAAAGGAGCTTGCGGCCATGATAGGAGGGCGCACCTACGGCGAGAACACAGCGGATAGCGCCCGTGAGCTTATGCGTAAGGCCGAGGGCTGGAAGCAGACGCAGTAACGCATCTTCATCTAGCTTGTCATATAAAAGCCCCCGAGTTAAATATTAAATCGGGGGCTTTTTCAGACCTGGTTAGTAACGTGCGGGGGGGCTAGCGTATGTATTGGTGGAGCAGCTCCGGCATCTTAGTAAGGTCGTTGGTCAGTGCTGGCACCACCGGGGGCTGGCCGTTAGCCAGCATAACGGCGTTGCCCTCCTCGCTGAGCAGGTATTCTATCCAGGCTGCGCCCAGATCGTGTTCGGAGGAGCCGGTGGGTATGGTCACGCCGTAGACTATCGCCTTGCCCCTCTTCTCTATGGTGGTGCCAGGCTCGGCGCCGGCTATTTCCACCACGGCGGTGGAGTAGAAGTCATTGTAGGTTTCGTCGGCCAGATTTATCTGGGGCGGCAGCGCCACGTAGTTCAGGTTGTGTTGTGATGCCACCGAGGTATACTCAAAGGCGTAGTCCAGGTCTCCGGACTCCAGCAGCGCAATGAGGTCCACTTCCTTGGGGCGCATCACGTCGCCCTCGGTCTGGTACAAGCTGTCGTATAGCCCGGGCGCGTCGTAGTGCTCCTCGGCTAGCTGCCACACTATCAGGGTGCGGTAGCCGCAGGGGTCCTGGTCGGGGTCGCTGCGGCCGTAGTTGATGCCCTCCCTTTGAAGTATCTCGTACCAGTTGTCGCTGGTTATCTCGTCACCGAACTGGGAGGAATCGTTGTAGGCTATACACATCTGGTTGGTGGCGAAGATGGCGTACCAGTCGGCGTAGTCGGGGAACATTAGCTGTGGGATAAGTGTGTAGTCCGCCGATCCGATGACCCCGCATTTCCTGTCTAACTCGGTGAACTTGCGGATGGTGGTTGCGCTGCCGGCGCCTTCGGTCAGCACCTCCACGTTGGGATAAAGCTCGTTGAAGCCCGTGGTTACCTCCTCAAAGGGTATGGTCAGGCTTCCGGCGTGAAATATATGAAGCGTGCCCGAAAGCTCGTCCTCCGGGACCGGATTGGAGGCGCAACCCACCGTTAGGCCCAATACCAGGCCTACCGTGAGGCAGATACCTATAACTGAAGTTCTTTTCATACTGAATAACCTCTAAAATGTCTATTTGGTGTCATTTATATGCCCAGGGGGGTTTTTCAGGAGCTCATAGCGCACCTCCTGACTGGAATATATGGACGGCGGACGCCTTGAAGGTCATGTAGATGTCACTGCCGATCGATAGCCCCATGGCGTCGAAGGAATTTCGGGTAACCATGCACACAAAGTCGGGCGGGGCATCCACTGTTAAGAGCAGTGTGGAGCCTTTATCTATGATGGAGCTGATTACCCCGTGGAAGGAGTTGCGGGCGCTTGAGGGAAAGGGGGCGTGGGAGACGATGATGTCCTCCGGGCGCAGGGAGGCATGGCATTCCCCGCGGTGCTTGGTTACTACGTAAAGGCTCACTCCGTCCAGGTTTAAGAGCGCCTCTCCTTTGTCGCCTCTTACCACCTCCCCGCGGAAGATGTTCCGCGCCATGGCGAAGCGGGCCACGAACTCGGAACTGGGGCGGCGAAATACCTCCTCCGGGGTGCCTATCTGCTGTATGCGTCCGTTCCCGATTACGGCTATGCGGTCCGCCAGGGCTATGGCCTCCTCAAAGTCGTGGGTTACATGGACAGTGGTGACCTTATACTGCTGGTGTATGTTGCCCATCTCCCGCTGCAGGACCTCGCGGCTGTGGGGGTCCAGTGCGCTCAATGGCTCGTCCAGGAGCAAAAGCTTGGGCTTGACGCTGAATGCCCTGGCTAAGGCCACCTTCTGTTTCTCTCCACCGCTTAAGGTGTCCGGCTTGCGGCTAAGCAGGTGCTCTATGCCCAGAAGACCCGTGAGCCAGCCCAGGGTTTTTTCTATCTCTTGGGGCGGCGTCTTGCGTATCCTCAGGCCGAAGCTAATGTTGTCCTTTATTGACAGGTGAGGGAACAGCATCTGGTCCTGATAGACGATGCTGATTCCGCGTTTCTCCGTCTCTAGTCTGGTTACCTCCTCGCCGTTCAGCCAGATGCGGCCTTGGTTTATGGGGTAGAGGCCGGCGATGGATTCCAAAAGAACGGTCTTGCCTGCCCCGGTGGGCCCGAGTATTACGAAGTATTCCCCGGCGAATATATCCAGGTTGGCATCCTTCAGCACGAAGTCGCCCAGGTCTACCCACAGGTCTCTTACCTTAATCACCTTTTCTGTCCCCTCTGCACCAGCGTCCTCAGCACCACGAAGATGGTAAGGCTGATGATTATTAGTAATACCGCCACGGGGCGGGAGTAGGTCAGGCCATACGTCTCGAACCTCTCGTAGATCAGGGTGGGGGCTATCATGGGGTGGTAGGCGAGGATGATAACCGCCCCGAACTCGCTTATGCCCCGCGCCCACATCATTATGTTGCCGGAGAGTATGCTCCTCCACGCCAGGGGGAAGGAGACCTTGAAGAAGGTCTGCCAGGGTGAGGCTCCCAGGGTGCGGGCGACTTTCTCTAGCCTCACGTCCACCTTCTTGAAGCCCTCTTTGGCCGAGTCTATCAGGAAGGGCACGCTGACGAACATCATGGCCACCACGATGCCGGCTGTGGAGTCGATGAACTCGATGCCTACTGTGCCGAAGAGTTCGCCCATAAAGTATCTGCGGCCGAAGACAAACAGCAGGGCGATGCCGGCGGCGGTGTGGGGGACCACGATGGGCACGTCTATAAGCCCCTCCAGCACCCTCTTGCCGCGAAAGTCATGGCGTGCCAGCAGGTAGGCCAGGGGTACCCCGAACAGGAAGCCGATGCCGGTGGAGATGAGCGCTGCCCAGAGGGTGAGCATTATGGCCCTGGTCACGGTGGGGTCCAGCAGGGTGTCCCTGAGTATGCCGGGGTCGGAGGCGAATACCATGCGCAACAGGGGTACGACGATGAACAGGACTATTACGGTCCCCAGCAGCACGAAGGTGAGCGTTAGTTTATTGGACTTTAGCCATTGCTTTACCAAGGGCGGCCCCCGCTAGGGTGGCGGTCCCTGTGTGCCAGGGTTCGCTTTATTTTAGGGCGAATATCAGACGATGGGACTATGCTGAGCAATATCCCTCTCCTTTCCAAATACGGGAGGCGCCACAGTTTCCCGTGACACCCTGCCGGCCAGCCTCCATGGGTGTTTCCTTTAGGAGGGTTGGCTCGGAGAGCTTGGGTTTTAGGGCCTGGCTTAATTAAGGCATAAAAAAACAGGAGGCAGCCTAATTAAGCATACCTTCTGTTACAAGACGGCACTCACCGCATTACTCTCCTTTCCAAATACGGGAGGCGCCACCGTTTCCCGTGACACCCTTTCGGCTGTCTGCCATGGGGTTCCCTTTAGGCGAGGACAGCTCGGAGACTAAACGTCAATAGATAGGCTATCAAAAAGGGGGAGGTTGTGTCAATATAGCCCTTTAGTCAACCGCTATCATCACGTTGGACGCCTTTATAACGGCGTAGATGTCCTGGCCCGTGGAGAGCTTCAGCCTTTCGGCGGAATCCTTGGTTATGATTGAGGTGATGGTATCCCCGCCGCTAAGCTCTACCGTTATCTCCGCATTCACCACACCGGGCTTGATGCCCTTAACCTCGCCCTTCAGCAGGTTCCTGGCGCTTATTTCCATAATAGTCCTCCGTGCGTGTTTCGGTGGGTGTTAGTGATGATACAGTATTGTCATAGTTAGCCTTGATTAAGCCCGGTTAGTCCGGGCGGATTTAACGTGAAGGCGGGGCCATGAATTCGGGCTCTATTGGCTGTTTGATTGTCTCCTTGAGTATGGAGGCTATCTCCTTTTTAGCCTGTTCATCGAGTGACCACCCCATAGTTCCTGCCAACTCATCCAATTGCTCAGGGCGTCGTGCTCCCCATATAGCTATCTGTGTTCCCTGGTCTAATATCCATCGCACCGCCAGGTGGATTACATTCTTGCCATAGTTCTGCCGGCTGAATTGGCCCAGCTTATCAACCGCTTTCAGGTAATTCTCATAGTGGGGTGGCTGGAACTTCGGGTCTATCTTGCGCAGGTCATCGCCGTGAAACTCTGTGTCGGGCTTCATTTTGCCGGAGAGCAAGCCCCGGCAGAGGGCGCCGTATGTAAGTAGGGATATACCATGCTTCTTACAGTAGGGCATTACGTCGTGTTCAATCCCTCGCTCAAACAGATTGTACGGTGGTTGAGCGAAGTGTAGCGGAACAGCCTGGCGGAATACACTCATCTGCTCGGGCGTATAGTTGCTCACCGCCACGGCCAATATCTTGCCGTCCTGATGAACCTTGCCCATCGCCTCTGCTGTCTCTTCAATGGGCACAAGGGGGTCTGGCCAATGCACGTGATAGATGTCGATGTATTCCCGCCCCAGACGCTTCAGGGAATCGTCTATCTCCTTTAAAATCCTCTCCCTGCTGGAGTTGCGGTATACTGCTTTGCCTTTCCATTCCAAGCCTGCTTTAGTGGAGATATGAACCCTGCCCTTGTCGCCGTATTGCTTTAGGGCCTTGCCCACGATTTCCTCGGAGCGTCCGAAGCCATAGACAGGCGCGGTGTCAATAAGGTTTATGCCCCTATCTAGGGCGGCATGGATTGTGCGTATAGAATCTCGTTCATCGGTCCCACCCCACATCCACCCCCCGATAGCCCATGTCCCCAAGGCTATTCGTGACAACCTCAGACCGATGCCGGGTATATTCTTATATTCCATCATTGTTTGCTGGCTCTTTGGGGGTTTGAATCATGGCGCGCCTAGAGGGATTCGAACCCCCGACCCTCGGTTCCGAAGACCGATGCTCTATCCGCTGAGCTATAGGCGCATCATATCACGTGCAATTATACCCAAAACGTGGCCAAAAGGTAAGCGCAGTGTAGCTTGTGGTTTATCTCAAAAGTGCTCTAATAGAATTAGAGGTCTACCCCAAATTCCGGGTTTTAGGCATAAAAGACTTTGGGATTTGGAGATGAGCTTATGGTGGAGATATATCTGACCTGTCGCGAGTGCGGGAAGAGCAAGGGCTTCAACAGCCTGGAGCAGGTGGAGAAGAAGGAGGTGGATTATCCAGCCCCAGGATCAGGGTTGGGATGTAGCCTATTGCCCTAAATGCAAAGACAAGGCCAGGGTTTCACGCTGATTCTTAAAGGGGCTCAAGTGGGGTGAGTGGAGGGATTTGAACCCTCGATCTCCAGGGCCACAACCTGGCGCCTTAGACCACTTGGCCACACTCACCGTAACATACCGAATTATTATAGCCCAAATGCCCTCGCTGTTCAATCGGACGTGCCGATGGGCGTTCTGGGAACCAGAAGTACTATGGTAACCCCCTCGCCCCCCTCCCCATACTCGCCGCCGCGGTAAAATTCCACCAGGGAGTGTCTTCCCAACTCTCTACGTATGGCCCGGCGCAGAATGCCCGTCCCTTTGCCGTGGACCACCCTCAACTGGCGTAGTCCAGCCATAAAGGAGTCATTTATGAACTTGTCCAGCAGGGGCAATGCGTCCTCTATGGTTAGACGGCGCAGGTATATTTCCCCGGGGGTTTCCTCTTCGCGTCTATCGTCTGTAGTCATGGCTTAATTCCGGCCCGTTAAGGGGCTACCTGAGCATGGCCACATAGCTATCCAGGGGCACGTCTATGTTCCTGGCCACGGGGGCGCACTTTGCCTTTAAACAGTGGAAAACCCTGCCCGCGGCGGGCAACTCCGAGAGAGACTCGTAGTAGCCCATGCCCTTGGCGAAGATGATGTCCGCTGCCTTGAACTCCGCCTTGAAGGCCTCCGATGCCTCGGGGAGGACTATACCCGGTGTGGCCGTTCCGGTATCTATAATTCTGGGGAATCTATCGACTATGCCCGCCCGCTCTATATCCTCCAGGGTGATGTCGTTCTGGGTGGGGGCGGCCTTTACCACATAGGTAACCGCCGTTAGCTTGGACATATAGAGCACCAAGGGCAGGTCCAAAAGTGCCTCCCCGGCGTTATCGGCAAGATATAGGACGCTGTCTGCTTTCTCAAGCCTCTCTGCAAGGATATCGGAATGGTCTATGGCGAAGCGGATTGGCTTTCTTACCTCTTGCCTCACAATGTCCAAGGGGCGGAAGAAGTCTATGGCATTAGCCTTGGCTGCCAGCTCTAGACACTCTCTGAACTCTACAAAGCCCTCTGCGCCCAGCTCGCGATATAGCTCCCAAGATACCTCTATCTCCCTGTTCTTCATATCGCGATAGGGGTCCGGGTTTCCAGTAAGTTCTCTTATGGCGCGGTGGATTTGGGAGGCGGTTACTATGCTTACCGTATTGGGGGAAAAGCCATCATCAAGGGCCTTAAGAGCCACTTCCTCGGCCTTGGCGCGGAGGGAGTCCCCTCCTGCGGCCAGAGCCGCCGTGTTTATCGCCAGTTTTTTAAGGCACTGGTAGCATTCCGGGGCGCTCTTCATATCTAAATCATATTCTACCCTATCAGGGTGCTCTGATGCCAACAGCTGGGCGTCTATGACGCCAACGTAGGGGTGGCTTTGCCACTAACATTTCTTGCTAATAAAAGCGATTAGGCGTTATTATTGGTGGCGATGTTTGTATATAGGCGGGTCAGAGGTCCCAGCCTGCGCCCCATATGGGTGCTTATAGGGATAAACGTTATATTCTTTATCCTGACTCTGGCATATCCCAGCCTTCTCTACTTCATGGGGTTTCATCCTGCGCTGTTCGCGGCGCGCCCCTGGACCATCATAAGCAATATGTTCGCCCACTATGGCCTGTGGCACATAATAGCCAACATGTTCACCCTGTACTTCTTCGGCAGGAACGTGCTGTACCTGGTGGGGAGGGACAACTTCCTGGCCGTCTACTTCATCGGCGGCATTGTGGGCAACCTGTTCTTTATGGCGCTGTGGCCGCCGGATGCGCTGGGGGTGGGGGCGTCGGGGGCTATATTCGCGCTGGGTGGAGCGATGGCGGTGATGCGCCCCAAGTTCAAGGTGCTAATCTTCCCCATACCCATTCCAATGTCCTTATGGATAGCGATTATAGTGGGCTTCGTGGTGCTCTCCTTCGTGCCGGGGATAGCCTGGCAGGCGCACCTGGGGGGGCTTATCTCTGGTGTTGTGGCGGGGCTATTCTTCAAAAGGAGGCAGCGCCGACCCGTCTATGTGTAAATACGGAGGAGTATTATGACCGAACTGGGCATTACCAAGTGCGGCGATAGCGAGTTCCGCTGGGGCGAACGGACCTATGTGATGGGTATACTTAACCTGTCTCCGGACTCCTTCTCCGGTGATGGCCTGGCTGACCTGGGGGTGGCGGCGCAGCAGGCGCACCGCTTCGTTAGCGAGGGCGCCGATATCATAGATGTGGGTGGCGAGTCTACCCGCCCCGGGGCCTCTCCTATATCGGTGGAGGAGGAGATAGGGCGGGTTACGGCGGTTATAGAACGCTTGGCCTCAGAGGTGCCCGTGCCCATAAGTGTGGACACCTATAAGTCCCAGGTGGCGGAAAAGGCGCTTCAGGCCGGCGCTACTATGATTAACGACCAGTGGGGGCTTAAACACGACCCCGATATCGCCCGCCTGGCCGCGGAATGGGATGTGCCCCTAGTGCTGATGAGCAACCAGCGTGATAAGGGGGGCTACGATGCCGCCGTGGACCGTGATACCTCCTACTACGAGGATCTTATGGAGGAGATAGCATCATCGCTCGCCCGCAGTATGGATACCGCCCTTAAGGCGGGGCTGGGGCGGGAGAACATAATACTGGATCCAGGTATAGGCTTTGGCAAGAACTGGCGGCAGGATATGGAGATACTGCGCCGCCTGGATGAATTACAGTCCCTGGAGCGCCCGATACTCATCGGGCCATCGCGGAAGTCCTTTATCGGCTTGGTGCTGGATCTCCCCGTGGAGGAGCGGGTGGAGGGCACCGCCGCCACCGTGGCCATAGGCATAGCCAAGGGCGCGGATATAGTAAGGGTTCATGATGTGGGGTATATATCTCGTGTGTGCCGCATGAGCGACGCCGTTATACGTCGGTCGCTATAAGCTCTTCATAGGCGGCTCTGATTCGTTGCGTTACCTTCCCCAGCTCTCTGCCCCCTATTGGCTTCCAGTCCACCTCCGTAAGTGGCATGACCCCCATGATGGAGTTGGTCAGGAACGCCTCGTCGGCAACCATAAGCTCGTCAAGACCGAAGTCGGCCTCCACAGCCTCTATTCCCATGTGCGGAGCTATCTCCAGTAGCACCTCCATGGTTATGCCGGGGAGTCTGCCGCTGGCCGCGCCGGGGGTTACCAGCCTGCCATTGGAGACGATGAAGATGTTGCTCATACTGGCCTCGGCTACCATATCGCGCTCGTTCAGGAAGATGGCCTCGTGTGCCTTCACCTTCCTGGCTTCCCTTCGCGCCAACATGTTGTCCAGGTAGCTGGTGGTCTTCATCTGGCATATGGGAGAGCTTGAATGGCGGCGTATGGGAGAGATGATGGCCTTGAAACCCTCTCGATACACCTTCTCCGGTGGGGGGGTTAGCGGCGATGCGGTTATGAGCACGGTGGGCTTTTGGCAGGTGGTGGGGTCTTGGGGAGTGCCCTGGCCGCCGGATATGGTTATGCGTATGCGTGCGTCCTTCAGCCCGTTGGCCTTGAGGACGTCCATAAGCGGCTTTTTAAGCTTAGCGGTATTTAGCGCTATGCCCATTATGTTGGCCGCAAGCTGTAAGCGGCGCAGGTGTCTGGTGAGCAGGAAAGGGCGGCCTCCGTAGGCGGGCATGGTCTCAAACAGCCCGAACCCGTAGAGGAAGCCGAAGTCGAAGGCGGAAACCCCCGCACGGCTGGCTGGCATCAGCGAGCCGTTGAGGTAGACGACCTCATTCATGCGCCTCGCCCTCCTCCCATCGGGGTCGGGATAGGCTCAAGAAGTTCCTGAGCACGTCGTGGCCCACCTCGGTCATGATTGACTCGGGGTGGAACTGCACCCCTTCCACAGTGTAGCGGCGGTGGCGCAGCCCCATCACCGTGCCCTCCTCGTCCCGGGCGGTGACGACAAGCTCCTCCGGCAGTCCCTTCTCCGCCACCACCAGGGAGTGGTAGCGTCCGCCCTGGAAGGGATTGGGCAGGCCCTGGAATACCCCCTCGCCGTCGTGTTGGACGGGAGAGCTTTTGCCGTGGGTGGGGAGGGGGGCGGAGACGACTTCGCCGCCGTAGGCGTGGCCGATGCACTGGTGCCCCAGGCAGACGCCGAGTATGGGAATAAACCCCTCGAAGCGCCTTATGGCGTCATTGGATATGCCGGCCTCCAGTGGTGTGCAAGGCCCTGGCGATATTATGATGTGTGATGGACTCAAGCTCTCTATATCCTCCAGCGTTATGCGGTTGTTGCGGCGCACCATCGGCTCCCAGCCCAGTTCCCCCAGATATTGAGCCAGATTATAGACGAAGGAGTCATAATTATCAATAATCAGCACCATTTTCCTTAAGAGACCTTCTCCACTTTTTGAAGCCCCAGGGCGGCGGCTAGCGCCCTGGCCTTGTCCAGCGTTTCCTGGTATTCGGACTCCGGGTCGGAGTCGTATGTAACCGCCCCTCCTGCCTGGTAGTAGGCCTTTCCTCCCTTAATGATGAAGGTGCGGATGACGATATTCAGGTCTATGTCGCCGTTGAAGCCCAGATAGCCGATGCCGCCAGTGTATACGCTTCGTCTGGTCGGCTCAAGTTCGTCTATGATCGCCATGGCGCGCACCTTGGGGGCGCCGGTTATGGAGCCGCCGGGGAAGGTTGCCCTGAGCAGAGATACAATGTCCTCGCCTGCTTTAAGGTTTCCCTCCACGGTGGAGGTGAGGTGAAAAACGGAGGGGAAGGTCTCCAGTATAGCCAGCTCAGTCACCTTGACGCTGCCATAACGGCACACACGCCCCAGGTCGTTCCTCTCCAGGTCCACTATCATTATATTCTCGGCGTGATCCTTTACGCTGGCTTTAAGCTCCTCGGCTAGTGCCCTATCTTCCTCCGCAGTAGCGCCGCGGCGGCGCGTGCCCTTTATGGGGCGTGTTTCCACCCAGTCCCCCCTCACCCTTAAAAAACGCTCCGGCGAGGCGCTCACAATCGTGGCTTCGTCAAACCCCAGGTATGCGGCGAAGGGGGCCGGGTTTATGCGCCTGAGCCTGCTCGCAAGCTCGTGGGGGGGTATGGATAGCTCAGCACAGAAGCGTTGCGATAGGTTTACCTCAAAGATGTCTCCGGCGGTGATATAATCCCTAGCCTTCTTTACGGCCTCCACATAGCCCTGGTGGGTGAAGTTGCCCTTGATGGGTTGTGGTGTGAGGGTGGGGGGCTCCGTCGTGGTTGGGGGTGGGGGTTTTTTTAGGGTTGCTTTAAGAGCCTCCAGTCGTTCCCTGGCCCTCTCCAGGCGGAGACGCTCCTTTAACTCGGGGAAGCCGCTGGAGACTATGTAGGCCTTGCCCAGCAGGTTGTCATACGCCAGCACGGTATCGTAGAAGCCCAGGCAACATTCTGGGAGTTCAAGGTCGTCCACGGCGGTCCGGGGCAGGCTTTCCATAAAGTGGCATAGGTCGTAGCTTAGATATCCCACTGCCCCGCCTACCAGGGGCACCGGGGAGGCGCAACGCTCCAGACGGTAGACCTCCAGGTAGTGCCCCAGCACGTCTAATGGGTCGCCCTTAAGAGCGGTTTCCACGCCGTTCTGGGTAACGGTTATGTCGGTGCCGCGGCTCTTTAGGAACAGAAAGGGGTCTGCGCCTATAAAGGAGTACCGTCCCAGATTCTTGGGGTCCATGCTGCTATCCAGGAAGAACGATAGACGGCCTTTTCCCACTAGCTCAAAGGCCTGGGGGGGTGGTGGGGTGGGGCCCAGCTCCTCTATTAGCGGGCGGCGAGATGCTCTCTCCATGAAACTCCGCTCGTGTATGAATTCAACTTTAGGCAGTGGCTTCCCAAATCATACAATAGGGGGTTAGGGTCGTCAATTCGGGGTGGTGTTTACATAATGTTATTGTTCGACTCTTCTGGCACGGCGTACTGCGGATGTGGCGATGGCGGCGCCGCAGATGGCGGCGAAGACGATGAAGGCCACCCTGGTGCTGAAGAGGAACATGGGGTATTGGGACGGTGTTATCTCCACCCTGCCGATATACAGGGCGAACAATATCATAATGATGCCCAGGCCAAAGGTCATGCCCAGCTGCCTCATGGTTGCCAGGGTGGCTGAGGCCACCCCGTAGAGGTTCGGTTTGACGGATGCCATTATGGCATTGGTGTTGGGGGATACGATCAGGGCGCGCCCGAAGCCGATAAGCACCAGGTTTACGATTATCTCCACGGTTGGGGTTGATGGGTTTAGGAAGCTGAAGCGCGCCAGGCCGACGGCGGCCAGCCCCAGGCCTATGGAGACCAGGGTTTGGGGCGCTATGCGGTCCGAGAGCCTGCCGGCGGCCATGGAGAAGCCGGACTGCACACCCACCATGGCCAGTAGAACCAGGCCAGCGCCCTGGGGGTCCAGCCCCTTTATGTACTGGAGGTACAGGCTTATGAGGAAGGCGATGGGGAAGGTCGCCAGGTAGCTCAGGAAGTGCGTAATGTTGGAGAGGACGAACCCTTTGTTCCTGCTCAGGGTGGCCACGTCTAAGAGGGGGCTTTTAGTCCTCCTCTCGTGTCTTACGAAGCCGATCATACCACCCGCGCCAGCGCATATCAGGGCTATGCCCAGCGTGCCTGGCAGGCTGGAGAATCCGTAGATTATTCCCACCAGAGAGAGTGCGTAGATTGTGGCGCCTATTCTATCAAAGGGCTCTCCCCGCGCCTCTGCCCACTCCCCTTTAAGCTTCAGCCAGACAAAGGGTATAACCACGGCGCTCATGGGTATGGCGGTGAAGAATATGCTTCTCCAGCCGAAGTTCTGGGTGAGTATGCCCCCTAACACGGGGCCTAAGGACAGCCCCAGGTAGGTGGTAGCTACGCTTATGCCCAGCGCCCTGCCCCGCTCGCCGGCGGGGAATGCGGAGGTTATTATGGCCACGCTACTTGCGGCCATCATGGCGCTGCTTATGCCCTGGGCCACCCTGAGGCCGATGAAGACGTCGGCGGATTTAACGAACAGTATTAGTATGGCGGCGATGGTGAAAACTATGATGCCACGGGATAGTATCCATTTGCGGCCTTTTATATCAGCCAGGCGGCCGAAGGGGAGGAGGGTGGAAGCCGTGGCCAGGAGGTATGCCGTGGGGATCCAGCTAACCACCACGGCGTCTATTGCCATCTCGCTGCTGATGGTGGGCAGCGCCACCGTGACCGAGGATCCCATAAAGGTAACCAGGAAGGTGCTCAGGGCGGCTACTATCAGAACCGTCCTTTTGTTGTTGCCCGTTTTCATCAGTGTGTTACAATACTCGGCGGATATATTCCCTTAAAGGGGGTGGGGTGTGGTAACGTGCCCTAACTGCGGCGGCTCGGGCAGGATAACCGGCCCCGTTTGGCTTGATGAGGCCGATCGGGTAACTAAGCCGTGTCCTACCTGCAGGGGTTCGGCGGGCAAAGTTCAGAGCAAGTATACCATAGGGGGTATCTGTGCCGTTTGTAAGGGCTGGGGCCGTGAAGTGGAGGGGGGTGGGGTCTGCCCCTTATGCCGCGGCCGTGGCATGCGGTTGCCGGAATGAAAGGTAGGGTTACCTGCTGGGGGGGAAGGCGGCTTCGGTTATCCTATCCAGGTAGGGTTTAAGAGCGGCTTCCTCGTTCTTTACCGAACCGTCGCCCGTCTGGTTAATAAGATCGTCGAGAGCGCCGCGCAGGTAGCGGAACTCTTCCGCCTTGCGGAAGGCTTGCCTCATGTGGGCGCAAAGGGCTTCTGTGGAGAAGGCCTTCTCCACCTCGGTGCGGATGTCATCTGCCTGGCATATGTCGCCCTCACCCAGGCGCACGGCGAGCCGTGTAGCCTCCTGGGATAGGCCGCGGAACAGCCCGTCCATCTTCTCCAGGTATTTATACGCCGTTGGGCGCAGCCTCTCTATCTTGTCCTTGAAGTCCAGCATCTCAAGCGCCGCTCCCATGGAGTCCAGGTTAGCTTGCATCTCGTCCAGCGCCGCGCCGTAATCCTGGGGGTCGGATTTGGACTGAAGCCGTGCCTTAAGGTCGCGGTGGGCCTGGCAGCGAAACAGCCCCGGCGCTTTGAGTGCCCTTTCTTCCGCCTGGGCATCGCTCTGGCAGAGCTGCCTTATATCCTCCTCCTCGCGCCTGGAGATAAACTCCAGGGCCAGGGATTCCATGCATGTGGCCAAAAGACGTTTGCGGTAGAAGCTCACCTTGGAAAGCGTCTTCTCCTTATCCTCGTCCTTAAGGTCTGCGGCGAGGGGTTTTACCTCCTCCAGCTGGTTTAGGGCCTGGCTCAACTCCTCCAGCTTGTCCTCCCCACGCAGCCCGCCCTTAAGGCTCTCCCTTACGGAATTCAGGCGTTCTCCTATATTGTCCCAGGTATCCTGGTTCAAGAGGCGGTATAGGCTGGAGGGGTTTAGCTCCAGCGGATGGGCGAAGTCCACCTTGCCGCCCTCGGCGACTATCCTGAAGGTGACCTTGTCCCCCTCTTTAAGATCAGCGCCCCTTATGATGACCACCCGCCCCCCGGAGGTCTTGGCCATGGGGTCGCCTCGGCTTCCCAGGCCGAATATCTCGCCCTCCATCACTTTTTGCCTTTTAAGCTCGGAGTCTATGCGATGCCACTGGGAAAGCTCAGTCTTGCAACGGGAGATGAAGGCCTGTTGAAACCTGTGGTAGTCTTCGTCGCGGTTCTCGCGGGGTAAGGCATCTATCTTCTGTCTCACCTCGCGGCGCGCTTCTTCCAGGAGGGCTGCAACTTGATTGTAGGCTGTGAAAACGGTTTCGTAATCGGACTGTTCTACAGCGGTGGCTAGAGACTTATACTCTTCGCTGGAAGCTATTTTTTTCAGAGTTTTGCTGGTCTGGCTCATATGTTGGCTGTTTTTGTAAAGTATTCAGAGTTCCATATTATAGCACTAATTGCGGTGCGTTATAAAGCCCTCCTGGAAGGTGGGGTTTTTGACATACCTGGGGACGGGGGGATAATATGAGGCCTATATACGGATTGTAGGAGGCGGCGAATGGATACAGAAATAGTGGTCTATTCCACTCCCACATGCCCCCATTGCGTTGTGGCCAAGCAGTACCTAAAAGAGAAGGGAATCTCCTTCGTGGAGCACAACGTGGCCCAGGACAAGAAGGCGGCTATGGAGATGATGCGCAAGACGAACCAGATGAGCGTTCCCGTAATTGTCGTCGGCGACGAGGTGGTGATTGGCTTTAACCGTCCCCTGCTGGACGAGTTGCTTAAGGACTGATCATCAGGCGGGCCTTAAAACTTCAAACCGCTTCAGACGCAGTGAGTTGGATACCACGGTGATGGAGCTGGCCGCCATGGCCCCTGCCGCCAGCATGGGGTTTAAAAAGCCGTATTCTCCCAATACGAAGCCCAGGCTGGGGGGTGTCCCCGCCTCCCCGAATACCAGGTACAGCGCACCGGCGGCTACGGGTATCAGGGCGCTGTTGTAGGCGAAAGCCCAGAACAGATTCTGCTTTATGGTTCTCATGGTGCGCTTGCTTAAATTTATGGCGGCGGCGATGCCCTGAAGCTCTCCCTTGATGAGGGTGATGTCTGCCGCCTCCATAGCGATGTCCGTGCCGCTGCCTATGGCTATGCCCACGTCGGCCTGGGCCAGCGCCGGGGCGTCGTTTATACCGTCGCCTACCATGGCTACCACCCTGCCCCCGGCTTGCAGCCGTTTAACCTCGGCGGCCTTGTTCCCTGGCAATACCTCTGCCAGGACGCGGTCTATGCCTGCCTCTGCGGCGATGGCTTTGGCGGTGCGCTGGTTATCCCCTGTGATCATCATCACCTCTATGCCCATGTTGTGCAGCCCTGCCACTACTTGGCGGGCGTGGGGTTTTATGGTATCGGCCAGGGCTATCAGGCCCTTCGCAGAGCCGTCCTTGGCGAGGAACATGACGGTCTTGCCCTCTTTGTTAAGCCCTTCCGCCTTCCCTTCCAGGCCGTTCAGGGCGATAGTATGTTTAAGCATCAATTTGAGGTTTCCCAGAAGCACCGCTTTACCGTCTATTACGGCTTCCACCCCCAGCCCTGGTAGGGCGCGGAAGCCCCTGGCTGAGCCTGGTTTTATGTCAGCCTCATCGGCCTCTCTCAAGATGGCCTCGCCCAGGGGATGCTCCGAGCCGCGCTCAGCCGAGGCTGCCAGGGCTAGCACCTCCTGCCGTGAAGACCCGGCGGCGGCGATAACTTCGGTTACCCTGGGCTCCCCCATAGTCAGTGTCCCCGTCTTATCCAGCAGGACAGCCGCTATTTTATGCGCCCGTTCAAGTGAGGCGGCGCTGCGGATTAAGATGCCGTTCTCGGCGCCCTTCCCCGTGCCCACGGTGATGGCGGTGGGGGTGGCCAGCCCCAGAGCGCAGGGGCAGGATATAACCAGCACGGCAACGAAGTTCAGCAGAGCCAGGGTGAGTGCTGGCTGCGGCCCGATGTTGAGCCAAACGGCGAAGGTCGTTGCGGCGATTCCTATAACTATGGGCACGAAGTAGCTGGAGATAAGGTCGGCCAGGCGTTGTATGGGCGCCTTGCTGCTCTGTGCCTCCTCCACCAGACGGATAATCTGGGCAAGCGCCGTATCTCCTCCCACCCTGGTGGTCCGAAAGCGTAGCCCTCCTGTCTTGTTGATGGTGGCGCCTATCACCTGGTCGCCGGCCTGCTTCTCCACTGGCATGCTCTCGCCGGTTATCATGGACTCGTCTATGCTGGAGTGCCCCTTGGTGACGACGCCGTCCACTGGCACCCGCTCGCCGGGGCGCACCACCACGGTGTCGCCTACCATGACGTCTTCCACTGCTATCTCCACCTCCCCGCCGTCGCGGACCACGAGCGCCATGCGGGGGCGCATGCCGATAAGCTTCCTAATGGCCTCCGACGTCCTGCCGCGCGCCCTGGCTTCCAGGAAGCGTCCTAGCAGTATTAGGGCGATTATCATCGCCGATGTATCAAAGTGCAGGTGTGGTGTCATCCCTCTTATGGTGAACAGACCCGGTGATGCAGCGGCGATTGCGCTGTAGAAGTAGGCGGCGGATGTGCCTACGGCGATGAGGGTATCCATATCGGCGCGGCGCTGCTTGAATGCCCCCCACGCCCCGCGGTAGAACCTGAGTCCGGCCCAGAACTGCACCGGTGTGGCCAACGCCCAGACTAAGTAGGCCTTGCCGGGAAAGGCGTCGGTCAGCATCATAAGCCCCATTATGGCGCCGGCGGTTACAGCGGCGAAGATGAAGCGGCGCTTAAGCCCGGCTATCTCCTGCTTGGCGGCTTTCCCTGGCTCTGTTTCCTCCGCCTCTGGCGCTACCTTGTAGCCGGCGACCTCCACGGCGCGCTTAACCTTGGCCAGGGACGTTTGCTCGGTGTACTCCACCGCGGCCTTCTCGGTGGCCAGGTTCACGGTGGCCGAGACTACCCCCGGCACGGCTTTAAGCGCCTTCTCCACGCGGGAGACGCATGCGGCACAGTGCATGCCCTCTACGGGGAATACGGCCTTATTATTCATATGCTTAGCTCGACGGTGGTGTGGTTCCCCTCTTCCCCATCTCGCTGTCCAGTTTGGCCAGCGCGTCCTCGTCCCCGCCGATGCGCTTCAGCTTCTTAAGCACATCGCTTGCCGATTCCTCCTCCTCCACCTGCTCATCCACGAACCACTGGAGCATGTCGTCAGCGTCCTGGTAGTCCTCCTCGGCGACCAGGGCTACCAGCTTATCTATCAGCCCGGTCACCTTCTGTTCGTGTGCGTATACGTGCTCGAAGACCTCAAGCGGGGAGTCCCACGTCCGCGGTGGCTCCTCTACGGCGGCGAGCTCCACCCTGCCGTCGTTTGCCGTCAGGTAGCGGTAGAGCTTCATGGCGTGGGTCCGCTCCTCCCCTGCCTGGGCCACCATCCAGACGGCGAAGCCCACGAGTTTTACGGACTCAAGATAAGCCGCCATGGACAGGTATAGGTAGGCGGAATAAAGCTCTCGGTTGAGCTGGTAGTTGAATGCGTCCTGGACCTTTTTGTTCATAATGCTGCCTCCTTTCTACTCATTTTCCCGCCAGAAGCGGCTGTCCTCCAGGTCGGCGGTGTTGGAATAACCTCGGCTCTCCCAGTAGCCGCGGTAGGCGGTATCGTCGGATAGCTCAATCTCCGTTATCCACTCGCCCCTCCATGGGGTTTAAGGGGTTAGGACGCCGTATCCTGAGATTGCGTGCTTGGCCGCCAGGCTGTCACTTTCGCTGTAGGACCATATTATGGGGATCTCTATACCGGGCTCCAGGTCGTGGTCAAACTCGTCGTCGGTGATAAGCGCCCTCTTGAACTCTATTGTGGTGTAGCCCCCCTCCTCGGCTCCGCCGAACTCCGCTACGTCGTTGGTGCCCAGCAGCTCCGTATCCGGTATGTGCGGCCCCATGGGGCCGGTGCTGAGCTGGTCGGAGATTTTGGCCTGGCCATCCTTAATTAGGCCGAATATCATGTCGGCGTCGTTCATGGCCGATGACGGCGGGCTGTCGATGGGCTTGAACCCCACCGCTACCCAGCCCCTGGTGGGTGCCCGCATGCCGATGTATATGTAGTCACCGCCCGAGGCCCATTGTATCTCGTAGTCCTGGTATACGGCGGTATGGTCGTATTCACCGTAGTCTAAAACACCGTCGGCGGCCCATACACTTATGGTGGCGCTTATGGTGGCATCGACCTCGGGTGGAGGCTCCGTTGATCCCTCCGCTAAGCCGAGACAGCCGGGGAGGACAACAGCGACGAGGCCGATAAGGCTGAGCAGCAATGCCGGATGGGGTCTATTTCTCTTCCCTGGCATGGGGTTTCCCTTTGGCTTTTACTGATACCTTGGTGGCCTTAATCTTCTGGGTCTTGGGCAGGGTAATCTCCAGTATGCCGTCGTCATAGACGGCCTCCACATCCTTGGTGTCTACATTGGGAGGCAGGGGTATTGGACGCACGAATGTGCCATAGGGACGCTCGCAGCAGTAGTAGTCCTCTTGCTTGGCGTCCTTGGGAAGCTCGCGCTTCCCCTTTATAGTCAGGGTGTCGTCGGTTATGGAGACGTCTATGTCCTGCCCCCTCATGCCGGGTATCTCGGCCTTGATGATGAACTTGTTTCCCTTTTCGTAAGCCTCTATGGGTGGGGGCCACTCTATCTCCTTCAGGATGGGTTGCCATGCCTTGGGCATGAACTGCCGCCCCAGCACGTCTTCCAGGTATCTCTGAAGCTCGTCTAGCTCACGGAGCGGCCTCCAAGGGGTTAGTCCCCGGTGCGGCTTCCATCTCTCCATAGCCACCCTCCTTGTAATAATGATAACTGATATTAGATAACCCTGCGGTATTAGTCAAGAGGGGGGGCGCTGTCAATCGGCCATCTTCTTTTTGCCCTTCCAGGATCGAAAGCGATGTATCTCTTCCTTTAGCTCCTCCGCTATCTGACAGCCGTGCGAGGCGGCCAGGAGGCGATACATCTCTATCGTCGGCTCTGCCAGCCTGTCCTGAGCGCGTATGATGAATACTGGTTCGTCATCTGCGATGGGGGGGATATTCAGCCTGCCGTATTTTCCCGATATGGCCATAGCGCGCCTCCTAATTTAGTGCGGTGCTTTTGGTTGTGCAAGTAAATTATACCACTTATACCACCAGGCATCTGGGGGATAAAATTTGTTATAATGGGTCAACGCGCCAAAAATAGGCCAATTTGTCTAGGAGGGTTGATTGTATGAAGAAACGTGCCTTAATAAGTATAGCCATGATGGCCGCTATGCTAGGAGTGGGGGGGTGCTACTCCGGAGGAGGGCCACAGGACGAGCCTGAGGAGGTGCCGCAGCCTGCTATGAAGACCTACCCGGCCTACCCCGATATGGTTATAGATACTGCCAAGGAGTATACCGCTACTATAACCACCGTTAAGGGTGACCTGGTGCTGGAGCTTTTTGCCGCCGATGTACCCTTGGCTGTGAACAACTTCGTCTTCCTGGCCCGCGACGGCTACTACAACGGCTGCACTTTCCATAGGGTTATACCGGGCTTTATGGCCCAGGGCGGTGATCCTACCGGAACAGGGAGGGGTGGCCCGGGGTATAGGTTCAGCGACGAGATTACCGAGCATATCCATGTTAAAGGTGCGCTATCTATGGCCAACAGCGGGCCCAATACCAACGGTTCCCAGTTCTTTATTACCTATGGCTCGCAGCACTATCTGGACGGTGGCTACTCCGTCTTCGGCCAGCTTGTAGAGGGTATGGACGTGTTGGAGTCACTTACCTCCCGCGACCCCAGCGAGAACCCCGATTACAAGGGCGATGCCATAATACGGGTTACCATAGAAGAAAAGTAGCCCTGCTGTGTATCCTCTGGTTGATACCCACGCCCATCTGGACGAGATTGAGGATGTAGACGCTGCCCTATCTGATGCCGCCGCTAACGGTGTGGCGGCTGTGGTTTGTGTCGGCTCGGGATATGAGTCCAATAAGAAGGTGCTCGCTCTGGCCCGTGCGCATGAGGGTCTCGTCTACCCCGCATTGGGGTTTCACCCCTGGAATCTGAACGAGGATGTGGAGCGCAACCTGGCCTTCATAGAGGACAATATAGATGGGGTGGCGGCGGTGGGGGAGATAGGATTGGACTACCACAAGAGGGTGCGGGAGAGGGCGGATAAGGCGAAGCAGAAGGCAGCCCTGGCTGCGCTTTTGAGCATAGCCCGGAAGCACCATAAACCCGTTTCCATCCATTCCCGCTATGCCTGGCGGGATGCGCTGGATATGGTAGCGGAGTCGGGGGTGGAGGGTGTGGTGTTTCACTGGTACACCGGCACCTCGGGTGTGCTTCGGGATATAGTAGAGCGGGGGTATTACCTATCCGCCACGCCAGCAGTGGAGTATCACAGCGAACATCGCCGCGCCGTGAAAGAGGTCCCACTGGAGCGCCTTGTACTGGAGACCGATTCCCCAGTTGTATACCTTAGGGGGACCGATGCCGAGTACGAGTCTAGGCCTCAACACGTGTTGCGGGTGCTTTCCGTGGTTGCTAGAATAAGGGATATAGAAGAGGAGGAGGTGGCCGCGAAGACCACGGCTAACGCGGTTCGCCTTTTCGGGCTTGATATATAAAAAGGCGTCGGAGGTGGTTTAGAGTATGGCCATAATAAGGATAACCTGTCCTGACTGTGCTGCCGACAGTAATGTCTCCTTCTTAGGCAACGATTACCAGGGGCCTTATACCTGCTGGAAGTGTAAGAGCCTCTTCTCGGTGGTTATCAGGAAGGGGGAGGTGGACTCCCTTAAACCCCTCAACGCCGAGGAGATGGAGGCGCAGAAAGAGGAGCTTAAGCGGCAGGCGGAGATAGAGACGCTTAAGAACAAGTTCCGCAAGCCTTCCTAATTCCCTCCGCACGGCGCATTTAAGGCCGTTTATAGTGGGGGGCTTATTCCACGGTTACGCTTTTGGCCAGGTTGCGTGGGTTATCTATGGGGCAGCCGCGGTTGGCGGCGGCGTAGTAGGCTATAAGCTGCAGCACCACGGTGTTCACTATCGGAGACATCAGTGGGTCCACATGCGGCGCATGCAGCACGATATCTGCCAGGGCCTCTATGTTGGCATCTCTGTCATCTGTAACTGCTATCACCGGGGCGCGGCGGGCCTTTATCTCCTTGATGCTGGTAATCATGGACTTATATGTGCTGTCTTGGGGTATCACGGCGACGACGGGCGTGTTTTCAGAGAGCAGGGCGAAGGTGCCGTGCTTCAGTTCTCCAGCTGGGTAGCCCTCGGCGTGGATATAGGCTACCTCTTTGAGCTTGAGTGCTCCCTCCAGTGCCACGGGCAGCCCGATTCCCCTTCCGATAAAGAAGGCGTTTTCAAAGGAGGCCAGATAGCGTGCGTGCTTTGCTATCTCCTCTTCAGATTCCAGCACCTGCTGAAGCTTGCTGGGCAGCCTCCTCATCTCCATGAGCAACGATGCTATTCTGTTTAAGTCGCTCTTGCTCGACTGCGATATGGCCAGCCAGTAGAGAACCATAAGCTGGGCCATAAAGCTCTTGGTTGCAGCTACGCTTATCTCCGGGCCTGCACGGGTATACACGGTGTCGTCGGCGATGCGGCTGGCGCTGCTGCCTACCACGTTGGTCACAGCTAGAACGGGACAGCCCAGGCTTTTCAAAACCCTCATCGCTTTTAAGGTATCGGCGGTCTCTCCGGATTGAGTGAGAGCAATGGCCGCTTTGCCCTTAATATCGGGTATGTGGTTGAACTCGGAGGCCATCTCCACCCTTACAGGGATGCCCATAAGCTCCTCTATTAAGTAGCGGCCTACCATTCCGGCGTGATATGAGCTGCCGCAGGCAAGTAGAATTAGAGAGGATATATTATCGCGGGTAATAAGAGACTGCTCCTCTCGCTGTGTATAATCGCCCAGTGTATCCCGTATCACCCTCGGCTGCTCGTGAATCTCCTTGAGCATAAAATGCTCGTAGCCGCCCTTCTGAGCATCGGCCACTGTCCAGGATATCTTATTCTCAGGAAGCTCCACATCCGCCCCGTTCCGCCGCACGCTTACCCCGTCCTGGGTGAGGACGCCGATATCGCCGTTCTCCAGGTAAAGGACCCGGTTGGTGTAATCCAGTATGGCGGGGGTGTCGGAGGCAACGAAGCTCTCCCTATCACCCAGGCCTATGATGAGAGGGCTGTCCTTGCGGGCCACCACCAGCTTGCGCTCGCCGGCGGCTATTGCCACAACTGCGTAGGAGCCGACAATCTCCGTAAGGGCTTTTTCTACCGCCTCTTCCAGGTTGCCATGGTAGTGCTTCTCTATGAGGTGCGGTAGCACCTCGGTATCGGTGTCGGAGGTGAAGCGATGGCCCTCAGCCTCCAGCAGGGAGCGCAGCTTCAGGGAGTTGCCTATCACGCCGTTATGCACCACGGAGAATCTACCGCTGCAATCTATGTGGGGGTGGGCATTCGCCTTAGACGGCTCGCCGTGGGTGGCCCAGCGGGTGTGACCGATGCCAAAATCACCCTTCAGGGGAGGGAACCCCTCTTTAAGTGATTTCACCCCACCCAGGCACTTGGATACCTCAACTAAATCACCGCCCGCCGCTATGCCGCAGGAGTCATAGCCGCGATACTCAAGCCGCGCCAGGCATTGAACAAGTATGGGCCATGCCTGGCGAGCGCCGATATAGCCGACGATTCCGCACATGCCTAGACTACCCTGACTCCGTCGGGGATAACCCCCCTGATTATTTTAAGAGGCCGCACCATGGCCCGGTTGCCTAGAATAACCCCTGGCTCGGCGACCACGTTATCGCCGATATCGCATCCCTCCCCTACCATGGCACCCACTTTAACTGAGTGATACTCGCCCTCCACCTTTACCTCTGACTCGCTTGCACAGGCACTGAAGTGGCTGCCCACGGTGCTGCCCCTGTCCATAACAGAGTCCTGGATAATGCCCCCCGTCCCTAGTGCTACATCGTCGCCGATGACGCTATTTCTCACCTCGGTGAAGGGGGATATGGTCACGTTGTCGCCGATGGAAGTGGCGGGTAATATACAGGCGTTGGGACCTATTACGCAGTTTTCGCCGATGACTGTCGGCCCTTCTATGTAGCATCCCGATCGTATGATAGTGCCCTCGCCCACCCGCACCTCTCCCTTGATGGATACGGCGGTCTCTATGGTGCCGGCGATCTGGATGGACACTCCTCCGATAACCATGCTGTTAAGGCCCAGGATATCCCAGGGATATACCGCGTCCAGCCACACGCCTTCCGTCTGGAGGGCGCTTACGGCCTGGCCGGCGGCGAACATCTTATTAAGCACTTGGGGTATATCCAGCTCGTCCTCAATATGGGCGAATATATCCCTGGTGAAGGAGTATATGCCCGTGTTTACTATATTGCTCTGAGGATATCTGGGCTTCTCCTCAATGCGCTCCACGGCGCCGTTGTGTAGGGTGACCACGCCGTATCTGGCAGGATTACCCACGACCTTTACCAGTATGGCCATGGGCTTTTTGGAGACGAATTCGGCGATGGTATCAGCTTCTATCAGGTTATCTCCGGAGAGTACCAGAAAGTCGTCCTTGGCCGCCTCTTTAGCCTGGGCTAGGGAGTGTGCTGTGCCCAGCTGGCTGCTCTGGGTGACGTAGGTTATCTCCACGCCGAGGCTCTCTCCGGAGCCGAAGTGATCGTATATCTGCTTCTTATGATAGCCCACCACCAGCACGATGTCGCGCACGCCGTTCTGCACCAGTGCCTCTATTACATACTGGAGAATGGGCTTACCCGCTATTGGGAGCATGCCCTTGGGCTTGTCGACGGTAAACGGCCGCAGCCGCTGTCCCTCGCCGGCGGCTAGTATAAGCGCTTGTTTCGTCATACGCCTCCTACTGAATCCTGGCATGGGGCGCTACCACTCTTTCCCTTACCACCGCCCCCGGCCAGATTCGAGCGCCATTACCTATTATACACCCCACGTTGATGCAGGAGTTAATCCCTGTCTCTACCCCGTCGCCCATAATAACCCCCAGCTTGCGCCTGCCGGTATCCATACCTGAGATCCGTATATGTCTCTTATCCAGGCGCAGGTTGGCTACCTTGGTGCCGGCGCCGAGGTTACACCCCTCACCGATGATGCTGTCGCCGACATAGTTGTGGTGGGGGATCTTGCTTCCGTCCATAACGATGGATTCTTTAAGCTCCACCGCGGCTCCTATGTGGCAGCCTTCGCCGATAGAGGTGAAGGGCCGGATATAGCAGTTGGGGCCGATAACGCAGTTATCTCCGATGATAACCGGCCCCTCTATATAGCACCCAGAGCGTATGACCGTGCCCTTCCCGATGTATACCTCTCCCTTGAGCACAGCGTTATTCTCCACCGTTCCCCTGTGCTCCGCCTTCATATTGGAGAGCAAGAACTCATTGGCATCGAGCAGGTCCCAGGGGTAGCTTACATCCAGCCATGAAGCCAGCTTGTGAGCCCGAACCTGCCCGCCGCTGTCTATCAGCACCTGAAGCGTGTCGGTTATCTCATACTCCCCTCGCGGGGACCTTTCCGTTTGTGATAGTGCCTCCCATATTTGGGGAGTCAGCAGGTAGAGCCCCGCATTTATCATGTTGCCCGGGGGGTTGGCCGCCTTCTCATGGATACGCAAAACCCTATCCCTCTCTATCTCCACCACTCCCAGACCGGCCGTGTTTTCCTTCTCAATGACGCTCATGGCAGCGCCTTCGCTGTGAGCCATCTGCTTTATATCAGCGGCGGAGACGAGGACGTCGCCGTTCATTACCAGGAAGCGTTCCTCTGCTACCATTCCCTCCACCATCTTCAAGGCATCGGCGGTACCCGTCTGGTGGCGCTGGTTAGAATAGGCGATGTCTACCCCCCATGCGGAGCCGTCGCCGAAGTGACTGCGAACCTTCTCGTCGCAGTAGCCCACGATGAAAATGAAGTCCGTACATCCCGCCCGCCTGGCCTCTAGCAGGAGGTGCTCCAGTATAGGCCTGCCCGCCACCGGAAGCATCACCTTGGGTCGGGTGTAGGTTAGGGGACGCATGCGTCTGCCCTCCCCAGCGGCAAGTATCACTGTCTTTATTGTTCCACCCCCACCGAGGACCGCATTTTATTCAAGGTGCTATCATAGAGAGCCCTTGTGCGCTCGGCGCTCCTAGCCTCCACGGTTAGCCTTATCTTGGGCTCGGTGCCGGAGGGACGGACCAGGACCCAGCCGTCATCAAACCCGAGCCTTATTCCATCAAGCTCGGTGACCGAGACGGGCTTCATAGCCATAAGGCACTCCCTTGAGGTTTCTATATCCATACCTTCGCTGGGGACGTCGCCGCGCAGCATAGGGTAGCAGGGTATGGCGTCAATCATTTCGGAAAGCCCCCCGCGGGCGGCCAGCGCAGCTATGCGGGCGGCGGCATATATTCCGTCTGGGCAGAGCGAGAATTTCGGGAAAACCCAGCTCCCTGAGGGCTCGCCGCCGAAGCCCCCACCCTTTTTAAGCTCTTCAGAGACGTAAACGTCGCCCACCCTGGTGCGGCGCACCGTAAGCCCCAGCTCCTCCACGGCCATAGATGCGTCTACGGTGGTGACGATGCTCTTCGCCGCCATATCCCTGGCGAGTAGTACCAGCAGCTTGTCTCCGGGAATGAAGCGCCCTTTGCTGTCAACCGCCATCATTCTGTCGGCGTCGCCGTCGTGAGCGATACCCAATAAAGCGCCGCACTCTTTTACCGCCCTTATGAGGTCGGCCAGGTTAGAGGCGGTGGGCTCCACGGGCCGGGGGAAAAATCCGCTGGGGATGCAGTTCATAGCCACCACCTCGCAGCCCATCTGTCTGAGCACCCTGGGGGTTACCAGCGAGGCGGCACCGCAGCCGCAGTCAACCACCACCTTAAGCTTCAACGGGGTGGGAAAGTGCTTGAGTATGGCGGCTATATGTGCTTCCACGGCTCCGTCGTGGCTCCTGTAACTACCCAGTTCATCCCAGGTGCTGGTGGGTGTAGATGAAACTCCCTTCTCTACCTCCCCCCGCTGGGCCTCGTCAAAGGCCGAGCCGTCGGGGTTTATAAGCTTTATGCCGTTGTATGGGGGGGGGTTGTGGGAAGCTGTAATCATACAGGCGGCGGAGAAGTCTCTGGCGGCGTGTGCCAGGGTGGGAAGTGGAGCCACCCCTATATCTATGCACTCGGTGCCGCTTGATATGAGGCCGGATATGAGGGCGTGCTTCATCGCGCTGCCCGAGGTCCTGGTGTCGCGGGCCACCGCCACACGGTGATGGGTAGTCCCCACTACCAGCCCCACCTTCTGCGCTAGTGCTAGAAGCTTGGAGTCAAACAAACGGCGTATGCCGGAGGTACCAAAAAGACCCATATCAATAATTTATACACCGCAGATGGGGATGTCAAACAAGGAGGCGAATGGCCATGCCTGTCGTGATGATGGAATGCGGGGGGTTAATCGAAGACGTGCACCCAGATATGAAGCTGGCGGTAGACGCCCTCATAGCCTTCCTTATAGAGCAGGAACTCCACTTTCTGGTCGTATCCTACCTGGGAAGGGGTAAAGGAAGCCTCCCGCACCCATTTCTGGCCGTTTGCCAGTATAACGGGACCGAAGTGTTCCTCAACGATGCCGTTCAGGGTGATATCCACAGTGTAAGTGCTATCTCTGCCCTCCCGGTTCACGACGCTCAGGGTTAAAGTGCCATCTTCCCCTAACCTCAGTTCCTGCGGGTATTCGGCGGCTCGGTCCTTGGCCCCAAGTATATAGAACTCGGTGAAGCTCTCCTGGGCATGCATGAGGTTACCCGCACAGCCTGTGATGCCCGCTGTGGCCATCGCCAGCACGGCAAGCAGGCCTATAAGGAACAGCTTTCCCCGCTTCGGCTTGTTAATTGAATGTGGTGTTGACCTTTTTCTCATCTACGCTACCTTTATTGTCTCTTTAAGTCCATCTGTGATGTCATAGAGGGGCTTGTAGCCTACTCCCGCTGCCTTAGAGATGTCGGCGCTGCTTTGCCTTATGTCGCCTGGCCTTCCCTCCTTATGAATCGGTTCAGCCTCTATGCCCATCGCTCTGGCGGCGGTTTGGACCAGCTCTTTTATTGTGATGCTGCGGCCGCTGGCGATGTTATATACGCCGTCGAAGTCGCCCTCGGCGGCCAGTATATTTGCCGCTACCACGTCTTCAACATATACGAAGTCCCTGGTTTGTGCCCCGTCTCCGTAGATTATGGGCGGCTCACCGCGGCTCAGGCTGGCTATAAAGCTGGGTATTACGGCGGCGTATGCCGAGCCCAATCTCTGTCGTGGCCCGTAGACATTGAAGTAGCGCAGGCATACGGTGGGCAGTCCGTAGGCGCGGGTGAATACGGCGCAGCACTGTTCGGCGGCCAGCTTGGTCGCGGCGTAAGGGGAGAGGGGTTGGGGTGCCATATCTTCCCTTAAGGGTAGTGTGGCTATATCTCCGTATACAGCGCACGATGAGGCCATTACCATCTTCTCTACGCCGGCGTCTCGGGCGGCGAGCAGCGTGTTCAAGGTGCCGGTGAGGTTTACACGGTAGGATTCCAGAGGGTCCTCCATGCTGCGGGCGATGCTGGCCAGCGCCGCCTGGTGGAATACATAGCGTGCCCCGGTGAATACGCCTTTAAGCAGGCCTGGGTCGGTTATGCTGCCCTTAATGAATTCCACCTCCCCCTTCTCCATAAGCGGCGCCAGGTTGGTCATACTGCCGCTTGAGAGGTCGTCTACCACAGTTACGGCGAATCCCCTCTCTTGAATCGCCCTTACAATGTGGGAGCCGATGAAGCCGGCGCCGCCGGTGACCACTGTCTTGTCTTTATTCATGCTTTGTGTCTTCTTTTCTCCCTTACAGTATATAATATTGCCGTGAGTGATATAAATACCTTATGATATAGTAAATTCCCCGGCTTGTAAGATGCGCGCAGCTCTAGAGAGGGTGACAGTTGGCAAATATTCCTTTGGGGGAACCCCATCATATCGTAGCCGCCATACCCTGTTTCAATACCGAGGCTACCATAGCCGACGTGGTTATTAAAGCCAAGAAGCACGTTGACAGGGTGTTGGTGATTGATGACGGCTCTACTGACGATACGGCCGCAATCGCAAAGAAGGCCGGTGCCATGGTAGTAAGCCACGATGTCAACCGCGGCTATGGCGGGGCTATCAGGTCTTGCTTTAAGGTCGCTTTGGAAGGGGGGGCGTCCGTCCTGGTGACTCTTGACGGTGACGGGCAGCATAACCCCGCTGATATAGAGTGCGTGATCGCTCCTATCTTAAACGGCGATGCTGACGTAGTCATCGGCTCCCGCTTTATAGAGGAGAAGGGCAACATGCCCCGCTACCGGCGCTTCGGCATAAAGCTTATTACGGCGCTTTTTAACCTGGGTGCCTCCACCAAGATAGGCGATGCGCAGAGCGGCTTCCGTGCCTATTCGGGCCGGGTGTTGGAGGCGCTGTTCCTGAAGGAGGAGGGGATGGGCGTGAGCATGGAGATACTGTTCAAGGCCAGGGCGGCTGGGTTTCGCTTCGCCGAGGCTCCTGTGTCCTGCCTTTATCACGAGGGAGGTTCCACCATGAACCCCCTCATTCACGGCATAAGTGTTGCCCTGTCTGTGGTCAGGATAAGGCTTGCGGTTATGATGGAAAGGTGTTAGCCCGTCCCCGGGTCGGCGGGCTTTTGGAAAGTTATGTCTATGGATAAGCAGAGCTATCGGGTGACGGCGCAGGGTGGGGGTGGTGTGGCCGTATTGCTGGGTACCAGGCCGGAGATAATAAAGATGGCGCCTGTGGCGGCCGCGCTTGAGGCGCGGGGGGCGGACTACTTTATACTCCATACCGGCCAGCACTATTCGTATAACCTGGATGGGGTTTTCTTTGAACAATTGGCCTTACCTCAGCCCAGATATAACCTGGGGGTGGGGTCGGGCAGCGACGTAGAGGAGATAGCCAAGATGCTCTTCGGGGTTGAGGGGGTACTGGCCGAGGAGAAACCCAGCATGGTCCTGGTTGAGGGAGACACCAACTCCGTCCTCGCTGGTGCCCTGGCGGCGGTCAAGCAGCGCTTAGTGGTGGGGCATGTGGAGGCGGGGCTGCGGTGTGGCAGCAGGGATGTCCCTGAGGAGACCAACCGCATACTGGTGGACCACTGCTCGGATATGCTGTTCGCGCCCACGGAAGTATCCTGCGGCAACCTCCTCGGTGAGGGAATATCCCAGGATAAGATATTTGTGACCGGCAACACGATAGTGGACGCCGTTATTCAAAACAGCGCTCGTATAGACGATAATCTTACGCCTCGTGAAGATGACATCTATGACCTGCCCCGCTACTTCTTGGCCACCCTCCACCGCCAGGAGAACGTGGAGCACCGTACCCGCTTTATCTCTGTGATGGAGGGGTTGGGCAGAGTGGCCGATGAGTATGGCGTGCCCGTGGTGTTCCCCATGCACCCGCGTTCTAGAAAGAGGGCGGTGGAATATGGGGTGGAGTTGAACAGCCGCGTGAGGTTGGTTGAGCCGGTGGACTACTTCGGCTTTTTGAAGCTGGAGAGGGACGCCGAGCTTATACTCACCGACTCCGGCGGCGTTCAGGAAGAGGCCTGTATCCTCAATGTGCCCTGTTTGACCTTGCGGGATAACACGGAGAGGCCGGAGAGTTTGACCGTGGGCGCAAGCGTGCTGACAAAGCCCTCGGTGGACTCCATGCTGGAAGCCGCGTCAGTTATGCTGGGGGGGGGCAGGGGGTGGCAAAACCCCTTCGGCGACGGCAAGGCCGCCGAGCGGATAGCTGACGCCGTTTTAGATTACATAAAGTAATTCCCCAAGGTCATTTATAAGGGAGCCATTTGCATAAATACACCAAGTTCGTAAAAGATGTCGGTATTATAGGCGCCGCCAACATAGCGTTGGGGGTGCGGGGTTTGGTGCTGGTCCCCGTTGTAATCAAGCTTATGGGGGCTTTTGAGTATGGCATATGGACCCAGGTAAACGTTACCAGTGGCTTCGCTCTATGCTTCGCCGTCATAGGTCTCCCGTATGCCCTGACCCGTTTCCTGCCCTCCACTGAAGACCCTAATGATGCCCGTGAGGATTTCTACTCCATTCTGACTTTCACCTTTGTGGTCAATATGGGGGTTGCCGCCGCCCTGTGGTTCTTCGCCGGCGATATCGCGGCCCTATTCTTCGACGGCGTTACGGACGTGGTTAGGCTCACCGGCTTCATCATAATGTTCAGCGCCCTGGATAACGTCTGCCTGGGGCTATTTAGAGCGCTAAGACAGATGAAGAAGTATTCCGCCTTCACCATAGTGGAGGCCTATGTGCAGGTGGGGCTTATCATCTTCCTGGCACGCTCCGGCTATGGCATCTACGCCATAGTCCTCTCCGTGCTCATCGTCAAGGCGGTTATGTTCGCCGTGCTGCTCTACAACATACGCTCCCAGATAGGAGTTGCCAGGCCCCGCTTCACGAGGCTTAGGCAATACCTATCCTTCGGTTTGCCCACCATCCCTGGCAGCATGTCGCAGTGGGCGCTAACCTTTGGCGATAGATACGTGGTGGTCTACTTTTTGGGGGCGGCGGCGGTGGGCGTATACTCGGCGGGCTATGTGATAGGCAGCATACCGCTTATGGCCGCCCAGGTGCTGGGTTTTGTTCTAACCCCCACCATAGCGGCGCTCTATGATAAGGGAAAGCTGGACGAGGTCAGGACATACTTAAGCTACTCCCTGAAGTATTTCCTCATGGTAGCAATACCCTTCATCGTTGCTTCTTTTATGCTGGAGCGCCAGGTGCTTGTGATGCTGGCCTCGGGCGAGGTGGCCGTGGAGGCGCACCTCATCGTGCCTCTCATTGCCATAAGCTCTTTAATCGCCGGCATATACATCTTCGTGGGCGATATCCTCTTCCTGGCCAAGAAGATGAAGATAGTGGCCATGATATGGTCCATAGCCGCAGTAGTGAACGTGCTTTTGAACCTGTTCTTCGTGCCCCGCATGGGCATACTGGGGGCCGCCGTCACCACCATCATCGCCTACTCCCTCGCCATCGGCATAACCTGCCACTACGCCTTCAAGGAGCTAACCTTTGGCGTGGAGCGGCGCTTTATATTGAGGAGCCTGGCCGCAAGCGCGATAATGTGCCTGCTAATATGGCGGCTTGAGCCGGTGGGGACGTATCAGCTGCTGGGAACCGTGGCTGCCGCCACTGGGGTCTATTTTGGCAGCCTTATCTTGCTCAAGGGGTTCCACAAAGGGGAGTTCGCCCTGTTTAAGCACGTTTTAGGCCGGAAGGGCTGAGGCTCTTTCAGTCGTGTGCCACCACGCTTCTATATGGCGGGCTATCGGCCTTTCTGCGTCCCAGGCGGTATTTCAGCCTGCCCGTAAACCCCATTAAGGGGCGGGTCTCCAGGAGGAGGCACTGCCGCAGGAGAGAGGCAGATGAATATGAAGTTACTCCACACTACGTTTCCAGAACGAAAGACTATAGGTTTTTACTGATGCCGTAGGAAGAATGGTACTTTTTGATAGGTCTTGAACCTGGAAATCCTTAAGCCCTTTCTTGTAATGCTCTAGTGTCGTCTTTTCAAGAACTCCATGCTCGCCCTTCTTAGCAGCTAGTTGCATTCCCTCCATACACTCATGTAGGAGAATATACTTATTTGTTTGTTGGTTCACATATTTTAGGTAGTTCAGTGCAACGTCTGGTTCCATCTCTTGTAAACTAGCGCTATTCCAGAATAGGTCATAGTTTAAATCCGTCAGTTCCGGGAGCTTCCAATTGCCAAAGATGAAAATTTTCCCCTTACGTTGCTCAGGGATTCTTTTCATTAGGCGCGTTTTTTCATATGATACAACTGAATTGGGGAATAGAGCAGATAGATATTGTTCACAAACGTAAAGTTGCAGTGGCATATCAAAAATGTAAAAACAAATGTCTGGATGTAGTTTCTTGATAATCTCAATCTGTTTTCCTGAGCCACTTCCAATTTCCATAACTGTATCAATAAGATCAAAGTTCATATATTGGCAGCAGTAGGCATAATGGAGATAGTAATATAACGTGCTGGTAGTATAGGTTTTCCCATCTATAGAGAATACATCTTCCGGGTTACCAATAGTGGAGGCCTCTAATTCACAAATTGATTTCCCCCCCCCCCCCGCTTTCTCCTCCACACATTTTTCAAATTCTTAACAAAACAAATTTTCAACTTCACAGCCGACAACAGA
>CAZVIZ010000001.1:83683-251358 GCA_964627215.1 uncultured Dehalococcoidales bacterium
TGGGGGCCCCTTATCATCCCATCTTTTTCCCCCCCCCCCCCCCCCCGCTTTCTCTCCATAGCATTTGGCAAATTCGTAGCATAACAATCTAGCATCTTCAAGACCGACACCAGAAATCAGTCTAGAAATGCCTGTAAGGAATCCTTCATCAGTTTTCGATTTAAGTAATAATGCTACAAGTGATTTTACTATTTCCGTCCCGAGCTCTCGAATTGACATTAGGTGCCTACCTGGCAGAATATGTCGAGAACGTGATGACGTTGGTAACAGATCAGTAGCGCCGAATAAAGATAATACTGAGTTTTTTCTTCTTCTGAAGTCTCGCAGGCCTAAGGATCGTAATTCAGAAAGCAATATTCTTTGGTAATTAAGCCAGTAGTTTGTTGGTTTATACAAATCTGGAGCGGATGTTGCGTCCTGTATCATTAACTCTAATAATCGCGGATTGTTTCTTACTTGTTCTTTGCTGTCTCCCATCATGATCCTCCAAAGTGTTTTACTCCTGCAACACCCCGTCCTTATCCACGTTGTCGGCGAAATAGGGCGGTGGTGTCCCTTGTATAGCTGGGGTTGATGGCTTTGTGCCACCCATGTACCCCGCTAAAAGCGGCGTTTCCGGGAGCGCGGTTAGGATTATTATGCTTTGCGCTCGCCTACGTGGGCTTGTCATCATCCCTCCCCGAAGTATTTTATAGTTTGGGCCAGGGCATCGGCCTTACGCTGGGCCACGCTCATATCCATATAGTTGGTCTTGAACTGCAACAGCTTGGGTTGGACGGACTCCGCCACGGGGCACAGCCCCGGTGCGTAGCCCATAGCCTTAAACGGCGGCTCCAGATATGTTAGCTGCCAGGCGCCGTAGATGCCGTCCCCGCCCAGCTCCATGTATTTGCGGCGGAAGTCGGCCCAGGAGAAGGCGCCGCCGTTCTCCAGCCTTACCACGTATGTCCAGTAGGAGTGCTCGTAGCCCTGGGGAATCCTCTGCGGCACGAGCCAGCGACAGCCCTCTGCGGCGACGGCGTACATGGCGGCTATCTCCCTCCGCGTTGCCACTAGCTCCTCCAGCCTCTCTACCTGCCCCAGTGCCACCGCGGCGCACAGCTCCGACATGCGGTAGTTCCATCCTACCGCGGCGTGGCGCTGATACGAGGGGTGCTGTATCTCGTCCTTGCTTATCTTGCCCTTGCCCGGCTTGCCGCTCACGGCGAAATAGCCCAGGTTGCTCATGCGGCGTATGCTGTCGGCGTAGGCCTCGTCGTCGGTTATCACTATGCCTCCCTCCCCGCAGGTAATATGCTTGGAGGCCTGGAAGCTGAAGCTGGCCATGTGGCCCGTGCCGCCTAAGATGCGCCCCTTGTAACGCCCCAGGAAGCACTGGGCGTCGTCCTCTATCACCACCAGCTTGTGCCTTTCGGCGATGCCCATAACGGCGTCCACATCATGGGGTAGGCCGTAGATGGCCACCGGTATGACGGCCTTTGTCCTGGGGGTTATCTTCCTCTCTATGTCCTTGGGGTCTATGGTGAGGGTTTCAGGGTCTATATCGGCGAAAACCGGCCTGGCCCCGGCCTGGATTACAGCGAAGGACGTGCTGGCCATGGTGAGCGGGGGCACGATGACCTCGTCTCCCTGACCTACACCTGCCGCCAGGAGCGCCGTGTGCAGGGTGGCCGTGCCGTTACAGAGGGAGACGGCGTACCTTACCCCGAAGGTGCGGGCGAAGGCCTCTTCCAGCCTTCGGGTCATCTTCCCCCCCGCCGAGGTGCGGAACTGGCTTTGGAGCACCTCCTCCACATAATCCCGTTCCCTTTTGGATACTCTCTCCATCGCGTTTACTATTCCTCTTTAATAGATTTATTATAGCCGGCGTTTCTAATTATGCCCTGGTTTACATCGGCAAGCCCAGGCTCTTCCTCAAGGAGCTTTAAAATATCCTCCATTAAGAATATACGGTCGGGGTTGTAGAGTCTATGGTAGACCTCGCGGGCGAACTCCATGTCCTGAGGGTAGTCTATTGTCCACCGCATATTAGAGAGGTCTTGGTTGTGGGTCACGCCCGCCAGGCGGAACTTATCCGGGTTCCCCCATATGTATGGGGTTACGTGCTCCCTGTCCGATGTCTTCTGCGCCTCTTGCCACGCTCTCTCCAGGGCGGGGGAGGAAAATACCTCTACGTCCAGTCCCTCGGGGTAGGTGGGGATTATGGTGTTGCTTACGTAGTCCAACCCCCCCTCGTCTTCCATATAACGGCCTATAACCTTATCTATAACCTGGGGGTCTTTAAAGGGGTCGTCGGCGGTTATGCGGACGATGACGTCTGCCTTGTATCTAGTTGCGGCTTTGTAGAAGCGGTCTAATACGTCCTCGGGGCTTCCTGAGAATCCATTAACCCCCAGCCCTTTTGCCAAATCCAGTATGGGCTTGTCCTGGGGGGAGGTGGTGGTGGCCACTATTATATCCTCCACCAGGCGGCTTGCCTGCACGCGTTCTATCACATGCTCAAGAAGCGTCTTGGTCCCCAGCTTCATCAGCACCTTGCCCGGCAGTCTGGTGGAGCCGACCCTGGCCTGTATTACAGCCGCTATCATAGGCGAACCGCCCTTCCCGTACGGGCGGACTCCTTGGCGGCCAGGGCGACCTCCAAGTCTCGTTTTGCCTGGACGGCGTCCAGCATGGGTTTCTGTTTTCCCTCTACGCAGGCCAGGAAGTGTCTCATCTCTGCTATATACATATCGTTCGTCTCGGAGGGCTTATCCGCCTCATAGGATTTCCAGCTTTTGTCATCCGCCGTATAGACCCGCACCGAGTTTTCCTGGAAGGTCCATGTTATCACGCCGGCCTCCCCGATGAGCTTCAGGGAGCGGTTGTAGGCGCGCTGCAGGTAGTCCATATGGATGCTGGCCGCGGTTCCGTCCTCAAAGCCGAGGTTTATATCGGCGGAGTCCTCGGTATCTATGTCCAGGGATCCTGTCTTTTGGGAGAGACAGCTCACCAGAGTGGGGTTTGCCATAAGCCACAGCACGTAGTCTATCTCGTGTATGGCGTCCAGTATAATGCCCCCGCCCAAGCCCTCGTTGGCGCTGTATCCGCGGCGGTAGTCCTCATAGGGGTGCCAGTCGGGCAGGTACTGGCCGAAGTCGGCGTGGGCTGAGAGTATCCTGCCTATCGTGCCCTCATCTGCCAGCCGTTTAGCAAGCTCCATACCCCAATGGAAGCGGAAGTTACACCCCACCATCACGATGAGGCCCTTTGATGCTGCCGTCTCTATAAGCTCGTCTACCCCCTCCAGGTTGTGGGATATGGGTTTTTCTATGAACAGGTGACGCCCGCTGCGGACGGCCTCCAAGGCGTATTCCATATGGTGGCTGGTGGGGGTGCACACCAGCACTGCGTCTATATCCTGCCCCCAAGCCTTGCCTATATCGCTGACGGTCTCTATGTTGAGTTCCTGCTCGACCTCGTTGCGCCTGCCCTCGTCGGTGTCGTAGGCCATAAACTTGCCTGCGGAGAGCGAGGCCAGGTTCTTCAGATGCCGCTTGCCGATGGAACCACAGCCTATAACCAGTATTCTCATTTTGCCCTCTCTTCGGCCACTCGCTGGTATGCGCCCAGCAGTATGTTGAAGTTCTTATCCCAGTCGGCGCGCTCCCGGGCCAGGGCCAGGTTTGCGCGGCCTATCTCGGCGCCGCTTCGGGCGGCCTGGGCCAGGGCCGCGGCTACGGCGGCGGCGTCTCGGGGTGGAGCCAGCCAGCCGTTCCGCCCCGACGATACCCATTCCCTATTAGAGGCGATGTCCGTGACCACTACGGGTAGCCCGCAGGCCATTGCCTCCAGGAGGGATACCGACGTGCCGTCGCTATAGGAGCAACTCAGGTAGATGTCTGCTTCGTTGAAGTAGTGCGGCAGCTTTTGGTGGGGCACCCTCCCCGCCAGGTGGACGCTCTCCCTCAGGCCGTTTGCGGCGATATAGGCTTCTACCTTGGGCCTCATGGAGCCGTCACCTATCATAATGAAGCGCAGGCTGGGGTCTTTATGCACCGCTATGTTGATTGCTTCTAGACAGGTGTCTATGCCGTATATCCACTCCAGGGAGCGGGTGGTTATGATTACCTTGTTATCTTCCCAGCCCAGCCGTTTTCTTATGCCCAGGGTTGGGGGTGTGGGGCGGAAGAGTTTAAGGTCCACCCCCCAGGGGAACATGGCTATCCTTGCGCTGGGATAGCTCGTCAGATCTATTATTCTGTCCCGCACCGCTTCGCAGTCGCAGGCTATCATGCTTGAGCGGTTGATGGTGTACTTGGCAATAAGTCGCTCTAATAGGCTGTTCCTTGTTTGAAACAATATATCGGAGCCCCACGACATAAGGAGCAGAGGCCTGAAGCCTGAGAGCGCTGTTAAAAGGCCGCAGTTATTCACCGGGCCGGCGTGGATGACATCCGGCTTTATGCCGCTTATGGCCCTTTTAAAGCGTCTGAGTAGTGCCGGCCAGGCTATCTTTGGGATGTTGGGGGTGGGGTTTCCCCTCCAGCTCACCGTCTTTATGGGGGATGGCAGCGGCCTGTGCTCGTCCGTGGCCGCGCCGGGTCTAAAACGCATAAACCACACTTCATGTTCGCTCCCTGCTAGCTTTTCAAGGAACCTGTGGTCGTGGGGTGTATAGTCTTGGGAGAAATAGATAATCCTCATGCGCCTTTTTATCTATATCTTGTCCCAGGTTATCGGCTCCCCCTGGGTGATATCCACGCTGGCCTTTCTCCCAATAATCTCGCCTATATGCTTGGGGGCTATACCTGTGGCGGGGCGCAGAGCCTCCACCATGTCGGCGGTTATGCCCGTGCCATGGGGAATATCCACTCTGGCGAACAGGCTACGCCTCTGGATAATCACCGTCTCCTTCTCCGCATCGGTGACTTCCTTGACGGGTGAGCCTAAAGCCTGCTCCATAAGCCTTATCTTGCGTATCATATCGGTCATATCGTCAGTGTCCATGGCGAAGGGATGGTCGGGGCCCTCCCTGGTCTTGTCGAAGGTGAAGTGCTTTTCTATCACCGCCGCCCCCAGTGCCACCGCCCCCAGAGCTACGACGTTGCCCGGGGCGTGGTCGGAGTATCCCACCATCACATTGAAGGTCTCCTCAAGTGCCGTCATGGCCCTTATGTTGGCCTTATCTATGGGGGTAGGGTAGGCGGTTACGCACTGAAGCAGGATTATGTCCTGGTTCCCGGCGCAGCGTATTACCTTCACCGCTTCCTCTATCTCCTTCATGGTGCTGGCGCCCGTGCCCAGTATAACAGGCTTCCCCTTGCTGGCGATGTATTCCACCAGGGAGAGGAAGGTGATGTCTCCGGAGCCTATCTTGAGGGCCGGCACTCCTACCTCGCAGAGGAGGTCCACCGCCTCTCTATCATAGGGGCTGGAGAAGAAGTGTATGCCGATACTGCGGGCGTGCTCGGCGACCTCCTGATGCCACTGGCGTGGGAAGGCTGCCCTCTTGTAGACATCGTAGACGGAGGACTTCCACCCGGCCTGGAACGAGGTCTTTTGTTGGAATCCCTTGGGGGCTATTATCTTCTCCGGCAGGAAGCTCTGGAACTTAGCGGCGTCGGCGCCGACCTCCTTGGCCAGGCTCACCAGGTGTTTGGCCTGTTTAAGGTCTCCGTCAAAGTTGGAGCCTATCTCGGCGATGACGTAGGTCGGCTTGCCCTTTCCCACCCAGCGTTCGCCTATCTTGATGTGCTTCATTGCGCCCTTCCTTTGGCAGTCTCTTCGTTTAGGGGGCGGGATTCTTTAAGCCGGGCTACCCCCTCCGCCACTCCCCAGAGCCGGGTCTTCAAAACCCCGGCCGCCTTGCCCGTATTCAAGGAGATGTCCTTGGGGCGTGGGGCTCGGCTCATCTTATCGTCCACGGAACAGGGGTGGATTAACTTGCTGTCCAGGCCGAAGGCTGATGCTATCTCCAGGCCGAAGTCATGCTTGCTTAACCGCTCCGCCCCTCCCACGTGATATATGTCGCTTAAGTTTAGTTCGTGCATCTCCCACAGCGCCTGGGCAAGGTTGTCGGTGAGTATGGGAGAGAAGAAGACGTCGGTGAACATGCCTATCTGCCTCCCTGCTGTGAGATTTTCCACCACCCACTCCGCAAGGGTGGTTTTATGGGGGGGCGACCAGCCATAGAAGGCTGTTCTCACTATTATGCTTCGGGGTAGCGTCTCGGCCACCGCTGCCTCTCCCAGGCGCTTTGTCCTGCCGTACTCGTTTACAGGCTGGGGGGGGTCGGCCTCGCTGTACATGCCCCTGCGGCCGTCGAACACGGCGTCTGTGGAGATGTGTATGAATCCCGCTCCCACCGCCTCCGCCGCCCGGGCCATATTGCGGGCGCCCTCTATGTTGAGTGCCTTGGCCAGGCCGGGTTCCTGCTGGCAGAGGTCCACGTCGGCCAGGGCTGCGGTGTTGACGATAAGGTGGGGGCGTATGCGTTCCACCTTTGTCATGACACCATCGGCATCGGTTATATCCATATTCACGGCCTCGTGGCCGGGGTTATGGGGGGGGTGGGTATGGAATGCGGCGTAGACCTGGAACAAGCCCTGGGCGTGGCGGGTTAGGCTGCTTCCCAGGAAGCCGCTGCCGCCTGTTATTAAGAGCCGCCGCAGGGGTGTCACTTCCCCTTCCCCTTATCCTTCTTATTTAGCTTCACCACGATGAATTCCATCTCGGGGTCGCCCTTGTAGTTGCCCGTGCTGCGGGACAATATACGGTGCCCTCGCTTCTTATAGAAGTCCTCGTTGTCCTGCCCGAAGAGGTGAAAGCCGCGGCTGTCACTCTCGTTGTGGGCTATGTATTTTCTGGAGACCCTTATCATCTCTTCCCTGGCCTTGCTGCTGTGCGGCGGGGGGATGTGCATAATGACTCCGGAGGTGAACACCATATCGAAGCTGTTGTCGGGGAAGGGCAGCCTTTTGGTGGCGTCGGCCATGAGCATCTCAATGGCATCGTCGTTCACCCACCTTCTCGCCTTATCAAGCTGGGTGCTGCTGAAGTCCACCCCCACTATGCGGGTGTCCTTCATGTCCTGCTTCATCTGTTTTAGTATGGCGCCGTAGCCGCAGCCCACCTCCAATATGGTCTTGGGCTTGAGCTTCTTTATCTCTGCGGAGAGGAACCTGGCACGCTGGCCGATGGCCTTGGTGGGCACGAAAAGCGGCTCCTCCTCCTCGAAGTACGTCTCGCCCCTCTTCTCCCAGTATTTATGCGGATTGCGAGCGTATATGGCCCTCTTTACTATGGTGGGGGGACCGTATATCACCCAGGCGGTATAAGCCTCGTCGGCTATTGGCAGCAGGCGGGGGAAACGTGTCTTAATCAGTCTGGCTATCCTCTGCTTGAGCACTCGGCCCTCCTTATTCTGTTCTTTCCTCTATGTCCGACAATACCTTGAGCTCATCCTGGGTGAGCCAGTGGCCGTTGCAGTCGCTTGAGTATCTGAATCCCTCCTTGAGGGGCTTGCCGTCACGGAAGTTGAACTGGCCCCACAACGGGAACGCCGGCCCGATTACGAAGCGGTTGTCGAACTCTCTGGCGTGGCCGGCCTCCTCGGAGGTCAACAAGACCTCGTGTATCTTCTCGCCGGGGCGTATGCCGATTATATTCTTCCTGGTGCCGGGGGCGATGGCATCGGCCAGGTCGGTTACCTTCATGCTGGGTATCTTGGGCACGAATATCTCCCCGCCCTGCATATCTCCTAAGCAGTTGATTACAAACCTCACCCCTTGCTCTAAGGTAATCCAGAAGCGGGTCATTCTGTCGTCGGTTATGGTAATGGTGCCGCATTGGCGCTGCTGCTTGAACAGTGGTATCACGCTTCCGCGACTGCCTATAACGTTGCCGTAGCGGGTGCAGCTGAAGCGCGTCTTGCCCTGGCCGACATATACGTTGGCCTGGATAAACAGCCTCTCCATGGCCATCTTGGTGCCGCCGTAGAGGTTTACGGGGTAAACCGCCTTGTCGCTACTTATGGCTAGCGCCTTGTCCACCTGGTTGTCTATGGCGGCGTCCATTATGTTTACCGCGCCGTCTATATTCGTCCGTACCGCCTCTATGGGGTTGTATTCGCAGGCGGGCACCTGCTTTAAGGCGGCGGCGTGCACGATGATGTCCGCGCCGCCCGTAGCGCGGTAGACCCTCTCACGATCCCTGATGTCCCCGATGAAGAAACGCAGCCTATCATCATTGTTGAAGCGGTGGCGCATCTCCTGCTGAAGGAGTTCCCCGCGTGAGAATATACGTATAGCCTTGGGGTTGTACTCCTTCAGGGCTATCTCGGTGAATTTCTGCCCGAAGGAGCCGGTGCCGCCCGTTAGTAAAACCGTCTTATTTTCCAGAACCAAACCTGGCCCTCCTTTCAAGTATTAAGAGGATGCGGCCTTCGGCCTCGGCGCGAAGGCGCAACAAAGTTTGCGAGAACGTCCACAAGAACGTTCGGTTGAACTATACTATACACCAACCTTTGTCGCCAATGCGGTGGTAGTCTATGCCCTGGGATATAAGGTCGCCGCGCCACTTCTCCCATGCGCCCTCGTTATCCAGGATGGCCTGCCCCTTTTTGAGGTGCTTCATGAGGGCGGCCTTGGGCGTCTGGCAGAAGACGCGGTGCGGCGGCACTATTATAATCCCGTCGCAGTCCTTAAGGCCTTCGGGGTATTCCAGGGTATCTATCCCCGCTATTTGCTGCATAGCCTCCGCCGTGTAGTAGGGGTCGAAGGCGGATACGTTCATACCCCGTTCCTTCAGGCGCTCTATTATGCGCAGCGCCGGGGATAAGGTGTGCACTCTCAGGTCCCGCTTATAGCTTATGCCAAGTATGCCGATGTTCTTCCCCTTGGCTCTATCAGCCATGAGGTCGGCCACGAAGCGCGGCTGGTTGTAGTCAAACTCCAGCGTCTCATTGGTGAGGCCCAGGAACTCTGGCTGTGGTGCGCCCCCCTTTACGTATTTGCTGGATACCGGAATACAGTAGCCTCCTGTGCCCACGGAGGGATAGTAGCGCGGGATGCGCCAGTGGGTGGAGGCCAGCCTTAAGACTTCGGTTATGTTCACGTCTGGGTAGGCGCGCGCCAGTTGGGAGGCGTATGTAGCGCATATGTGCAGTATGCTGTTCTCCACCGACTTCACCATCTCCACGGTGTGGGTGTCGTCGGCCATGATCAGGTTATTGCAGACGATTCCCAGGACTTCCTTCATGACCTCGGAGGTATGGGTGTCGGTGCCGCCTATCACGCGGGGGAGCGCTTTCAGATTCTTCTCTGGAGAGTCGAACCAGTCCCTCCTGGGGGCGATGCCCACCAGGAACTCGCGCCCTACTTTAAACCCCGCCGCCTCCAGCGTGCCCACCACGGCGGTATCGAACATGCCCGGGGTGAGGGTGCTCTCTATGATTATAAGGTCGGGCTTCTGGGCGCTGACCTTCCGGTGGCAGAGCTTATCCATCACGTCCTGAAGCGGGTCGTGCCACGGCTCGCCGTCCTGCTCGGTGGGTACGGCGATTAGGTGCACTCGGATGTCCTCGGCCATCATGCCCTTCCAGTCGGGGGTGGCCTCTATGGTGGACTTTATGAGCGGCTCTATATCATAGCCTATCCAGTAGCCGAGGTTAGGTATGTGTATCCGCCCTTCCCCGATAGCTTCTACCACCTTCGGGCTTAAGTCATGGCCTATGGAGCGGACACCTTCCTGGGCGAAGTTTATCATGGTGGTGAAGCCGATGTAGCCGCACCCCCATACCCCCAGCCTGGCCTCTCCCTCTATAAGGGAGTCTCTTAAGGTATTAGTCATCGTTTTACTCTCCATATCTATTTATCTTCCCTCTACCACCGCCGCTATCTCGGCTTCGTGCTTTTTGAACCAGGCGATGGTAGATTTCAGTCCCTGCTCCATATCTATCTGGGGCTTAAAGCCCAGGGTTTTATTTGCCTTGTCGTAGGACGAGCGCCGGGCGCTTATCTTGTCCCAGTCCCTCCTTTGGGTGTAGGTTATGCCGGCTTTATTACCCACCAGCCTGTTTATGGTCTCGGCCAGGTCTATCACCCGCGTCTCATTATTGGAGGACAGGTTGAAAGCCTCTCCTATGGCCTTAGGGTCGGCGCCGCATTTCATCAGCCCGTCGACCAGGTCTGCTACGAATATGAAGTCCCGTGTCTCCGTGCCGTCGCCGGTGATGGTCAGGGGCTTACCGTGCATGGCGCGCCAGACGAAATTCGGGATTACGTTACGGTATTGGCCGGGAACCTCCCCCGGTCCGTAGGAGTTATGTATCCTGGAGCGCACGACAGGCAGACCGTAATGGCCGTGGTAGAAGTTGCAGTACAACTCGCCGAGGAATTTCGTTATCTGATACGGCGTCTCCATGTGTATTGATACCGGCAAGCCCTCGTGGACGGGTAGTGGAGGGTCGCTGCCGTATATGGAGCAGCCAGCGGAGGCGAACACGAAGCGCTCCAGTGTCTTAGCCATCTGGGCGTATTGCAGTAGCTTGAGGGTTCCCATTCCGTTCACCATCAGGTTGGTGTTGGGGTTCTCCATAGAGTTCTGGTTGGCGAAGTGGGCGGCGAGGTGGAACACGTAGTGGATGCCATCGGAGAACGCTGATGCAAGGGCCTCGTCATCCAATATACTCCTGGATACCAGCCTGACGGCGGGGTTGGTGGGCAGGTTCCAGGCATACGAAGACGACAGGTCGTCCAGCACCGTAATCCCGGCTGGGGACTCCTCCAGCAGGCGGCGCACCAGGTTGCTGCCGATGGCCCCCGCCCCACCTGTTATGATTATGTTCTTGTCCTTATATACTGCGTAGCCGGCCATATGCCTTTCCCCTTTCCTTACTTGTATATATTGGTCTCGCCGGAGGTATATATCAGGTCCCTGTATTTTATAGTTGGCTCATAGTCCTTTATCCAGTGTTCTACGGGCACTTGCACCTTTGGCGTGTATATAGCGATGCCCCTGGGTTCAGGGCGGCGGAAGAACAGCAGGGCTTTCGTGTCCGAGGTGAGCACGGTGGCCTCCAGGGGCAGTACCTCGAAGGGCCGCTGCCTGCCCTGCTCGTTGAACAGGAAGATGGAGGTGTTCATCTGGGTTATGCGGTTTATATATATGTTTCGCCCCGCTAAGTTGTAGTCGTCGGCCCAGTTGGAGGCTGCTATCTCGTTGTCTTTGGTGTATAGCAGCGCGTAGCGGGGGCTGTTTTTATCGAACACTTCGGTTCCATGGCCGCCCAATACGAAGTGGAGCAGGTAGGAGTTGCTTACTATAAGCAGCGCCAGGAAAGCGCTCATAAGCTGGAGGCGTCTTTTTTCCGCAAGAGGCTTGAGCATGACTTGATAGCCCAGCACGAACGCCGGTGCCAGCAGGGGGAGCACCTGCACGAAGAGCCTATCCGCGCCATAGCCGATGGACATATAGGGGAGCACTATGGTGGCGATGAGGGGCAGTATGGCAGCCCCCAGAACTATGTTGTACCCCTTGGGTAAACGGTCTCGGAACCTGGCTATGAACAGGGCGCCTATAACCCCTATGCCCAGGAGCAGGAAGCCGGCGTTGTTTATAATGGTGGTGACTAGACTGGCCGTAGATGCCTCGGGCTGAAGCATGGTTTGCACCACGTTGCTGCGCATCTCCATCACGAACAGATTGGACAGGTTCTCTATGGTGTTCACTGCGTATTGTGTGTATAGATCCAGCCCTGTATCCGTCATCTGGCCCCACCACAGGAATATAAGGCCGGCCAATAACAGTATCGCGGTTATGCTCACCACTCTGTATAGCCTCAGCCGTTTTCCCAGGGCCTGGGGCACTAGCCATAGCAGCGCCATGAAGAACAGGAAGATGATTGGCGCGGCGTAGTAGGTCATCACGGCACAGGCCTCCAGCATCATAAACGGCCCTATGCGCTGCCATGTCGGCAGTTCCTCGTCGAACATCATCATAAATGCCAGCATGATAAACACGGTGGATACCCCCACTCTTATGTGAGAGCTGAGCAGGATGAGAAACGGAATCTGCGCTATGGTGAATATGGCTACTATAAACAGCTGGCGCGGTTGGAAGTATCTGCGCAGGATGAAATAGACGGTCAGCGGTATGATGGACATAAAGAGGGGGCAGGCTATCCGGAATACGGCCAGGTGGCTTATGCCCGATACGGACTTGATAACCGTGGGCAGGAAGGATACACCCAGGCTGAAGTACAGGCTGTGTATAGATTCCGGCACGTCTATCCTGCTCCATATACCTGCATCCCATACGTATAGAAAACTCTCGAATTCGGTGTATATATCGCCGCCCACCACGTAGTTAGAGCTCATGCTATGTGACAGTATTACGCTCAGGGCTATCATCCATATTGATAGCGGTATCGCTGCTTGAGGTATTTTGTTCCTCTTCCACAGCATAATGGCGGCATAAGCCGCCATCAGTATATACATGGCAAGAAGGAGGTGGTTGCTGTTGTTTGTAACCATGAGCCTGGTGCCCAATATGCCCATTACGGGGAATGCGATGGGGGCCAGAATCCAGAAGGAGAGCAGGTCGCGGCGGCTCGTCCGCTGTAAGTGGCCTGAGAAGGGGTTGGCCACGCCGCCGTTTCTCACCCTTGCGACAATACACATGGCGTATATTATGATGCTCAAGGTTATGGTGAGGGGGGTGGTGGCGAGGGGAGCCGAGTAGCCTATCTCGGGCAGGGCATAGTTGGCGGACAGTCCGCCCAACAGCAGGAAGGCCAGGCTCAAACCGAAGTATATGATCAGCTTCTTTACAATGCTCTCGGACTTGATGCGCATTATCTCGGCGGTGAGGAAGCCGGGTATGAAGAAGAAGGTAACTGAGGTGGTTATCTGCCTTAGAACGGGGATATCCAGCAGTACGGCGGCATCCGTTAAGGCCACGATTGCAACCACCAACCCCAGGAAGCGGCTGGGGATGGTGGCGCTTGCCCTGAATTCGCTGGGCGTGCCTTTTATTTCCATCGCCGTCCGTCTATGATGTCGTTTAGGGCTTTTATCATTCTAGCTCCGATGACAGAGGAGCTGTAGTTTGAGATTATATATTCCCTGCCCCTGGCGGCGACCTCTCTGGCTCCCTGGAGGTCTTCTATTATCTCGATTAGGGCGTGGGCCACGTCCTCGGCGTCCCCGCCCCTGGCGGGGACGCCGTTCACCTTATCTCCCATTATCTGGGTTATCTCCCCCACCGTGGAGGATACCGTTGGTATACCCATGGCCAGGTATTCCATTACCTTCATCGGTATGGAGGCCCGTGTTAAGGGGATATCCAGCATGGGGGAGCACAGCATGTCGCAGCCGGAGAGGAAGCGGGGCACCTTTGAGTGCTCCGTGGGCGGGATAAAGCGGACCCTGTCCTCGAGTCCCAGGCGTCGCACTATGTCCTCCAGGTCGTAGTCGCTCTCTATCCGCCTGGTGCCCATCACCATAAGCCTGGCCCTGGGGTATCTGTCTTTAATTCTGGCGAGGGCCTCCAGGAGCACGTGGACGCCGGTGTTGGGGGTTATGGCGCCGGCGTAGCCTATTACTATGTTGTCATCGGCCAGCCCCAGCTCCTTTCGCGTCTCAAGCCTGTGGGACGGCTGGAATTGGAACAGGTCCGTATCTATGAATGGTGGCAGGTATATCACATTGCGGCAGCCGTATTCCGTGTTCTGCTTCTCAAGCCAGCGGCTCAGGCAGAACACGGCGTCGCTCATTCTCCTTATCAGCCTGTAGACGAACTCCGGGGCGGCCATCGGCTCCAGGTCTATGGAGTAGAAGCACGCCGGTATTCGCCGCAGCCTCGCCGCCAGCGCCACCGGCAGGTAGAGCAGGGTGGAGCCGCCGTTCATCAGCACGACGTTGGAGCCTTTGGCGAACCTGTATGTGTAAATGAGGTGATATGCCAGCAGCAGGGCGGCCTTCAGGGGGCGGGGCCATGTGGGGGGCAGGTTCAGCGTGACCGTGTCTCCCCTCTCCTCCACCCCGAAGCGGTCGGCATAGGCTATGTGGTGGATTAGGGTTTTCACCATACCTTTAGCCTTAAGCATGCTCACCAGGGCCGGCACCGCCGGCCCGTTGCCGACGAGGTCATCGGGGCTGCGCTCAACTATGGTTATGGACAGGTTCCTATTAAGCCTCTTTTTTGTGGCCTTGGGCATTTATCCCTTTCCCTTTCAGGCTGTCATCTTTAGTATCAGGTCTACCACGCGCTCAGTTGCCTTGCCATCGTGGCGGTAGATGTGCTCCTTGAGGAAGTTGGCCTGGTTTCCGAGCAGCTGCTTTCTCACCGCTTTATCATACAGGGTGTCGGTTATGGCCTTGGGCAACTGACTTACCTCGGTTACCCCCAGGGCGACGCCGTAGCTTACATAGGGGATATATTCCTCGTCTTTCTTGGAGATGCGCTCCCCCTTGTGCTTGACTATCACCAGGGGTTTTTTGAATATAAGCGCCTCCAGGCCGGTGGTGGATATGCCGGTGACTATTACATCGCTAGCCTTCATGAGGCCGTGCAGGTTCTGCCCCTCGTACAGCGTGGCCTCGTAGTTAAGCTTGCTAAAGATGGAGCGGTAGGTATCATAGTTCTCACCTGGGTGTGGCTTCACTACTAGCTGGATGTCGTCGAGCTCTTTACAGGCTGCTATAACCCCTGTGTTCGTCTGCCAGTAGGACTTGGTGGAGACGAACTGGTGGGAGTCGGCGGAGTCCGGCAGGAACAACACCACCTTTTTGCCCTTGCTCTTGGCCTCTATCTCCTTGGTGGCCTCGTCCTTCTCTATGGTATTCTTGAACAGGGAGTCGAACCTCACGTATCCTGTTACCTCTATTTTATCCGTATCTATGCCCTTTTTTATGAGCAGATTCCTGGTGGCGTTCCCTGATACAGCTATCTTATCGCTCAAGCCCCGTATGCCCGGCGCGTCCTTGCCGAATACGCGTGTCTTGGTCTCCCTAAACTTGTTAATGAATCGCTGGGCCCGGTTATGCCCCAGCTTTTTATATGTCGTATCGAGGCTGCGGTAGTTCTCTACGTATTTCTGCCGTCTGTTGGGGGAGAGTGCGCTCAGGAAAAAGGCCACATACCAGCCCAGGGTGAATCTTACCTCGCCTATCATCGCCGCTTGTATCTGAAGTATGGGTATGTGCCCCATCTTGGCTGCTACCACGTAGCTGTTGTGATAGGGGCTGGCGTCATCGGTGGTGATGACCAGGTCGGGCTTTATGGACTTCAGCACCGCCATGGGGTCGTTCTGCGGGTAGTCGCTTATATCCCTTACGGTTAGCTTGGCCTGGGCCAGCTTGCTTATTATATGTGGGTAGTCCTTAATGTCTTCGGGGATAAGGACCAGTGCCTCGATGTCGCAGTCAGGCCGCTTTTTGCGTATCTCCTTAGATACGTAGTTGGTAATCTGGGAGTCCAGTATTATATAGCCTATTAGGAACAGGATCTTCATCGGTTGGTCCTCTCGAACGGTGGCGGTATTCTCCCTTTCAATGCCTATTTCCTCCCTTTATTCCAGCAGGGCGTTCTGATGCTCCCGTATCTGCCAGCCCTTCTTATAGAAGGCGACGAAGTGCAGCCAGACCATAACGCTTTCATCTGCTTCGCTGTTATCTATCTTGAACTCATACGTGCCGCTTTGCTCGGTATCGTATCTAAATGACCACAGCCCGTGGGTGAGGCTGGTATCCACCAGCGGCTCCCCGTCGGGCTTTATTATGGAAAAGTTGAACTCGTCTCCGCTGGGGATCTGCACCTCCAACGCTCCCTCTATCTCATCCCCTTTATCCATGTATATGCGGCGTGTTTTCACCATCCCCTTTTCCACCACCATGGACTCCGAGAACACCTGGGGGTCGTCGAATATGGCCATAACCGCCTTATCATTGTCCGCTGTAAGCGTCACTGGATTTTTGCTGCCGGCCACGTCTCCCAGCCAGAAGGAGAACTTATAGCCCTCGTAGGGTATCGCAGTAAGGATTACCTCGGTTCCAGGTTGGTAGGTATCCGCGCTGTCGGGTATGGGCGTGGCCGCTATGTATCCCCTCTCCTCCTGGTTGGGCTTAAGCTCCAGACTGTATCGGGCGGTGCCGCTGTCCGCTGCCTGGCAGCCGCTCATTACAAGGGGCGCCAGGGCAAGGAGGCATAGCGCCATCTTTGGCCTGCCTTTCACCTGTGCCGTCTTTGGTGGGTTCGTCCGTTTCACTTATCCGCCTATCGCCTTATCAAATATCCGTTTCAGGCTGCGGTTCCTTGCCGCAAGCGAGAACCTGCCGCTCTCTATCCTCTGCCTGCCCGCCTGGCCCATGCGCCGCCTTAAATCCGCGTCCTCTATAAGCAGTCCGGTCTTGTTCACTATCTGTCTTACCACCTCGGGGTCGGTGCGGTGTATGGATTTCATAAAGGGTGATTCCGGATGGTAGCTCCAGGCGGGTATAAAGCCTTCGTGGTAGTAACGCACCTGCTTTGACCTCTCTACGAGGAGGCCGGTCTTGCCGTCCTCCACCATCTCCGGGTTGGCCCAGACGTCGGTGGTGATTATAGGCAGCTCATAGCTCATGGCGTCGAGGAAGGCCAGCCCCGGGGTGGAGTGGGTGGGGAGGAGGAAGATATCGGCTGACTTGAACTCCGCCTCCAGCTCCTCCCAGGGGATTATGCCGTCTATTATCTTCAGGTTTTCGAACACCCCGTAGCGTGCCTTGAGGTAGTGGGGCATGTCCGATCTCACCATCAGCTCTATGTCGGGGTAGCTCTTACGCAGTATGGCGAAGGCCTCTAGGAGTTCCTTGCCGCCCTTGTATTCGAACTCCCCGGGTATATTTGCCGAGCCCACGAAGAGCAGTTTCACGCCCTGCTTTTGACCGTAGTCCTTGACGAAGTCCTTGGGGGGTACTGCCAGGGGTACCACCTCTATCTTGTCCCTAAAGCCGTCGCAGTCCATGTTCTCAGTAATGGTGCGCTTCGCGGCCTCCGTCCAGCAGATAACGGCTTTGCAGTCCTCCGCCGCTAGCCTTTTTTGGATGAGCCAGCGGTATCTCTTGAAGTGCCCCAGGCTGTAGCCCGCCAGCTGCGTTACGAATTCCATATCCACCACCCATGGCTCGCTGCGGAAAACCAAGTGGCCTGCGGAGTAGGTGAGCGCCGTCCCCCTGGGGGGATGCTTGAACATCTCCACATAGGACTTGGCCAGGTTGACCGGTATCACTCTGCCCAGCGCCTTCTCCTGGAAGGAGTATACGGTATCCATACGGCTCAGGTTTTGGGACAGGCGGTCCCACCCCGTGGCTTTGGTGACGACGCGGTAGCCCGATGGAGGATGCGTAGTCATGCCCCTGTATAGGGAGTGCATGCGGCCGGCTATATCCAGGTAGACTGTTTTCATCTCAGATTTCTTCAATGTCCTTCAGGTTTATCACGAGTTCTCATCTTACTTCCTGGCTTTAAGGGTAAGGTAAACACTGTGTCGGGGGTCGGTTCTTGATAAAATTTTAGAAATAAAGCCAAGAAACGGGTAATACCCACCCCCAAGAATTTTCTCTACTTTAAATCCATATATCTCAAAAAGCTCCTTTAACCCCTGGTAGGTTAATATATGAATATGTGCCCAAGGCTCCTGTTGGATTCGTTTTCCATGCAGTGGAGAAAGCGGATTCCCTACCCCGTAGGTCTTGCGGCTTATTATCTGAGCAAATGCCTGATACCCTAGTATTAGGGCAAAGAGATTATGCCATCCCGATAGGTTTTCCGTATGAATTATTGTGTATCCACCCGGCTTCAAAATCCTGTAGATTTCTTCAACGAATGAATCCAAGTTTAACAGGTGTTCTATAGCACATGAAGAATACACAACGTCAAAACTCTCATTCTCAAAGGGTAAAGGATTGCTCAGGTCAGACTGATAACACTTTACCCCTCTTTTTGAAGCTAATTGAAGCCCTTTTTCTTCAATATCCACCCCGTACAGGTCTTTGCTACCTACATAAGACGCCCATTCCAAGAGTTCCGCCCCATCATTTACGCCTAAATCCAGTATTGATGCTCCGCTACTTTTTTCAAAGAGCGCTCGTTTATTATCAGCAACCTGCTTAGTTGCGCTTTGAAGCAACTGCTTATAGAAAAACTCCTTTATCTTTGGCAACTTTATAGCCATGTTCGGTTCAATCCCCCAGTGTTATTTTGTGTTCTTTCTCTGTGAATCCATAAACTCCCGGATATAATCCGCAATCGCTTCCCGTTCGGCCTCGGTGATTCCGTGATGATTGCCGAAAAAGAAGGAGTTACGCATAATTAAGCGCGAATTGGGTAGTTCGCCCACCTGCCGATGGGGGAAATGTGCCATCGCCGGCTGTTCCGCGATGTTACCTGCCATAATCGGCCTTGTCTCTACCCCCTTTTTCTCCAGAAAACTAACCAGATCCTCTCTGGTGAAGGGGGAATTTGGTTTTACTGTTATCGGATATCCGAACCAGACATGTCTTGTCTCCGCCGCTTCCTGGTGCATCAGCAAGCAATCCTCATAATCCCTCAATCTTTCCAGCCAGAAGCTGGCATTCTGTCGGCGTATCTTGATAAATTTTTCCAGCCGCTTCATTTGATGGATACCGAAGGCAGCCTGCATCTCGGTTGGTCGGAAGTTGTAGCCGACGTTCAAGAACAGATACCTAGGGTCAATGCCCGCATACTCACGGGCAATGTTGCCCTTATCTTTTAAGTCTCTGACCCAGCCGAAGACACGCAAAGCCCTTGCCATTTCAGCAAGACTGTCGTCATTGGTCAGCACCATTCCTCCTTCAATGGTGCTTATGTGGTGTGAAAAAAAGAAACTGAAGCTGGAAAAATGGCCGAAGCTCCCCGCCTTGCTATCTTCATGCTCTGCCCCGTGGGCTTCGCAGGTGTCCTCAATGACATATAGATTATACTCTTGGGCAATCTCCATAATCTTATCCATAGGGCAGGGATTACCCAGCAGGTGGACGGGCATAATCGCCCTTGTTTTTGGGGTGATAGCCTTCTTAATCTCATCAATGCTTATATTGAAGGTTTCTAAATCCACATCAACAAGGACTGGTATCAAGTTACAGTTGATAATAGGCCAGACTGTAGTCGCCCAGGTTACCGCTGGTGTGATTACTTCATCACCAGGCTTGAGGTGATCACTGAGCGCGGGATTGGTTAGAATGGAAAGTATCAGGAGATTGGCACTTGAGCCCGAGTTAACCATAACGGCGTGACGGGCTCCAATATAGTCGGCAAACATGGACTCGAAGTGTTTGACCTTCTCGCCCATGGTTACCTGCGTGGTCAACAGGCAATCCAGAGCTTCGATTACCTCCTCACTACCGTAGGAGGAGATTACTAGCGGTATCCCGCTTACCCCTGGCTTAAATTCCCTCTTCGGTTGCTGGGAGAAGTATTCTCTAATGAGACTTTTCAATTCGCTTGTTGTGTTCATAAGATTACCTGATCAAACCTCTCGTGCTCTGGTCTTTGTACCACTTAATTGTCTTTTGCAATCCTTCCTCAAAACTAGTTGTAGCCCTAAAGCCGAAAGCTCTCTCTGCTTTCGAATTGTCGAAAAGCCTTCTTGGCTGTCCATCCGGCTTAGATGTATCCCATACGACCTGTCCTCTAAAACCGGTCAGCCTAACAACCAAGTTAACCAAGTCTCTGATTGAGATTTCGAATCCAGAGCCTAGATTAATTGGGTCAGGCTCGTCGTATTTTTCTGTGGCGAGGAGTATCCCTTCAGCCGCATTCTCTACATAAAGATACTCCCGCGTAGGCTTTCCTGTGCCCCAGATAACTATTTCCTCCTGCCCGGCTTCTTTGGCATCCAGACACTTCTTAATTAAGGCTGGAATTACATGAGAGGTAGCCGGGTCAAAGTTATCTCCAGGGCCGTATAGGTTCACCGGCAGCAGATATATAGCCTTGAAGCCGTACTGCTGGCGGTAGGCCTGCGCTTGAACCAGGAGCATCTTCTTGGCCAGTCCGTAGGGGGCGTTTGTCTCTTCGGGATAGCCGTTCCAGAGATCTTCCTCTTTGGATGGGATTGGGATGTCCTTAGGGTAAGCGCAAACAGTGCCTAAGGCAACAAATTTCTCAATGTTGGAGAGTCGCCCCTGTTCCATCATCTGCACACCCATCATCAGGTTTTCATAGAAAAACTCCCCCGGTTTTTCCTCGGTTACTCCAATGCCTCCTACCCTGGCGGCGAGGTGGATAACGATGTCTGGCGCGGCGTCTTGATATAATCTTTTCACCGCTTCCATATCCACCAGGTCGTAGTCGCTGCTGCGGGGAACGAAGACGTCCCCGCACCCCGCCTGCTTTAGCCTTGCGACCACATAGCTTCCCAGGAACCCCGCCCCGCCGGTGACCACAATTCGTTTATTCTGTAAACCGCTCATCTATCCTTGTCCCCCGGCATCTCCGTGAGAGCCCTGTCCGCGGTGCAGAGGCCGCACCTTTCCAGTATGGCCTTGCCCTCGCCGGGAGGCTCCATGCCCAGTGCTGCTATATCAGCATCCAGCATAATCCGCACCAGCTCCTTGAAGGCCACCTGTGGCTCCCAGCCCAGCTCGCTCTTCGCCCTTGAGGAGTCGGCGATGAGCGCCTCCGGCTCCGTGGGGCGGTAGTAGCGGGGGTCTATGCGGACGTGTTCCTGCCAGTCCAGCCCGACGTAGCCGAATGACTCCTCCAGGAACTCCTTTACGGAATGGGCTTCTCCCGTGCCGATTACATAGTCTCCGGGGGCATCCTGCTGGAGCATCATCCACATGGCCTTCACGTACTCCGGAGCATAGCCCCAATCCCGCTTGGCCTCCAGGTTGCCCAGATATAGGTTCTTTTGTGACTTGGCCAGTATGCGGGCGATGGCGCGGGTTATCTTGCGCGTTACGAAGGTCTCCCCGCGGCGGGGGGACTCGTGGTTGAACAGTATGCCGTTACAGGCGAACAGGTTGTATGCCTCCCTGAAGTTTATCGTCATCCAGTAGGCGTAGACCTTAGCGGCGGCGTAGGGGCTGCGTGGGCGTAGGGGGGTGTCTTCGCCCTGGGGTGGGGGAGACGCTCCGAACATCTCGCTGCTGGAGGCCTGGTATATGCGGGACCTTATGCCGCTTCTGCGCACCGCCTCCAGTATCCTGGTAGCGCCCAGGGCGGTGATATTTCCGGAATACTCAGGCATATCGAAGCTCACCCGCACATGTGTCTGGGCGCCAAGGTGGTATATTTCGTCCGGGCCTATGTCGTAGAGCAGGCTGGTGAGCATAGTGCCGTCAGATAGGTCGCCGTAGTGAAGGAACAGCTTGGCCTTGGGGTCGTGGGGGTCAGCATAGAGGTGGTCTATACGGGAGGTATTAAAGGTGCTGGCCCTCCTTATGAGGCCGTGAACCTCGTAACCCTTGGCCAGCATAAGCTCCGCTAAGTAAGAGCCGTCCTGCCCCGTTATGCCGGTTATAAATGCCTTTTTAGCCATAATTTACCCCGTTCCTGACATCTTGCGGAGCGCCTTCTGAGCGTCTTCGGTGAACTGTGCCACCGTGACCCTGGTGAACTTGTGGTCCGCCATCTTGGTGAGCAACTGCGGCGGTATGGTTATTATGTGCGCTCCTGCCAGCGCCGCCTGATGGATGTCTATAACTCCCCTTATACTGCCTACTATAATCTCGCTCTTGTAGTCCCATCTCGCAAGCCAGTCCACGGCGTCCATTATAAGCTCCGGAGCGTTGCCCCCCTCGTCCGCCACTCGCCCCGCGAAGATGCTTATATATGTTGCGCCCGCCTTGGCCGCCAGGATCACCTGGTTCATGGAGAGCGCCACGGTGGCGTTTACCCTGATGCCGTCTCGCACCAGCTGGTTGATGACCCCGTAGCAGGGCACTCCATCCTGGTTGGTCTGCGGTATCTTTATCACTATGTTATCCGCCCATTTGGCGAAGGTCCTGGCTTGTTTCACCATCTCGTCCAGGTCGTTGGTGGTTACCTCCACGCTTAAAGGGAGCGGTGCTATAAGCGCGGCTATGTCCTTGGCTCCCTTTTCTATGTCGTATACCTTGTCCTTGAACATTATGGAGGGGTTGGTAGTAGCGCCGTCTACCACCCCCATAGCGAGCCACTTGGCTATCTCCTGTTTGTCCGCTGAATCCATGAAAATCTTCATCTCGTCTCCCCTCCTGCTTTTATCTTATGGCATACCATAAAACATGCCGATTCGGGGCGGAAGTAGACGAATGGCCCCGCCATTATGTAGATGATGTCCAGGGCGCGCTTACCCGCGGTGGAGGTGCGGGCGTAGAGACCATCCTCGCCGTGCATGTTGCGTACCCCCACCCCCCTCACTTCATATCCCAGGCGCCGCATATCTTGGGGCGTCCAGATAGAGAGGTGTTCCTGGTGCGGGTTGTCGTCGTATTCGTGCTGGGCGTAGTGGCCCACGGGGGTGGTGATTATCACCTGGCGGCGGGCTATGGCCTCCATCCTGCCGATGAGCTTCAATGCCTCATTCTGCTCCAGGTGCTCTATCACTTCTTTACATAACACTGTATCGAAACTGCCGTCTTCGAAGGGTAGCTCCTTCACGTCCATACGCATCAACTTGTCGTGGGTATGTTCGCGGCGGCACCTCTCCAGGTATGGGTCGAATATATCTACCCCCACGGTGTATATATCGTGGTGTCTCTTTATAACTCCTCCCATCATGCCGGGCCCGCAGCCAACGTCCAGCAGGCTTTTGGTGGAGCGGTCTATCATATTCCATACCAGGTTGGTGGTGGTGAAAGGGAGATATTCCGCCGCCTTGTAGTACAGCCTCTCCCATCTTTCTTTGTTACTCATACCTTTGTTGGCCCTTTCATCTTTTGAAGCACTTCAGCGAGGTCCAGGGCGATGATGTCGGGGTAAGCATCATGCTCTTCCATAAGGTGGCAGAGTTCACACTTCATCCTGCCGATGAGCGCTGTTTTACAGCCGGCGCTTACCCCTGCCGCTATGTCGGTTAGGCCGTCTCCTATCATCCAAGAACGTCCCAGGTCTATATCCATCTCCTCAGCCGCCTGGATGAGGAGGCCTGGGCGAGGTTTGCGGCAGTTGCACACGGCTTTAAGTTCCTCAACGACGGCCTGGGGGTGGTGGAGACAGTAGTATTCGCCGTCCAGGGCGGCCTTTTCCGCCGCCAGCTCTATGGCCATCTTCTCCCTTATCTCTGTAAAGCCCTCCTTGGATATATATCCCTTGGCTATGCCCGGCTGATTGGATACTATAACGGCCTTGAAGCCCATCTCTCTGAAGCCCCGTATGGCGGCAGCGGCGTTGGGGAGCAGGCGAAACTGCGCTGCCGTGAACGGCGAGTCCACTATCCCGTGCTCTGGGTAGTAGATAAGCTTGTTTATGACGCCGTCCCTATCCAGGAATACGGCACGGTTTTTACTCTGCTTAGACACCTTCAGCTTGATGCCATCTTCTCTTTAAGTCGGGCGCAGATGAGGTGCTCCAGCACTACGTGGAAGGACTCCACCTGGGGGGTGGATTCGACAGGCACTACTATACAGACGTCTGCCATATCTTTCATGGGGCCGCCGTCGAACCCGGAGAAGCCGATGGTCTTACCCCCTTGCTCTTTAGCGTATCTCATTGCCTTTAAAAGGTTCTGCGACCATAAACCCACCTTGTCCTTCCCCGCCCCGCCATGGACGCTTATACAGATGAGCACGTCACCCTGGTCGAAGTCGGTGACCAACTGCTCGTAGAACAGGTTCTCAAAGCCGTCGTCGTTTACCAGCGCTGTCATCAGGGGGGCGTTGTCGTTCAGGCTCTTGGCCTTAAGCCCCCGCTTGCCGGGGGACATGGTGCTCTTGGTCAGGTCGCAGGCAAAGTGCGTGGCGCACGAGGCGGAGCCGCCGTTGCCGCAGATATATACGCGTTTGCCCTCCTTCCAGGTGGAGAAAAGCATCTCTATGGCTTTGTCTATGTCCTCCCTGGAGATATCCCGTATAACCTGTTCCGCCTCGGCGAAGTAGGCGTCTATGAAGCCCCTGCTTTGCATGTTCTAACTCCTGACCTGGTTTTCTACAAAACGGTGTTTAGCAGTATCCTGGCTCCGTCAAAGTCGAAGCCGAACCTCTCCCTCTCCAGCCCGAGCTTTTTAAGGGATGCGGATACCTTAGTCTTCTTGTCGTTGGGACAGTAGAATATGAGGAAGCCGCCGCCCCCCGCCCCGATTAGTTTCCCCCCCGTGGCACCGCTCTTTATGGCTTCCTGATAGCACTGGTCTATAAAGGGGTCGGTCATTTTCTTGGAACGCCGTTTCTTAGCCTCCCAGTGCTCGTGCATAAGTTTCCCCAGCATATCCGTTTGGCCCTTCTCCAGGTACTCCTTGGTCTTCAGTCCTATGTCCTTTATTTGGTGGAGGTTGGCCTCCATATCGGGGTCGTTGTCGTTGGAGCGCTCTACCTGCTCTACGAGTATCTCTGATGCCTTGCGTTCCTTGCCGGTGAAGAAGAACAGCAGATTGTTCTGGAGATCGTCCAGCGTTTCGTCCGAGAGTTTAAGCGGCTCGGCCTGCACCGTGCCGTCCTTATTGAAGGTGAGGCAGGTTATGCCGCCGAAGGCAGCGATATACTGGTCCTGCTTGCCGATCGGCTCCCCCAGGACGTCTATCTCTATGTGGCAGGCCTCTTTAGCGAGTCGGTCCAGGGTGATGAACTCCCTCTTATAGGTATGGAGGGCGTTCAGTAGAGCGACGGTGAAGCTGGAGGAAGACCCCAGCCCGGAGTTGGCCGGCACGTCCGCCACCGAGTGCAGCTCTATGCCCGAGCTTATGTCTGCGAAGCGAAGCGACTCTCGAAAGATGGGGTGCTTTATATCCTCTATGTTTTTCCTTATCTCCATTTCGGAGTAGCTTAAGCGTATGCTCTTATAGAACCTCTTGCTAGCCAGTATGGAGCAGTATTTATCTATGGCGGCCGATATGACGAAACCGCCGTGCTTGGAGTAGTATGATTCCAGGTCGGTCCCACCGCCGCCCAGCGTTATCCTCACAGGCGCTCGAGATAGAATCATGCCTTGTTCCCCGTCTCCGAAATGTAGTCTTTGAACTCCTGAAGGCCCTCAAATGTTCCGACGTGGTAGAAGCGTCTCTGTGTCTGATATGCTGTGAGTTCGCCTTGTTGTATAAGCGCGGCGAAGACGTCCTCGAGGGGGTGGAACTTCCCAGATGGTACCATATCAAGCATCTGCTTCTTAAATAGGCTGGCCCCGTAGTCTATGTAGATCAACTCGCCCGTGCGGTCGTTCTTATTATAGTATACTACTCGGTCTTCGCCTATGGCTACGTTGCTCTTATCGTAAAGGTTGTTGTTTTGGTACACCACCATAAGCCCCGTGCGTCCGGCTGCCTGGAAGCAGCTCATAATGGCGGCGAAGTCCAGAAATAGATAAGAGTCGCCGTACATGGTGAAGAAGGTGTCCTTGAGCAGGGGGGCGGCTTTCTTGAGCGCCCCGGCGGTGCCCAGTGGATTCCCCTCCTCCTCGTAGCTGTAGGTTATATTCAGGCCGTGGTCTCGGCCGTCGCCGAAGGCCTGCTCTATCTGCTCCCCCAGGTGGCCCACACACAGCACCACGTCCTCTATCCCGTCTTGCCTTATGCGGCACAGCTGATAATCCAAGAATGATTTCCCTTTAATCTCAATGAGGGACTTGGGGGCATTTTCAGTTAGGGGCATCAACCTGGTGCCCAGACCGCCGCAAAGTATTGCCACCTGCATCCTTATCTCACCTGAGTATCCTGGTTTTGCCGTTGCTCAAGCCTTATCCTCCAGTAATCAAGGGTATCCTTGAGCGTCTCCTCCACCGCTACTTGAGGTTCCCAGCCCAGGTCTCGGAGTTTCTTGTTATCGCCTATAAACACCGGGTCGTCCAGTGGGCGCATCTTCTCCGGCGCCTGGCGGATGCTTATGGGCTTCTCCGCAAGCCCTATGAGGATGTCCAAGACATCTTGCATCTTGTATCCCGTTCCGCAACATATATTATAGACCTGTCCCGCTTCCCCATTCTCGGTAAGCAGCCACATGGCCTTTATGCCGTCTCTGTAGTCAGTGATATCCCTGACTGTGTCCAGGTTGCCTACCCCTATATCCTTTTCCAGGCCCGCCTCCACGGCGGCCACGCCTCGGGCGAAGTCGGACGCGGCGTCCAGCTCCTTGCGCGGGCCGGTGATGTTGAACGGCCTGGTGCGTATCACCTTCATGCCGTATGCCTGCCAGTGCAGGTAGCTGAGCATATCTGTACCCGTCTTGCTCACCCCGTAGGGGCTGGAGGGACGGAACTCCTTGGTCTCCACCACCGGTATCTCCTCGGGGAGGTTTAGGCCGTATTCGGCGCTGGAGCATGTCACCTGCACCACCGGGTCTATATCGGCCTTCTTTACGGCCTGGAGGAGGTTCTGCGTCCCCTGGATGTTGGTATCCAGCGTCCTGTTCGGGTCCTCCCAGGAGGGTATGACTAGGCTCTGCGCCGCATAGTGGAATATGTAATCCGGCTTGGCCTTTGCCACTACGGTTGTTACCCTCTCCTCGTCCCTTATGTCGCACCACATGGTCTCTATCTTATCCGCTATATGTGCCAGATTTTCGGTGTCTTTATATACGCTGGCGAAGACCTCAAAACCCTTGCCCAGGAGGAAGTCCGCCATATGTGAGCCGAGGAAGCCCTCGCAGCCGGTGATTAAACATCTCTTGGTCAACCCTGAATCTGCCTCCTTGTTTTCGTCAGGCCGCACCATGTGCCTATGGTGTAGTTGAAGTGCCCCACTATGTATACTGTGGGTATGGATGTCCGATAGCGTCTGTTGCCCTCTCTGAGGGCTATGCGGGCTCCCATGGCCAGTATGGCGGCGAAGTATGCCGCTGAGGTTATAATTATGGGCCAGCGGGTGAAGAAAGCGGAGAGGATTAAAAGCGGCACCGCTATGGCGGGAATAATCTGTATGTTCCAGGCTCTTATCATGCCCCTCTCTTTACCGTAGCGGAACATCTTGCGGGCGAACTTCTTTAGCGTCCAGCGATGATAGTGGTCCACCATCGCATCCGAGGTGTATATAAACTTCCCTGACTTTGCCAGCCGTTTGTTAAGCTCCAGCTCCTCCCCACCGGGGAGGCTGCGATCGAATCCGCCGTGCCTCATTATATCTCTTTTGCGATACATGCTGTTGCATGCGCTTATGCTCTGGACAGTGCGTCTGCCATGAAAAAGCCTTCCCTGTATGCTGGTGCCCCCGCCTATAAGGGTATTCGTGGCCAGGTTCACGGAGTTCTCCCAGAAGTTCTCTCCGATGTTATTTATACCCCCGCCCACCCCGATAATGCCGTCCTGGAACTCCTTTAATAGGTTGGCCAGCCAGTCTTTGTGGGGCACGCAGTCGGCATCGGTGAAGGCTATGTAGTCTCCGCTGGCGCTGTCCACGCCTATCTGTCGCCCTTCCGCTATGGAGTTATTGTGCTCGTGGAGCACCTTAACCTTGAATACGGCGGCGGTTTCCAGCGTGCCGTCCGTGGATCCGCCGTCTATCACTATCACCTCGTGGGGCTTGAGCGACTGTGCAAACACCGCCTCCAGGCATTTCCCCAGACCTTTTGCCATATTCAGCACTGGTATTACCACAGAGACCTTGGCGCGGCTCATATAAGCTCCTGGGAGGGGCATCTACCCTGTCCCACGTCTATTGGCATAATTTAGCCATTATAGGTGACATTTGTCAACAAGGGTGGCGCAAAAGACAGGAATAGAGATCGAGCCGGTGAAATAGACTAACTCGACGGGCCTTTCACTACGTTTGGGAATAGGGGAGAGGCATGCTGAAACCGCAGGCCGCGGAGCGGCTTCGGATCGCTTTCTAACCTTGGTGCCGGCTGTTATAATCCCCTCCTAAAAGGGAGGCTCACGGCGGCCTGGCCCTGTTTAAATCTGGAGATAGGCCGTGCAGGGATCGAACCTGCGACACCCTGATTAAAAGTCAGGTGCTCTGCCAACTGAGCTAACGGCCCCCATCACAGCCTAGTTTAGCAAATCCGCGCTTCTCTAGGCAACTGCCCCCAGTGCCTTCGGGGCAGTTGAATTTAGGTGTAAATCTCTTGTAGAATGTAGGTAGCTTAATAAGGGCTTACAATAGCCGGTGAGGCGTGTCCCGCATCTGGAGAGGGCTTGGCGAGATGGATGTACACAATACCATGATAGAGTATTTCATGGTGCTGGCTGGGTTGATATCCGCCACACTGGGGTTTGTGCTCCCCTCGCTTTTCCTGCCGATTCATTATGCCGTCCCTCTATACGTGACCTCTGCTGTGCTGGTGGTGTGGCTCGTCCGGGTGGAGCTTAAATGGTATCAGCGGCGTCTTAAGGCGAGCCGCTTCGGCGTAGATGAGGCCAAGCTGATATCGGTCAAGCAGACCAAGGAGTGGCAGGACAGGGTGAGGAATCGGCTTGCGGAGGTGGCTTCCCAACTGCTGGCCGACGCGCTGTCTTGAGGAAATAGCCTTATACCGTAAGCGGTTTATACTGGGCGGCCCTTCGCTTTCTTGATTCTTGGCGAAGGGTCTTTGTTTAACGGGGGATTAATGACAGCCGAATACAATCCTAAAAAGATAGAAGCTGGATGGCGGCGGAGGTGGGAGGAGGACGGTATATACAGGGTCTCTGATGCAGGGGATAAGCCTAAATGGTATTCCCTGACTATGTTTCCCTATACCTCTGGCGACCTTCACATAGGGCACTGGTATGCCATGGCTCCTTCTGACGTATACGCCCGCTTCAAGCGCATGCAGGGCTATAACGTGCTTCATCCCATGGGTTTCGACGCCTTCGGGCTGCCTGCCGAGAACGCTGCTATCAAGCGCGGCATCCACCCCTATACCTGGACAATGAAGAACATAGAGAACATGCGCCGTCAGCTTAAGAGCATCGGCGCTGTTTATGATTGGTCGCGGGAAATTATCACCTGCCAGCCGGAATACTACCGCTGGACGCAGTGGTTCTTCCTCAAGTTCCTTGAGAACGGTCTTGCCTATAGGGCCAACGCCCCGGTGAACTGGTGCCCGCACTGCCAGACGGTATTGGCCAACGAGCAGGTGGTGGGGGGCTTATGCGAGCGGTGTGACAGCGCTGTGGAGAGGCGGGATCTGGAGCAGTGGTTCTGCCGCATCACCAAGTACGCTGAAGAGCTTATGCGCTACGACGGCGTGGACTGGCCGGAGCGGATAAAGCTGATGCAGCTCAATTGGGTGGGCCGCAGCGAGGGGACCGAGATATCCTTCGCTTTGGACTACCCTTGGGTAGATGAGAAGGAGATAAAGGTGTTCACCACGCGCCCCGATACCGTGTTCGGGGTAACCTTTATGGTGCTGGCGCCGGAGCACCCCTTGGTGGCCAAGCTCACATCCCCTGAGAAGAAGGCGGAGGTGGAGGAGTATGTGGAACTGGTGCGCCAGCGCAGTGATATAGAGCGCCAGTCCACTGAGAAGGAGAAGGACGGTGTCTTTATCGGGGCGCATGCCACCAATCGCTTAAACGGCGAGTCGGTGCCCATATGGATAGCGGACTACGTCCTCACAACCTACGGCACCGGCGCGGTGATGGCGGTGCCGGCGCACGACGAGCGCGACTTCGCCTTTGCCAAGAAGTATAAACTGCCTGTAAAGGTGGTGATAGCCCCGCCGGATTGGGACGAGAAGGATCTGCCCCAGGCCTATACGGAGCGGGGGACGATGGTGAACTCCGGGCGCTTCGACAGACTGCGCAGCGACCAGAGTGCCGAGATTATATCTGAGTTCATAGAAGACAAGGGGTGGGGCAGGCGCACGGTGAGCTACAAGCTGCGCGATTGGCTGGTCTCCCGCCAGCGTTACTGGGGGGCGCCTATACCGATTATCTACTGTCCCAAGTGCGGCACCGTGCCCGTGCCCGAGGAAGACCTGCCCGTGCTGCTGCCCCAAAACGCTGAGTTCAAGCCCAGCGGAGAGTCGCCGCTTAAATACTGCCTTGAGTTTGTAAACACCACTTGCCCTAAGTGTGGTGGGGAGGCTAAGCGAGAGACCGATACCATGGATACCTTCATGTGCTCTTCCTGGTATTTCCTGCGCTATGCCAGCCCTAGCTACGATGATGGTCCCTTCAACCCCCGGGACGTGAGCCAGTGGCTTCCTGTGGACGTATACAGCGGAGGCGCGGAGCATGCCGTGATGCATCTCTTCTACGCCCGCTTCTTTATAAAGGCTCTTCAAGATATAGGGCTTGTGGAGTTTGGCGAACCATTCAGCCGCCTGTTCAACCAGGGGGTCATCATCGCGGAGAAGCAGAAGATGAGCAAGTCCCGCGGCAACGTGGTCAACCCTGATGCCTACGTCTCCGAGCTGGGGGCGGACGCCGTCAGGGCTTACCTCATGTTCATCGCGCCCTGGGATAAGGGGGGGGAGTGGGACGATAGCGGCCTAAGCGGCATCAGCCGTTGGCTGAAGCGCATATGGGCCCTGGTTCTGGCGCCGCATAAGGCCAAAGGTGACGGGGGGGAGGTGGACTTGAGGCGCCTGACCCACCAGACTATAAGGAAGGTCACCACTGACATAGACAGGATGCACCTAAACACCATGATATCCGCGCTTATGGAGTTCACCAACTACCTGGCCAGGGTTAAGGATAACGGTTCCGTGGGGGAGGTATGCTGGCAGGAGTCCATAGAAGCCCTGGTGCTACTCATCGCGCCCACCGCCCCACACCTGGCCGAGGAGCTGTGGCAAAGGATGGGCCGCCCCTATAGCGTCCACAACCAGCCCTGGCCCAAGTGGGACGAAGAGCTGGCACGTGAGGACGAGATAACCCTGGTGGTTCAGGTGAATGGCAAGGTTCGGGACCGCATAGCCGTGCCCGTATCTATAACCGAAGACCAAGCCAAGGACCTGGCGTATAATAGCGATAAGGCCAAGCCCCGCGTGGAGGGCAAAAAGATTGTCAAGACTATATATGTTCCTGGCAAGCTGGTCAATATAGTGGTGAGGTAATATGTCATGAAGCTCGCCTTCATTGGCTGTGGGGTGATGGGAGAGACGATACTCGGCGCAGTTCTGGATAAGGGTCTTGCTCAGGTTGAGAACATATCCGTCGTTGATGCCAGGGTGGATCGCTGTCGCTTTATAGAGGGCGCGCATGGCGTCCGGGTTGCCTGTGATAGCGCCGCCGCTGTAGCCGGGAGTGACATCGTGGTGCTGGCGATTAAGCCGCAGGATCTTCCCCAGGCTATGAAAGCCCTTAGGGGTGCGCTTCAGCCGCATCAGGCGGTGCTTTCCATAGTGGCTGGGGCCAGTATGGCCACCCTTTCCGAGGGGCTTGGACACTGCTCAGTAGTGCGTGCCATGCCCAACACCCCCGCTAGGGTGGGGTGTGGCATGACTGTGTGGACCGCTGCCCAGTCCGTTAGCGAAGAGCAGAGAGAGCGCGTGCGCTCCATATTGAGCGCCATGGGGACGGAGATATATACCCCCGACGAGCGTCATATAGATATGGCCACCGCTGTTAGCGGCAGCGGGCCGGCATATGTATTCCTCTTCGTGGAAGAGCTTACCAAGGCCGCTGAGGCAGTCGGCCTAGAGTCGGATGTGGCTCGAGAGCTGGCGGCGAGGACGCTTCAAGGCTCCGCCGCCTATCTTATGAACTCGAATGACGATCCATCTGAGCTTAGACGTCAGGTGACATCCCCCGGCGGCACCACCGCTGCGGCGCTTGAGGAGTTGGGTAAGGGTGGCTTCGGCGAGCTTATCGCCCGCGCCGTCCGTGCTGCTTATAAGCGGGCACAGCAGCTGGGACAGTAATAGTATTCACCTTAAATCCCCTCTAAGGCCCTTTTATTGACCCTGTTTTCTATATGTCATACAATTACAACTTGTAGGATAGTTCAAACATGGGAGGACGGCTATGGATAGCATGGAGGAACTCAAGCACCTGCTGGCCAGGCATAAGCTCTACGGCTCGGCCACGGTGAGCCCCAAGGGCCAGGTGGTCATTCCGGCCAACGCTCGCCAGGAGCTGGGCATAGAGGGCGGCGACACCCTCCTGGCCTTCGGCGACCCGTACTCTCGGGGCGTGATGCTGGTCAAGGCGGAGGCCATGGAGCAGATGCTGAGCATGGCCAGCGAGTATATGACCGAGCTTTCCAAGCAGGTTAAACGACAGAGAAAAGGAGGGCGGTGAGATGAAGCGTCGCTGGATGCTCGCCGCCGCCGCCGTATCGCTGGCCCTTTTGGGCTCTCTGGGCTGTAACCCCATGGGGGCCGAGGAGGAGATCGCGCCGCAGACGGTGGAGGTGATGCGAGGGGATGTGGTCAAGAGTGTTAACGGCAGCGGGAACGTGTATATATCAGATGAAAGGGACCTCTACTTCGGGGTGGTGGGTAGGGTTGATAATACCTTTGGCGTGGAAGAGGGTGACGCGGTGAGTCAGGGCATGCTGCTGGCCAGCCTGGAGACGGACGCCCTTGAGCTGGCCCTGGCGCAGGCGGGGGCCGCCCTTATACAGGCGCAGGCTGCAGTGGATAGCGCCCAGGCCGATTACTTAACGGCGCAGGCCACCCTGGAGCAGGCCAATAACGACTATAAGGACATGAAGCGGCAGGATATACACGGCTACCGCCGGGACATAGCCGAGTATGCGCTGGAGGCCGCTGAGTTCGCTTTGTCCGCCGCCACCATTCAGTTGGACGCCGTGGATGCCCAGCTCGGCGCCGCCGAGAAGGCGGTGGCCGAGGCGCAGAGGGAGCTTGACGAGGCCTCCATAACAGCCCCCTTTGACGGCGTGATAAGCGAGGTTAACATAAAGAAGGGAGACTTCGTGAACACCTCCACCGCCGCTATTCATGTAGTGGATATTACCGGTATGGAGATGCTGCTCTCCCTGGATGAGATAGATATACCCCAGGTGAAGGTGGGGCAGAGTGTGTTGATAGAGGTTGATGCCCTGCCTGAGTTGAGCCTGGAGGGTAAGGTGAAGTCCATAAACCCCATGGCCAAGATAGAGGTGGGGGTGGTGCTTTATGACGTTAAGATAGCCTTTGAGGTTGAGCCGGGAATAGGGCTTTTTCCCGGTATGAGCGCCGAGGCGGATATAATAATAGACGAGCGTAGCGATGTCTTGATTATCCCGGAACGGGTTATTGGGCAGGACGATGATGGCAACCCCGTTGTCACTGTGCTTGCGGACGATGAGGCCGCGGTCAGGTTGGTGGAGACCGGATTAAGCGACGGCTTCTATATTGAGGTGGTCGCGGGACTTGAGGAGGGTGAGCTGGTGCTTATAGCTAAGCCGCAGTCCGAGGACAAGGAGGTCTCAAGATCCGGCTTTCCATTCCACTGATGGTCAGCGGTAGAGCGATTTTAGGTTAAGGCATGATTGAGCTTAAAAATATCACCAAGGTATACCATATGGGCAAGGTGGGGGTTAATGCCCTTCAGGGGGTTACGCTCTCAGTAGCCGAGGGGGAGATGCTGGCTATTGTGGGCGCCTCCGGTTCTGGTAAGTCCACCCTTTTGAATGTCATCGGGCTTCTGGACCGGCCCACCTCGGGGCGGTATGTGTTGAACGGCACGGACACAAGCCAGCTTAACGACAATCTTCTGGCCGAGGTGCGTAATAAAGAGATAGGGTTCGTCTTCCAGGACTTTAACCTGCTACCCCGTGCCACCGCCCTATCTAATGTGGAGCTGCCGCTTATCTACGCCAGAGGGGTACATAAGTGGCGGGAGCGCGCCATAGAGGCGCTTCAGTGGGTGGGGTTGGGCAAGCGCATCGACCACAAGCCAACCGAGCTATCCGGTGGGGAGCAGCAGCGCGTGGCCATCGCCAGGGCGTTGGTGAACTCCCCCTCCATTATCCTGGCTGACGAGCCTACGGGCAACCTGGATACGCACTCCTCCGCCGAGGTTATGGCTATTTTTCACCGTTTACATAAGGAGGGCAAGACCATTGTTCTCATCACCCATGAGATTGACATCGCCGAGCAGGCGCAGCGCACCATTCACCTCCTGGACGGGAGGATTACGGAACAGTGAGATTCAGGGACTCCGTAGCCACTGCCCTAAGGGCGCTTATGGCCAACAAGCTGCGCTCCGTGCTCACAATGCTGGGTATTATAATCGGCGTGATGAGCGTTATAGGGCTTATGTCCATCGGGCGGGGGGTGGAGTCTGAGATAACCTCTACCTTTGAGCAGATGGGCAGCAACGTTCTCTGGGTTCAGCCCCGTAATCCTGATGCTCCGGGGTTCGCCGCCATGTCGCCGGAGTTTGCCATGCAGACCCTCACGCTAGAGGATGCCGAGGCCCTGGAGGACATACCCTATATTGCCAAGGTGGCTCCCTCCAATGAGAACTTCGCCGAGATAGTAACCGACGATAACAGTATGGTGACTATGATAAATGGTGGCACTGCGGCCTATATGGACGTAAATAACTATACCCTGGCAGGCGGCCAGTTTGTTAGCGATAGACAGGTGGCTCGTAGGGATGAGGTTGTAGTGCTGGGAGACGGCGTGGTCCAGGAGCTATTTGACGACGAGGAACCTCTGGGGCAGAGGGTGAAGATAAAGGGCAAGCGCTTTACCGTAATTGGCGTTCTGGAGGCCAAGGGCGGCGGCTTTATGGGCTATAGCATGGACGATATGGCGGTGGTTCCCATCACTACCTTCCAGACCAAGTTGTTCTCTCAGCAAACGGCTTCGGGTCTGGACGCGGTGGAGTCCATAGGGGTGCAGCTCGTAAACGCTGACCTCGCCGACGAGGCCGCAGATGAGATTGGGAAGGTGTTGCGGCGCCGTCACCACATACGCGTTGACGATAAGGACGACTTCGCCGTGGTCAGCTCGGAGCAGGTAGTGGAGATGATGCAGCAGATAACAGGTATGTTCACCGTATTCCTGGGCGCCATAGCCGGCATATCCCTGCTGGTGGGCGGCATAGGCATTATGAATATCATGCTGGTATCGGTCACGGAGCGCACTAGGGAGATAGGTATACGCAAGGCTCTGGGGGCCAAGCGGCGTGATATATTGCTTCAGTTCCTCCTGGAGGCGGCCAGCCTGAGCTTAATAGGCAGCGCCATCGGGGTGGCCTGCGGCGTAATCATGGCCCGCGTCATCGCCAGTACAAGCATAGCCGGCATCACCATACATGCGGTGGTGGCTGTGGATGTGGTAGTGCTGGCCATATCGGTGGCCATACTTATCGGTGTCCTTTCCGGCATCTACCCCGCTATGCGGGCGGCGAGGCTTAACCCCATAGAAGCGCTGCATTTCCAGTGACGGTTTAAGAAAATCCTTGCCGCCATGTTGTATAATAGTTCATAAGCTATGAACTGGCTTGATCTCGTTTTGATAATCTCCATGGTCGTTGCGGCCGTGGTCGGGGTTAGGAAGGGTATTATAGAGATAGCCATAACCCTGGCCGGGCTGGTTATCGGCGTGTATGTAGCGGGGCGCTACTATGTGCCCTTTTCCGGTTACCTTACCGTCATTCCCCACCTCGGCTTGGCCAAGGTGGCCGCGTTCTCCATAATCTTCATCGGGGTGATGGCTGTGGCCGGCGTTATCGCTCGCCTGGCCACCCGGATGGTCTCGGCGGTGCTGATGGGTTGGGCCAACCGCATCGGTGGTGGGGTGCTGGGGTTCCTGCTGGGGGCTATATTCTGCGGTGCCTTCCTGGCAATGTGGGTTAAGTTTATGGGGTTGCCCTCTGCAATAGAACAATCTCAGGTAGCACCCGTTCTATTAGGACAATTCCCCAGGGTGCTCGCTCTGCTCCCCGGGGAATTTGACGTAGTTCGCGACTTTTTCCAGTAACAGCCCTCGGTGCTGCCATTAAAGCGATAGCACCGCGCTTCAGTGAGCGATACGGGCAGGTTTCCTGGTCTTTATGTTGCGGCGGTGTGTTAGCCGGCGGGCTCTTCGCCGGGGTGCAGCTTACGCCATTTCTCAAGTAGCTGGTCCTTGGTCTCGCTGTTGTCCTCGTCGGCGACGCAGCAGTCCACCGGGCAGACCTCGACGCACTTGGGTTCGGCATGGCTACCGACGCATTCGGTGCACTTGTCCGGGTCTACGACGTAGATGGTCTCCCCCTCGCTGATAGCTTCATTGGGGCATTCCGGCTCGCAAGCTCCGCAACTGATGCACTCGTCGGTTATCTTAAGCGCCATCTATTCCTCCTTCTTTATGATCCTCTTATGGCATAACCATCTATAGTTTGTAATTCAATGCTGCTCCTGCTGGTTGAACTTGGCCTGTAGAGACTGTGCCACGTGCTTGGGCACCAGGTCGGCTATGGCCCCCCCCAGCCTGGAGGCCTCTTTGAGAAGGCTGGAGCTTAAAAACTGATACTTAGCGTCCGACATCAGGCACACTATCTCCACGTCCGGGTCCAGCTTCTTGTTCATGAGAGCCATGTCGAACTCGTTCTCAAAGTCGGCGTTCATTCTTAGCCCCCGCACTATGGCATTGGCCTTCATCTCTTTGGCGAAGCTCACTGAAAGCCCGTCGAAGATACGCACCTCCACGTTGGGCAGATGCGTGATGGCCTTAGACGCCATCTGGGCCCTCTCCTCTATGCTGAACAGGTGGCGCTTATCCGGTCTGTCGTATACGCCTATGACCAACCTGTCGAACAGGCGCGCTGCCCTGGTGATGATGTCAAGGTGCCCGTTGGTTATGGGGTCAAAGCTTCCGGGATATACGGCTACTGTCAAGGTTGGATCTCCTTTTGGTATATGGCGATGCAGCTGTCCCCATGGCGATGTTCCTTAGTGAGGGCTAGGGGTGGGTAGGCGGAAGCCAGCTTTAGGTGTGGGGAGTGCGTTACCACCACGACGGAGTCCTCTCCGATGAGCCTGGAGGTCGCCAGCTCGGAGATCACCTTTCCTATGGATTGGTCCGAATAGGGAGGGTCCACCAATACTATATTATACTCCTTGTCGAGAAAGGCAAGAGCCCTGGCTACGGAGCAGCAGTTTATGCGCGCTTGCTCGGTGAGCCTCGTCTTCTCCAGATTGTCCTTAATTATAGCACAACACGCGCGGCTTTTTTCAACAAAGTCAACCCAGTCCGCCCCCCGGCTCAGGGCCTCTATACCCAGGGCGCCGCTGCCGGAGAAGAGGTCCAGCACTTGTCCCCACTCCGTTATCATCGACGCCAGCATGGAGAAGATAGCGCCGCGCACCAGGTCAGTCGCGGGTCGGGTGGCCGCCCTCTTGGGCGCCTTTAGATGGTGCCCCTTGACCTTGCCGGCGATAACTCTCATGCCCTATCTCCACGTGGGGTGTTATATGGCGGTATTATAGCAAAAAAGGCGCCCATTGTTTGCGGGCCTTTTAGATGCAGGGGGCAGGGTCTATCTTTGTATCTGCAGCCGCTTTCAGCTTGTAGATGTCTGCTATGGTGTTTGCTGGACAGGCCTCTATACACTTGCCGCAGCGGGTGCATTTCTCCTGTATAAACTGGGGCACGGCTTGGGACTTGTCCCACTTTATGGCATCGTCCTCACAGGCGTTGAAGCACTTGCGGCAGTGTGTGCAGGCATACTCACAGCGCTCCCTGCCCGGTATGCTCTTTAAGGGCTTATAGCTGCACAGCAAGGCCATCTTGGTGTGCCCCGGCACCAGCTCTATGATGTCCATGGGGCATTCCTCCACACACAGTCCACCGCCGGTGCATTCCTTGGTGTTCACCACGGCCACGTTCTTTTCCGGGTCTATAGACATGGCGTTGGCTGGACACACCCGGACGCAGTCCCCCAGCCCTAGGCAGGCGTAGGGGCAGCGCTTATAGCCGCTAAGTAGCTGGGAGGCTGCCTTGCATGTCATCGCGCCGGAGTAGTCGTAGATGACGTCTGAATTGCCTGCGCAGTGGACTACGGCCTTCTTGCTCAGCGCGGCTAGATCCAGGCTTATGCCTAAGGCCTTCTCCATCTTCTTAATAGCCTGGTGGTCCTGGAGCAGCTGTGTGCAGGGCGAATGAGTTATCAGGGTTGGGTCATGCGCCACCGCCTGGGCGTAAGCGAAACAGCCGGGGTAGCCGCAGGCACCGCAGTTCACGCCGGGCAGTATGGCGTTAAGCTCCTCCGTCTTCTCTATGCCCTTAACCTTTACGGGCACCTTCAGGTAGACGAAGTATATCATCAGCCCGCAGCCCAGGCCTATGGCGGTTAGTATGCCTATATGAGCTAGCTCCATCGTTTTATATCATCCCTCCGAAGCCGGTGAAGGCCAGCCCCAGTAGCATGGCTACTATGAAGGCTATGGGCAGCCCCTTCATGCACCTGGGGGTGTCGGCCAGATCTAGCCTCTCCCTTATGCCGGACATTATGAACAACACCAGGGTGAAGCCCGCGCCGGCGCCCAGGGCTGAGACTATGCTCTGGGGCAGGTTGTAGCCCTCTGTGGTAGTGTTGATGAAGGTGATGCCCAGGACGGCGCAGTTGGTGGTGATTAGGGGCAGGTATATGCCGAAGGCGTTGTACAGCGTCGGGTTGGTGCGCTTTATAAACAGCTCCACTATCTGCACAAGCGATGCTATCACCAGGATATATACGATGATGTACATGTACTGCACGTCGTAAGGGATGAGGATGTAGTGGTTTATTAGCCATGTGGCGATGGAGGATATGGCCATGACGAAGGTAACTGCCAGGCCCATACTCACGGCGTTGCTTATTTTCGTGGAGACGCCGAAGAAGGGGCACAGGCCCAGGTATCTATGCAGTATGATGTTGTTGATGAGGGCCATGCTGACGAAGATGGCTATATATTCAGTCATGCTTCATCACCCCCAGTCTGCGGAACAGCCCCAAAAGTAGCCCGATGACCAGGAATGCCCCGGCAGGCATGATGAATATGGCCATGGGCTCGTCCTTGAGGATAGGCAGGGATACTATATGCATGCCGAACACGTCCATGCTGCCCGTGCCCAAGGATTGCCTGATAGCGCTTACCATCAGTAGCGCCACCATAAAGCCGACGGTTATGCCCAGGGCGTCCGCCACGGAATAGGCCACGGAATGCTTGGAGGCGAAGGCCTCGGCGCGGCCCAGTATTATACAGTTCACCACCACCAGGGGTAGGAATATGCCCAGGGACTTGTGCAGGTCGGGGCTGTAGGCCTGGAAGATGATGTTCACTATGGTAACCAGCGTGGCGATGATGACGATGAACACCGGTATGCGCATCATGGCCGGCACCAGGTTCCTCACCGCAGCCACAATGGCGTTGGCGCCCACCAGCACGATTAGCACGGCCAGTGTCATGCCAAGGGCGTTATCTATGGATGTGGTCACCGCCAGGGCGGGGCACAGCCCCAGGGCGAGGACGAACACCGGGTTGGTGAGCAATACCCCTTTGAGGAACTCCTTGCCGAATCTGGCTCTATCCAGCTTCATCGTTCACCCCCCTCAAGGGACGCTATCTTCTCGAGCGCCTCGGCTCGTACTGCTTCCACCACCGCCTGTGCGCTTATAGTGGAACTGGTGATGGAGTCCACCCTTCCTCCGTCGGCGGTAAACGCCACTTCCTCCGGCTTGAGGCCCTTGAACTGGTCGATGAAGGGGGCTTGGGTTATCCTGTCCCCCAGGCCCGGGGTCTCCTCGTGCGCGATGATGCTTATCCCCTCTATGATGCCGTTATTCGTAAGCCCCACCAGTATCTCTATAGTGCCGCCGTAGCCTGCGCCCTCGGCGATGAAGCCGTAGCCATAGACCTCGCCGGCGGTGTATATGACATATATGTCATCCTCGTGACTGTAGCTCTCCATGGAGGGAAACATTTCGACCAGCATGTCGTTTATCTCCGCATCTTTCTGCGCCTGTATCTGGTCACGGGTGAGCGCGTCCATGCCGGTGAGCATACCCACCGATATGGCTACCACCACGGTGATGAGCCCCACCGGGTAGAGGCTTCGCCTCTTAAGCCCTTCAAATCTCATTGACCGCTCTCCTGACCATGCTGTAGGGCCTGGTCGGGTAGAGGTTCGTGTGCTGAAAGTTCACTAAGCTTCACTAGCGGCCGCCTTCTGATTAGTGACCCCGTAGGGCCTTGTTCTGAAGAACCTATCTATGGCCGGGGTGAGGGCGTTCATGAACAGTATGGAGTAGCAGACGCCCTCCGGCATGCCCCCGAACCGCCTTATAAGCATGGTGAGCACACCCAGGGATATGGCGAATATCACCTGCCCCTTATTGGTGAGAGGCGAGGTGACGTAGTCGGTGGCCATAAAGAATGCCCCCAGCATCAGCCCCCCGCCCAGTATGTGGAACAGGGGATCCTGACCCATGGCCAGGCTTATAAGAGCCACCGTGCTGATGTATATGGACGGTATGCGCCACTTTATGATTTTAAGCCCCAATAACATACAGCCGCCTATAAGTATCATAAGCGCTGATGTCTCTCCCAGAGAGCCGCCGGTGTTGCCCCAGAACATTGCCTGGTATAGTGCGGCCTGACTGCCTGTCCAGGTGAAGCCGTCGCTTAAAGGGGTGGCGATGGTAACGGCGTCGGCGGTGAACCCCGTAGGCGCCGTCCAGGTTGTCATGGCACCGGCAAAGGAGGCGGCCATGAAGGCCCGTCCCCCCAGGGCGGGGTTGAATATGTTGTGCCCCAGCCCCCCGAAGACCTCTTTTACTATGGCGATGGCGAACATAGAACCTACCGCCACCATCCACAGGCTCACCGTGGGCGGAAGTACCAGCGCCAGCAGCAAACCCGTAACCACTGAGCTGCCGTCCATAACGAAGGGGCGCCCCCGTATCTTTCTGGAGACGAACTCGGTCAAAATCGCCACGGATAAGCTGACCCCGATAATCGATAGTACACCAGGGCCGAAGTGATATATAGCGGAGCCGGTGGGGAACATAAGGGCTCCCACCACCAGCCACATTATGCGGCTTATCGACATGCCGCCCCATAAATGGGGGCCTGGTGATACCTGCAGTTGCGGTCCCTGCGGTTGCGCCTCGGTGTCTTTCTGTGTCATTTTTTCTTAGCCAGCTCCTTTTTGGCCACCTTTATATACTGCACCAGGGGTATATTGGAGGGGCAGATATAGGCGCACGCGCCGCACTCAAAGCAGTCCGCTATATAGAAGTCGTTGCACTTCCCGTAACGTGCCGCCTTAGCCAGTTTGGCCAGCATAGTGGGCATAAGTGCCATAGGGCATACGTCTAAGCACCGCCCGCAGCTTATGCAGTTCTGCTCGTTTATGGGGCGGGGCTGTTTCGTCAGCACGGCGTTTGTGCCCTTTAGGGTGGGGAAGGTGGTATCGCAGTGGGATAGCCCCATCATGGGGCCGCCCAGTATTATCTGGGCGGTCTCTGCGGTTATGCCGCCGCAGTATTCTATGAGGTCTCCTATGGGCGTGCCGAAGCGGACGCACAGGTTCTTTGGCTGCTGCACGATGCCTGTGACGGTTATCACCCTATCCACGAAGGGGCGTCCCTCCACCACGGCGTCGTGTATGGCCTTGGCGGTGCTGACGTTTTGCACCACCACCCCCACGTCCAGGGGCAAGCCTCCTATGGGCACTTCGCGGCCCAGTATCAGCTTGGTGAGCACCTTCTCTGCCCCCATGGGGTACTTGGACTCGAGCGGCGCTATGCTTATATTCCGCCCTGTGTCCCCCGTAGCGGCTATGGCCTCCTCCAGGTGGGATATGGCGTCTTTTTTATTATCCTCTATGGCTATATAGGCCGCATCTGCCTGGAGCACATGCATGATTATGCTGAGCCCAGAGAGCACCTCTGGACCGCTCTCCAGCATTATGCGGTGGTCTGCGGTTATATAAGGCTCGCACTCGCAGCCGTTCAGTATCACGGCGTCTATGTGCTTGCCCTTTGGCGGGCTTAGCTTCACGTGGGTTGGGAAGGCCGCCCCTCCTAGCCCCACCAGCCCGGCCTGTCGTATCCTTCCCAGTATCTCCTGTGGCGATAGGTCTTGAGGCTTTGCGGGTGTTAGCTCCACCCATTCGTCATTGCCATCCGAGTCTATGATGATGGCGTCCACCAGATTGGAAGTAGCCGGGTTCACCACCATCGTGGTGCCGACCACCTTGCCGGAGACGGTTGCGTGTACGGGGGCGTTTACATAGCTCTCCGAGTCGCCTATCTTCTGCCCGCTGAGCACGCGCTCCCCCTTCTTCACGGTAGCCTTACAGGGAGCCCCTATGTTCTGGTGTAGGGGTATGACGATGCGTTCAGGCAGCGGCGCCGCCTCTATAGTAGAGCATGCGGTGAGCTTGCTCTCCGGCACCTTTACCCCATGGGACGCGCCCTTTTTCTTAAGCACTATATCCATATTGTCTCAGTTAAGCTCCATAAAGGCGTCTAGCCCCGAGGAGGGGTAAAGCTCCCTCTCCTCGCTAACTATCAGGCACTCCACGCTGGGTATGGTTTCCACCAGGGCCACCCCGTCCTCGGCGCCCATTACGAAAACCGTAGTGGCCAGGGCATCGGCCTGGGTGGCGTCTGGTGCTATCACGGTAGCGCTTATGACGCCCTGAGCCGAGTATCCGCTTAAGGGGTCTATTATATGATGCGCCCCCCTTTCGGGGTCAAAGTAGCGTTCGTAGTTACCTGATGTGGCCACCGCCTGGCCCTTAAGGTGAAGGATGATCAGAGACTCGTCCGTGTCGTCGGGATTAGCCAGCGCTACTACCCACGGCTCGCCGTTGGGCTTGGTGCCCAGGGTGGTCATATCCCCGCCGGCGTTCACCAGGGCGTGCTCTATGCCCATTTCTTGGAGCACCTCCAGCGCCTCATCGGCGGCGTATCCCTTGGCTATTCCTCCCAGGTTTATGCTCATGCCCTCCTCAAGTGATATGCCGTTCTCCGTAGTGCCTATCCTCTCCCACCCCACCATTTCCAGGGCCTCACCTATCCTTTGTTGCTGGACGGCGGCGCTCTCTCGCCACAGCCCTTCCTCCCACAGTTCCAGGAGCGGCTGTATGGTCACATCAAAGCGCCCCCCGCTCACCCATCCGTAGTGCTTGGACAGGCTGATTAGGGTGGCGAGGTCGGGGGAGGGGTCGGCCAAGTAGCCGTCCCGGTTGAGGCGGGAAAGCCCGCTTTCCTCATTGTATATGGAGGCCTCGCTCTCTATCTCTTCCATGCGCTCAAATGCCGCCTCTATGGCTGTTTCAGCAGTCTCCTCGTTCGTGTACACCGTTACGGTCACGAATGTGCCCATAAGGGTGCGGGTCTGCTCCCACTTGGGGAGGGGCCTGGTGGCACAGGATATACTCCCCAGCGTCATGGCGAACAAGGGGACGAGGACTAACGCAATCAGGTGCCATCTCTTCATTTAGCGTGTTTTTAACGTATAAAAAACGCTCACATCCTGGAAAGGGTGTAAGCGTTTCTACTCAGAGCCTCTTTTGCTAGCATCTTTTTATTAAATGAGCTAGGAATACCCCAGGCCTAGCGCCCGATATTAGTTTACACCTTTTTAACTCGGTTGGAAAGGCCTATTCTTAACACTTATTTATACCGTGGGGTGTTATAATTATGGGTAGTTTATGGAACTATTGGTGATAATAGTGCTGGCGGTCAGCCTGGCCGTGACGCTGGGGCTGCTTTTGCGCGCTCGCTCCCTGAAGCAGAGCCAACTGAAAGAGCAGGCCGATGTGCTTTCACGGGTGGTTGGGGAGAGGATGGACTCCGGCCTACGCGTCTTTGGTGACGTGCGGGAGCGGCTTGGGGAGCTCACCCAGAAGGTGAGGAACATAGAGGAGGTGGGCAGGGATATAGCCGGCCTTGGCGACTTGCTTAAGGCGCCCAAGTTCCGCGGCGGCTTTGGGGAGCTTCTCCTGGAGAGGCTTCTGGGGGATATAATGCCATCCGACTCTTACGAGCTTCAGCATGCCTTCAAGAACGGCTCGGTGGTGGACGCGGTGGTGCGCATAGGGGGCAATCTGGTCCCCATAGACTCCAAGTTCCCCATGGAGGACTTCGAGCGCATTATGAAGGCCGAGTCCCCGGAGGACAAAAAGGCCTGGCGGCGGCAGTTCGCCCGAAATATCAGGAAGCACATAGACGCCGTGGCCAGGTATATTCTTCCAGACGAGAAAACGTTCAACTTCGCCCTTATGTATATACCGGCGGAGAACGTCTACTACGAGACCATAATAAGGGGCGATGACGGGGGGGATATCTTCCCCTATGCCCTGGAGAGGCGAGTGATACCAGTCTCTCCCAACAGCTTCTACGCCTACCTTCACGTTATAGTCCAGGGCCTTAAGGGCCTCCACTTCGAGAAGGCGGCGGACGATATCCTGGCCTATGTGAGCCGCCTTAAGGGCGACCTGGCCGACTTTCAGCAGGACTACGACGTTTTAGGCGGGCACCTGAGGCATGCTGCCGCCAAGCATGATGAAGCAGGGCGGAGGCTCACGCGGCTGAGCGACAGGCTGCAGCGTGTGGGCGAGTGCGATGCGGGGAAAGCGCTTCCTGGAGATATTGAAACGGGGCGGGACGATAGGTTACCATGAACAGGACTAAGGGGTTTGTAAACCAGAACAGATTTCGCTCTAGCAAAGCGGTGAAGAAGGGCATTAAGGCAGTTCGGGTTGGGCATGATCCTGTTCCTGCGAAAGCGAGGAGAAAGAATGAGTAGCGGACGTCGCAAGCTCTATATCGCGCTTGGTATTGGGCTAACCGCGCTCGGAGTCGGCCTTTACATACTGCTCTCTAACGGCTTCTGAAGCGGGGGAGTCCTGCCTCTCTCTCCAATGGAGAAGGGATAACCGATGCTAACGTCTCATTCGCGCCAGCACATTCTCCTGGCGGTTTTCCTGTCGCTTCAGGCCTTCGGCCTGGGCATGTTGCTTCATAACGGGCTTTACGCCCTGTTCTTCCACGTGGTGTGTAAGTATCTCTACGGCAATGTCTGCGCTGGCGACGAGCCGGTGTTCTTTATCATCTCCCTGTTTGTCGTGCCTACAGGGTTTGTTCTTATAATGGTGCCTCGCCTATGGCGCTGGGCCGTGGCTGACTACGTGGCCAAGATGGGGGACGTGGGGATAGAGATTCCCGGAAGGCCCAGGGACTTTGCCCCCTTTATAAACTACCGCTGGCTGTGGCGCTATAGCCTGGGGCTTAAGGCTATAACCGGGGGCCGCATGCGCCCTTCCCTGGCCTTCGCCGCCGTGCTGCTATTGGGTGGGGTGGGCTTTTTTGCGGTGCGGTGCTATATAGAGCGCTGGCTCTATACAGGTGAGGACTCGTCTTCTTGACGCTGGTTATACCCGATGCTACACTTCGTTCTAGCGGAGACATCTTTCACGTGAATAGGATAGGTATTCTCTATCATCCCAAGGTTGAGGCCGCTTCAAGCCTTGCCGCGGAGCTTAAGGGCTTTCTGGAGTCCAGGGGCGTTCATACCTGGGTGTGCTCGGCGTGGGCTGGGGGCGAGGCCTGCGATCAGATAGAGGACACCGACCTGGTGGTTACCATCGGTGGGGACGGCACTATCCTGCGCGCGGCGCAGCTGGTGGTTTCCCGCCATATCCCTGTAACCGGTGTAAATATGGGCAATCTGGGCTTTATGACGGAGCTGGGGGTTGATGAGGCCAAAGATGGTCTTGCCAAGCTCTTGGACGGCGGTGGCTTCATAGATGAGCGCGGTGTGTTGGAGGCGGAGATTGAGGGGTCGGGTGGCGGTCCCCCTGCCACTTTCTATGCGCTTAACGACGTGGTTGTGGCCCGGGCGGAATTGGCCCGTGCCATAAGGGTGAAGACAGCAATAGATGGAGAGCACCTTGCCACCTACAGGGCCGATGGGGTATTGGTGGCTACTGCCACCGGCAGCACCGGGTACTGCCTGGCGGCCGGGGGGCCTATACTGCACCCTCAGTCGTTAGAGTTCATACTGCTGCCCATATTGCCGCACCTGAATCCGGCCTATCCCCTAGTGTTGCCGCCTTCCCAGGTGGTGCATCTCATTTTGGCCGACTACCACAACGCCGTGCTTACCGTGGATGGGCATGTAAACTCCCCGCTTAAAGAAGGGGTGGCGGTTACCGTGAAGATGAGCCGTGAGAAAGTGCGCTTTTTAAGGGCGCACTCCAAGGTTTCCTTCTATGGTTCTTTGGCGAAAAGGTTGAAAGGAAAGCGATAAGGTGACTGAAGTAGAGAGGGCTAGAATAGGTGATGTCGCTCGCATACATGAGATGGTGAACCAGTTCGCTGATAAGGGCGAGATGCTGCCGCGCTCCCTATCCGAGATATATGAGAACCTGAGGGACTACTTCGTGGTCAGAGATTCGGGCAAGGTCGTTGCCTGCGCCGCCCTGCACGTAGTCTGGGACGACCTGGCAGAGGTTAAGTCGTTGGCGGTCTCCGAGGACAGTCAGCGACGGGGTGTGGGGGGCATACTTGTAAAGGCCTGTTTGGCTGAGGCGGAGGAGTTAGGACTTCCCATCGTGTTTTGCCTAACCTACAGGCCGGATTTCTTCGAGGGATTAGGCTTCAAGCAGGTGGACAAGATGGATCTGCCGCGCAAGGTGTGGGGCGAGTGCTTCCGCTGTCCCAAGTTCCCCGACTGCGACGAAGTGGCCCTAATCTATAAAGCGGGGGACTGAAGACCAGTGTCGTCGGGCGAGCTCGTAGCAAGCAGGGTTATCTTTGAGGGCCGTGTGGTTAAACTGCGTGTGGATACCATACGAACAGACGACGGTGCCGAGACGACCAGGGAGATCGTAGAGCATGGCGCCAGTGTGGCCGTGGTGGCCCTTCATGAAGGCGATATACTGCTGGTGAGGCAGTTCCGCCATCCGATTAAGAAGGAGTTGCTGGAGATACCCGCCGGCGGCGTGGATCCCGGCGAGACTCCTGAAGCCGCCGCCGTGCGCGAGATGCAGGAGGAGACGGGGTATCTGCCCCGTCGCATGGAGTCTCTGGGCGGCATATACTCCACGCCTGGCTTCTGTGATGAATATCTGCACCTCTACCTGGCCACGGGCCTTGTCCCCAACCGACTCCACGCTGAGGACACGGCGGGTATAACCGTGGTCAAGATGCCCATCGATGAAGCGCTTAAGCATATAGCACGCGGGGATATCTGCGACGGCAAGACGATGGCCGGCATACTGGCCTATCTGGAGTATAAAAGGAGGCGCTAGGGCTTTAGCCCAGCTTGTCGGAGAGCTTTCTGCCCCCCATAAGGTGCATATGCAGGTGTCCTACCAGTTGTCCCCCCTCTGCTCCGCAGTTCACCGTAATGCGGTATCCCTTGTCGGCTATGCCTTCCGCCAGGGCCAGGTCGTTGGCTACCTTCACCATGTGTGATATCAGGGGCAGATCCTCATTGGATAGGTCAGCCAGGGCAGGTATGTGCTTACGCGGTATGATAACGACATGCGTCGGCGCCAGGGGGTTTATATCGCGGAAGGCGATAACCTTGTCGTCCTTATGCAATACGTCAGCCGGTATCTTCCCCGACGCTATCTGGCAGAATATGCAATCCGTGCTCATAGCGGTATGTTGCCGTGCTTCTTCCACGGCCTGTCCTCTTTCTTGCCTATTAAGGACTCCAGGGCAGATATAACCTGGGGGCGGGTTTCGCTGGGGCGTATCACTTTGTCTATGTAGCCGTCTGCGGCGGCGGCGTAGGGGTTATTGAATCGTTTGCGGAAGAGCTCCGTAAGCTCCTGCCGCTTGGCTTCCTTGTCATCAGCGGCAGCTATGTCGCGGCGGAAGATTATAGCGGTAGCTCCCTCGGCGCCCATCACTGCCAGCTCCGCCATAGGCCAGGCCATATATATATCGGCCCCGATTGAGCGTGAGCACATGGATATCTCCGCCCCGCCGTAGGCCTTGTGGGTGCACACGGTTATCTTGGGTACGGTAGCCTCGGAGTAGGCGGACAGCACCTTGGCGCCGTGGCGGATAACGCCGCCGAACTCCTGCTGGGTGCCGGGCATATAGCCGGGGACGTCCACCAGGGTTACCACCGGTATGTTGAAGGCATCGCAGAAGCGTATAAAGCGCGCTGCCTTGTCGGAGGCGTTTATATCCAGAACCCCGGCCATAAAGCTGGGCTGGTTGGCGATTATGCCCACAGCGTGGCCGTTGAAGCGGGCGAAGCAGACTATCATGTTCTTGGCGTAGTGCTTGTGCACCTCCAGGAGACTGCCGTCGTCTACGATTGCCTTTATGACCTTCTTCATGTCATAGACCTTGCGCGGGTCTTCGGGGACGATGTCCTCAAGCTCCTCGGCAGCGCGTTGCGGCGTGTCCGAGGGCTCCTTATAGGTGGAGTCTGGCATGTCGTAGACGCTTTGGGGCAGGTAGCTGAGAAGGTCTTTACAGCCCTGTATGCAGGCGGCATCGTCCTTGTAGGCGAAGTGGGCCACGCCGCTCTTGGCGTTGTGCACCATGGGGCCGCCCAGGTTCTCGTGGCTGACCTCCTCGCTGGTGACGGCCTTCACTACGTCGGGGCCTGTGACGTACATGTAGCTGGTGGTCTTCACCATTAGTATCCAGTCGGTGAGCGCAGGTGAGTATACCGCCCCCCCGGCGCAGGGCCCCATGCTCATTGTTATCTGGGGGATTATGCCTGAGTAGAGGGTGTTGCGGTGGAATATCTGCCCGTAGCCATCCAGGGCATTGACGCCTTCCTGTATCCTGGCTCCTCCGGTGTCCTGCATGCCTATCATGGGCACGCGCATCTTGGCTGCCAGATCCATAGTGCGGGCGATCTTGGCGGCGTGCATCTCGCCCAGGGTGCCCCCGCGTGATGTGAAGTCCTGTGCGTAGCAGCAGGCTGTGCGTCCGTTTATCTTGCCGAAGCCGGTTATCACGCCGTCGGCGGGGATTTCTGCCTTGTCCAGCCCCAGGTTGTTGGATCGGTGGCGCACGTGCATCCCCGTCTCCTGGAAGCTGCCCTTGTCAAAGAGGATTTCGACACGTTCCCGCGCCGTCAGCTTGCCCTGGTCGTGCTGCTTTTTTATCCTCTCCGCCCCTCCCATTCCCTTTATTGAGGCCTCCCTTTTATCCAGGTCGGCTATTAGCTCTTCGTTGGTGGGCATGTTCTAAACCCCCGTATAATAAATAGTATCCTCGGCTTATGGTGCCAGTATCGGATTAAGAGATAGTAGCATAACCCCCTTTTGGTTTCAAGACTAGCTCTCCCGCTTTCGGCGGGGTGGCGAATGTTGTATTATTAGGGGAGTTCAGGAGGGGAGGATAGCGTATCGGGTGATGGCTCGCGGGATAGAGGTCTACCTGGGTTTGGGCTCTAATATGGGCGACCGTCAGGATAACATGAAACGGGCGATAGACATGATGGGGCGTCGGCTAAAGCTGGACAAAGTGTCCTCAGTGTATGATACCGAACCTATGGTCAACACCGACCAGCCACGCTTCCTAAATATGGCGTGTCGGGTGTATACCACCCTCACCCCTGAGGCCCTGCTGGTGCTGACCAAGGCCATAGAGACCAAGATGGGCCGCCTGCCGCATAGCCATAACGCCCCGCGTCCCATAGATATAGATATCCTCTTCTACGATGGGCAAGTCATCAATACACCTGAGCTATCCATACCCCATGCGAGCCTGGCGGAGAGGGAGTTCGTCCTGGTGCCCCTGGCCGAGATAGCGCCAGATTTTGAACACCCTCTGCTGCGCAAGAGCGTGAAGGATCTCTTGGGGGAGGTGGCCGAGACTCAGGGCGTATTCAAGTGGGAGGGAGAATAATGGCCGTTTACAGTGTATCCGTGGAGCAGCACTTCGATGCCGCTCACTATCTTAGGGGCTATAAGGGAAAGTGTGAGGCCCTTCACGGCCACCGTTTCCTGGTGGTGGTGAGCATGACTGCCTCGGAGGTGGACGAGACTGGCATGGCCTACGACTTCACCGAGCTTAAAAAACACCTAAAAGAGATATTGGCCCGCTACGATCATACCTGCCTTAACGATACACCGCCCTTTGATAGCATAAACCCCTCCTCGGAGAATATCGCCGCTACAATCTATGACGAACTTAAGCCCAGGCTTAAAGATGCGCCCGCCCGTCTGGCCGCGGTTGAGGTGTGGGAGTCCCCTCAGAGTAGGGTGCGTTACAGCCCTGATTGAGACCTCTCTTGTGGCGGCAGCATATTGGGGATCGCCTCCTCGATGGGATAGCTTGCCTTGCACTTGGGGCAGTAAAGCATGCCGCTTATTACCTCCCCACCCTTCTCTTCTTCCGCCTCCAGCCTAAGGCTCCCTTTGCATGTGGGGCATACCAGCATGTCTAAGAGCTCCGTCTTCATAGCCCGATTATAGCATTAATCGTGCCGAATTTATCTTGACAAAGGGGGTGCGGCCACTTAAACTTTGCCTATCTTTAAGGGAAGGCCTTATGCTGACATCTCGACTTTCGCTAAGGAGGCAAGGAGGGAATATGTTCAAGAAAATTGTTGTTCCGTTAGATGGCTCTGATCTAGGGGAGTCAGTACTGCCTTGTGTGGAGCGAATGGTGGAGGGTAGCAAGGTGGAAGTGGACGTGCTTATGGTTATACCCCATATAACCACCAGTTATACCTTCGCCGACCAGAAGTACGTGGAGAAGCTGGACCAGGAGATAATCGGCAAGGAGAGGGCGCAGGTGGACGGCTACCTGGCCAAGGTTAGTAAGGACATGGAGGCCAAGGGAATAAAGACCCGTACGTCGGTGCATGTGGGGGATCCCGCCAGTGAGATAGTGATTCATGCCAATGCCGCCAAGGCCGATCTTATCGTTATGGCCACTCACGGTCGCTCCGGCCCGGGTAGGGTGGTCTTTGGCAGCGTTGCTGATAAGGTGCTCAGGACAAGCAAGATGCCGGTAATGACGGTGCGCCCGGAGGGATGCAAGCCTAAGTAATCACCGCGTTTGTAGCTGGGCGCTGGAGTTGGACATATAAAAACAGCACACGGGGCGTATCAAGCCCGCGTGTGCTGTTTCTTTTACCTTGTCTTTAGCGGCTCGGTCGCATAGTGCTGTAGCACTCGCTGCAGTAGACCGGCCTGCCCTGGCGAGGCTCGAAAGGCACTTCCGTGTCTTTGCCACACTGGGCGCAAACCGCGGGGAACATAGGACGGCTGGACCTTGCTCCATAGCTGTCGTTGCCACCGCGTTCTGCTCTCCTGGACGCACGACAGGTAGGACAGCGTTTGGGTTCGTGGGTGTGTCCTCTGGATGCGAACAGTTCTTGCTCTTCAGCGCTAAAGTTAAAAGTAGCTCCACAGTCGGAGCACTCTATATTCTTGTCTTGAAAGCTCACAGGATGACCTCCTCTCTTTAATTAGTTGGCTCAAGAAAGTCATCCCCAATTGTAGTGCGTTAACTAATTTCACCGGGTATGCGATAACCTAATCTGAAACCACCATAAGCATTATATCATTTTAAAAGTAATTTTGGCAACTGGGCATCATACATAGCGTTTCGTTTGTATTCTCTTTGTCGGATTACGCCTAGACAGGGCGCGGAGCGCGGGGCGTCATCGCTCTATTCCCCTTCGCCATACGCCGGAGCCGCTGGTGCCGAAGTATATCACCTTGTTGTCGGCAGAGAGCGCCAGCACGCTGGTGACGTTGTTGCCGTTGGTGCCGGCCATTGTGTTTTCTAGCCCCTCGTTCCACGGCGTCCAGCGCCCACCGCCGTTGTGGCTTATGAAAACGCCGTCGTTCTGAGAGGCCAGGTACAGCGTTTGGGGCAAAATGGGGTCCGCGATTATGTTATAAAACTCCTGATTGGTATCCAGCCCGTTGGTTATGGCGGCCCAGTTCAAGCCGCCGTCTGTGCTCTTCATCACCGTGCCGTGGAAGTCTCCGCTGCCGCTCCCCATGTTCTCACCGTTCTTGGAGCAGGCGTACATTACGTCCGGGTTCTCAGGGTCAAAGGCGATAGAGAAAACCCACTGCTCCGTGGGCCAGCCCTGGTCCCGCATCTCCCAGTGCTCGCCTCCGTCCACGGTGCGGTTGATGCCATTATAGGTGCCGGCGTAGATTATGTCGGTGTCTTCTGGGTGGAATACCAGGCAGAAGACGCCGTCATTGGTCCAGCCCACGTTCATCTCTCGCCAGGACTTTCCGCCGTCGGTGCTCTTGTATACACCCGCCGGGAAAGTGCCCATATATATTATACGGTTATCATCTGGATGTATCAGCAGTGAGGAGTACTGGTATAGGGGGCGGTTGTCCCAGATGGGCCAGAAGGTACCGAAGTTGCCCAGGGCCGTCAGCTGCTCCCAGTAGTCGCCTTCGTAGCGGTATACGCCGTAGCCCTTGCTGCCCGCATAAAGCTCCCCGTTGGCGGATATTGCCAGGGTGCGTATCTGTGTGGTGTGGAGGCCGTGGCTGATGTCCTCCCAAGTGATGCCGCCGTCGTCGGAGCGGAATACTCCCTCCTCTGACGCCACGTATACGCTGTGTGGGGGGTGGGGATCCACGGCGATGTTGTAGATATACTTGCCGTACATCTCCCTGCCCTGGCCGAAGGCGGTGATATCGAAATCCATGCCGTCGTAGGACTTATATATGCCCTTGCCCCAGGTACCCAGCCAGACCTCCTGCGGGTCGGCGGGGTTCAGGGTGAAGGTGTAGTAGCCCTGCCTTAGGGGGTCGTCCACCACCACGCTGGGGGTGAGGAAGTTTTTATCGTAGAAGGTGGCCCCGCCGTCGTCGGAGCGGTAAAGCCCGCCGGGGTTGGAGCCTACGAATATGCGTTGGGGGTTCTCCGGGTCCACCCTTATATCCAGGCTGTATACCGGCGGCACGGGGCCGCCGCTCCTCTCCGGGCGCCAGCTCACCGCGCCCGTGGCCGTATTGAGGTCGCCCGAGGCTACGCCGCAGGCCTGGCTGCCGGCGTATATGCTCTCCCCGGCCACGGCGCAGGAGGTGAGCACCGTGGTGACCAGCCCCAAGTTGTAGCTGGCCCAGGACTCACCGCCGTCTGTGCTTACCTGTAAGCCATCGTCCATGGCGGTGGCGAATATCATTTCGTGGTCCTGTGGGTGGATCCTTACGGCGCGGCACTCGTTGCCGGTGGCCAGCACCTGGCTCCAGGTGCTGCCGGAGTCGGTGGACTTATATACGCCGGAGTCGTCGCTGAAGGTATAGCCGTGGGGCACCATGCACCAGTCGGGCACGGTGCAGCCGCCCAGGCCGCAGGCGTAGAGCACCTCCGGGTTTACTGGGTCCACCTCTATATCATAGCCGCCGATGTTGGGGAACCCGGTCATCTCCTCCCAGGTCTCGCCGCCGTCCGCGGAGCGGTAGGCGCCGAAGACGTGGGTGGTGACGTAGATAATATCGGGGTTGGTGGGGTCCAGTGCCACGTCCAGCACACTGCGCGGAAGTGTGCCGGTTATATCTGTCCACCCCTCCCCGCCGTCGCTGGACTTGTAAAGCTTGCCGCCGTGGATTCCGGGGCCGAAGGTGGCGGCGTAGAGAGTGTCGCCATCCGAGAGGACGCGGTTCACCAGGAATGCGCCGTCGCGGCGGAAGTTCGCTATCTCCTCCCAGGTCTCGCCGCCGTCGCTTGTCCTCCATATGGTGGGGGAGGCGCGGTCGGCCAGGTAAACGGTGTTGTAGTCGTCGGGGTTCATGCTCAGCGCCGTGGCCGATACGGGGGCGCCCTCAAGCAGTGTCCATCTTGCCCCGTCGTCTGTCGTCTTCCATGTACCGCCCAGCCAGGTGCCGCAGTAGGCGGTGTCGGGGTCGTCGGGGCGGGCGATGAGCTGGGGTTGGCCCCACACGGTGCACATGGTGAAGCCCTGGTTCAGCATGCTCCAGTTTGTGCCGCCGTCAGTGCTCTTGAATACGCTGCCGCCCTCTTCGCCGATGCTCCCTGCGTAGACGGTATTCGGGTTGTTGGGGTCAATGGCCACTGATGTAATCCCCTTTGAATGGGGCACTTCCAGCACCGTCTCCCAGCTCTCGCCGCCATCCAGGCTGCGCCTCACCATAGCCCAGTCCTGGAAGGGCTTGGGGTTGTAGCCGCTGAAGACGATGTCGGGGTCTTGGGGGTGGATGGCTATGGTATAGGTGTAGTCCACGCCGGACTGGTGTAAGAAGTCCCAGTCCTCGCCGCGGTTATCGCTCTTGAATATGCCAAAGCCGTTCTTCACGGCGTATATGATATGGGGGTGGGAGGGGGATACCGCCATGGCGTCTATGGAGCTCTGACGGAATTCCTCCCACACCTCGCCCCAATGCTCCCCGCCGTCCGTGGTGCGGTATGTGATGCCCACGTCCGCCGTCTCGTAAACCTTCCCTGCCTCCAGGGGGTCGGCCAGGAGCTCGTCCGCCCAGGGGTGGCCTATGCCCCCCCGGTTGAGCCAGTCCCAGCTCTCCCCGTAGTCGGTGCTGCGGTAGGTGCCCTCGCCGCCGGTGGTGGCGGCGTATACGGTGCCGGTGTGATACGGCGCCGTGTCCAGCAGGTTTATCTTGGTGAAGACGAAGCCCTCGTTGGTGAGCGACCACGTCCGCCCCCCGTTGCTGGACCTGCCCACCCCGTTAAGGAGCGGTATGTATAGGGTGTCGGGGTCGGTGGGGTCTATGGCCATATCGTGGATGTCGCCGGTGCCGACGTCGCCCAGCAGGGCCTCGAAGTCCACCGCCTCCCAGCTTACGCCCCTGTCCCACGAGCGCCACACCCTCATGGCGGTGCTCAGGTAGATGGAGCCGTCGGGGCTGTGGTCCAGGAACCAGACGAAGCCGGAGTGGGTGGGCTCGTCTATCTCGCGCCAGGTTGAGCCGCCGTCGTGAGTGGCGAAGAGGTAGTATTGCCCCTCGGGGCGTCCCTGGTTGTGGACGTTGCCCACCGATACATATATGGTGTCGGGGTCGTCGTTGTCCGCCAGCAGGCTGAAGACGTCGGTATCGGGTGGTTGGGGTAGGGTCGCCTTCTCCCAGTGGCGGCCGCCGTCCGTGGTGTGATACAGGCCGCCGTTCATTCCATTGGACTGCCCCACCCATAGCTCGTCCGCCCCCGATGCGGTCATGGCGCTGATACCGTGCTGGGGCAGGTCGCCGCTTACGTTTCGCCAGGAATCGCCGCCGTCGCGGCTTAAGAAAACCCTCTCGTCCTCGGAGTGGGCCAGCAGCACCCCGCCGTGGGGGGGCAGGGATATGCCGTGCACCCTGACCTCGTCGGCTACTTCCACCTCCTCCCAGCTCAGGCCCCGGTCCCAGGAGCGCCTGAGGCCTATGCTGCCCGCGGCGGCGTAGACGACCTCCGTCGTGGCGATGATGTCGGCGATGTAGGAGTCCGTGCGGAACAGCACCGAATCCCAGGTCTCGCCGCCGTTCGTGGAGCGGCACATGCCCCCGTCCTGGAGGCCGGCGTAGACGATATTGGGCGCCGTCGGATCCACGGCGAGGCAGCTTACGCTGGCCCCGGGCGGCCCCGACGTGGGCTGCCATTTATCCCATGACAGGCTCTGGGGAAGCGGCGTCTCCTGGACATCGGGTCTCGGCGGGGGCACGTAGTCGTCTGGCTCCTCCGGGGGCGCCTCCGGGGCCTCGTGAGGATGCGTTGGTGGGGAGGGGGGAGAGGGTGGGGGGTCTCCAGGCGTCTCCACGGGCGAGACGCAGCCGCTCAAGGCCAGTGACGCTGCCAGCGTTATAATAACGGCTAGTGTTGGGATTGTCTTTAAGCAGGCTTTGCGCCTCATTTTGATTCTCCTGTTTGCGATTAGCCCTATAGGCGTTATATTAACCTTAATTTTTGCATACGTCTGGGGTGTTATCAAGCGTTATGGGTTATGCTTGAAGCCTCGGCGGCCTGATTTTAAGCAGGATTCAATATGGCGATAGTATGGGCTGTTCGGGGGGGGGTATAGCGGACTCCTGCGGTGGCGAGCACGGGGTGTTCAGGCTGTTTGTCGGCGGCGGTGCCGTGCTTGAGCTTTGACATTGACAAAAGCCCCGTTTGAGTTACACTGGAAACCTGGACTGTCTTCTATTCGGGGGTAATCGCTTATATGGACGCAGGGACTAGTGGGGTGGGGGAATCCGTGTTCGACGAGCTGGCCGCTAAGTATGATGCCTGGTTTGACGAGTCGGGCCGGCATATCTTCGCAAGCGAGGTGGAGGCCTTGAACAGGGTTCAGGCATTGCTGCCGCGGCCATGGTTGGAGATAGGGGTTGGCAGCGGACGGTTCGCCCAAGCACTGGGTATAGAGCTGGGGGTGGACCCTTCCTATAACCTTATCCGCATGGCTCGTGCCAGGGGTGTGCAGGTGTGCCTGGGGTGGGGGGAGCAGGGTCTTTTCGGTGAAGGCGCCATAGGCACGGTGTTCCTAATAGTTACCCTCTGTTTCCTTAGCGAGCCGCTGGACGTGCTGCGTGCCGCCAGCGACATGTTGAAGCCCTCCGGAAGGCTCGTGTTGGGGCTTGTGCTTAAGGATAGCCCCTGGGGGCGATACTACCGGCAGCAAAAGGCCAAGGGGCATCCCTTCTACGAGCATGCCGTCTTCTACGGGATTGACGATGTGGAGGTTATGCTGCGCCAGGTTGGCCTGGAGATGGAGGATGTGGTGTCCACCCTTTTCCAGAAGCCTGGAGCAGTAGCGCGTGTGGAGACCCCCAGGGCGGGCTACTTCCCCGATGCCGGTTTTACCGTGATAGTCGCCGGCAAGGGGCGCGGTGCGGCTTCCTTGACATAAAGTAATAAAAGAGGTGGGATAACCAGCATGGCAGATTTCAAGGCGATAGAGGAGGCGAGGAAGCTTATGGGGTTGGGGGAGGAAGCGACACAGGGCGAGATAAAGAATGCCTATCGCAAGCTGGCTCACAGTTGCCATCCTGATAAGCAGCCTGACGTTGGTGAAGACAACGGGGAGAGGATGAAGAGGCTCAACAAGGCCTACAAGTTGCTCGTGGACTACTGTGCTTCTTATAAGTATAGCTTCCGCGAGGAAGATGTGGCTAAGTCCTACCCCTTTGAGGATAATATGCAGGAATGGAAGGACAGGTGGTTCGATAGCATCTGACGCCGTTAGGGGGTATCATCAGGGCCTGGCGGTTTAAATGATAACGCGATCTAGAGGGTTTCAGAGGGTTCAGCTCGTGTTGCCCCCGCCCCGGAGGCCTGACGAGTATATAAGCCAGTTCTCTAAGTGGCCGCGACCCTTGGCGCGTCAGGCACGGCGGTTTATCTTCCGTATGGCGGAGATAGCGGTCTCAAAGGGGGAGGTCGCCCACGCGCTGCAGCCCCTCACCCGGCTGAGTCCGCCGAGCCTTTCGGGCACGTATATAGCCAAGTTCGCCAGGTGGCCCCAGCCGTTGGGCATTTTGTCCGTGGGAACCTATATAAAGCGGAATAACCCCGGCGTAGAGGTGGAGATACTGGACGGGAATAACATCCTCACCTTAAGCGAGGTGAAGAGCAGGATAGACGCGGACCTGGTGGGCATATCGGTAACGGCGGGTAATTATGATTATGCCATGGATGTGGCCAGGGTGGCCAAGCGCGCCGGCGCGGAGGTAATTATGGGCGGCGCCGCGGCCACGCCCCTGGCCGCGGAGATTTTGCGGCACTACGACTTTGTGGACGCCGTAATCCGCTATGACGGCGAGGCTGCCTTGTCTAAGTATGTGGCCGCTGTGCCGCCTGCCTCCATAGCGAACCTAGTCTACCGCGACGGCGGTGAGGTAAGAGCCAACCCTGTGGAGATGCTGTGTCTGGACGAGCTGCCCATGCCGGATAGGGGCTTACTGGATATGGAGGTGTATTTCAGGAACAGCAAGGTGCCGGAATATCCTCTGTGCGAGCCGTTCCGAAGGCCGGTCAATATCTGCTCCCAGAGGGGGTGCGTCTGGCGCTCCCAGGAGGAGGGCGGTTGCCTTTTCTGCTCCATACCCTATTACGACCTGCGTTTAAGAGACCCCCGGCTCGTCTGGGAGGAGATCGCATATCTGGCGAGTGCGTACGGTGTGGACTTCGTATGGGACTCCTCGGATAACTTTGTGGGAGATAAAGAGTGGTTCAGGGCCTTCTGTGACGCAAAGCCCCGCCGCTTCAGTATTCCCTACACCAACTATGTGGATGCCAAGGCCGTGGACGAGGAGGTCGCCAGGCTTCTTGCCGAGTCTGGCTGTGTCAGCGTCTTCGTGGGTATGGAGACGGGCGACCCCGCCATGCTTACGAGCATGAACAAGAGGTGCACGGTTGAGGACAATATGCGTGCTATGGAGCTATTAAACAAATACCGAATCGGCGTGATAGCGGGGGTGGTGGTGGGGGTGCCGGGTGAGAACAAGCGGAGCCTGGAGATGACGATAGATTTTCTGAAGAGGCTCGCCGAGTACGATAACTTTGATAGGTTTGAATGGGGCAATCTGATGCCCTTCCCTGGTTCCAAGGCCAACCGTATGCTCAGGGAGCACCCCGACCTGAAGAGGAAGTACAGGGATTTTGGCAGCGAGGACTACCTGTTCCAGTTGGGGAGCATGGTTCAGGACTGGTATCGATATTACTGCCAGGTAGACTTCAACTATGTTTTGGAGCTACAGGATAGGGTGTTTCAGGAGGGTCTGGTGCCCTATGAGATGACTATGTTCCAGAGGCGGTCATGGTCCGGCACGCCGATGAAGGTGCTCAGGGTTTAGGGTGGGCTAAACGAAGTTCTGCTTAGTTGACTTGTTGCGCCTTACATTATACATGTTGCAAGGCATATAATTAAGACATGAGAAGTGCGGCGGAAAAGTTTAAAGAGCTTCTGAAGACCGACGAGTCCAGGAAGCTGGATTTTAAGGAAGCGCAATATCGGTTGGACAATGTAGACCCAAAGTCAAAATTTGTTAAGGATGTACTTTGTATAGCGAATGCTCCGGGGGGTGATGGTTATATTCTCCTGGGAGTTAAAAGCGATAGAGGGAAGGCTACGGAGGTTGTAGGTATATCTGATCATCATGATAGTTCAGATTTAGAACAACTAGTTAACGGTATTGTTGCCCCTCCGATACAATTTGAATATTTTACTTTAACCTATCAAGGCAAGTCGTGTGCTTTTATCCATATCCCCGAAAGTAAAGCAAGACCCCACAGGCCTCGCAGGAATTTTGGGGTTCGAAAGGAGCATATCTTCTACACAAGGCGTGCCTCAGGCAATAGAGAGGCATCGCTCCCGGAAATACGGGAAATGATTCTGTCTTCTACTCCTATAAGCAGTATCGCAAGGCGCAGGTTGAAAGACTCTAAGCACATTGTAGATGAGTTGGCTGATTTAAGTGTGAGTGAGCGTGAAGGTGAGATGTATAAAATGCTTAAGAGCATTACACCCAAGCTGGGTTTAACAAAATATAATACAGTAAAGAGTCGATTTAGGGATAATTGCATCTGTGCTTTGTTTACAAATACCAATAGCGAGACATTGCATGATTACGCGGTTATCATGTATCCATGGATAGCCAAGAAGGATGACATATTATCCTCACGATACAATATTATAAGGCTGGTTGATGGTTGGGTTGTTAATAAAATTAGTCGTTCAAAGGCAGAGAGGCTCGAAGCCAGTACCTTAATTCACGTTGCTTATAAGGCAATCTACACTACAGCACTGGAGAGCAATCCATTCTCTCAACACTTCCGAAAACTAGGTTATTCATTTGCTAACCAGTGGAAAGAGCCGTGGGGGGAGATTATTAAGTGGGAGGATAGCGTTCCTAGAACGGTTAATAAGGGTAGGTTAGAGTTTGTGAAAAGTGAGAAATACGAGTTCTTTCTACCGAACCTTAGTTCAAAAGCTGAGTTTGCTGATAGGTTAGGGCATCTCCTATCGTGGGTAGATGCTAATGTATAAGTAATAGCAAAAGGCACAGACCTAAAAGCCCATGCCTCTTATTTATCCTTGGTAGCGGGGGTAGGATTCGAACCTACGACCTTCGGGTTATGAGCCCGACGAGCTGCCACTGCTCCACCCCGCGTCGCACCATACAAGTATAGTCCCCTCGTGAGTGGGGTGTCAAGGACGGCCCTGCGGGGCGCGTTTCAGCCCTCTTGGGGGGGGTGCTTGAGGCGCTCGGGCTTGCCGAAGTCCTGCCACCACTTCCTCAGGCGGTCCATGACGGTCTTCTCGTAGCCCTGGTCGCTGGGGGTATAGTAGCTGCGGCCCTTCAGGGAGGTGGGCAGGTGATCCTGCTCCACGAAGTGCCCCGGGTGGTCGTGGGGGTATTGGTAGCCCTTGCCGTAGCCCTGCTGCTTCATAAGGGTGGTGGGGGCGTTTCTAAGGTGCATGGGCACCGACTCGTCGGCGCTCTGCTTTATTTCTTGTTGCACCTTGGCGTAGGCTGTATAAAGCGAATTGCTCTTGGGGGCGGTGGCCAGGTATACCGCCGCCTCGGCCAGGGCCAGGTTGCCTTCCGGCATGCCCAGGAAGTGGATGGCCTGCTGAGCCGACATGGCTATTACCAGCGCCTGGGGGTCGGCCATACCCACGTCCTCGGTGGCGAATCTCACCAGTCTGCGGGCGATGTAGAGGGGGTCCTCTCCTGCCTCAAGCATACGGGTCAGCCAGTAGAGGGCGGCATTGGGGTCTGAGCCACGTAGCGACTTATGCAGTGCCGATATCAGGTCGTAGTGCTGCTCGCCGGCCTTATCATAGAGCATTGCCTTATGCTGAACAGCGTCCTCTATGGTGGCCAGGGTTACGCGGCGTTTGCCGTCCTTGCCCGGCGGGGTGCTCATGGCCGCCATCTCCAGGGCGTTCAAGGCAGTCCTGGCATCCTTGTTGGATACTGTTATCAGGTGGTTGGTGGCCTCTGGGTCCAGCTTCACTCCCAGGATGCCCAGGCCGCGCAGGTTGTCCTTAAGGGCGCGGAATATGATTAGGTTAAGCTCCTTGTCGCTTAAAGGGTTTAGGGTGAATACCTGGCAGCGTGACAGCAGCGGTGATGTTACCTCAAAGGAGGGGTTCTCTGTGGTAGCCCCGATGAGGATTATGGAGCCGTCCTCCACGTAGGGCAATATGGCATCCTGCTGCGTCTTGTTGAAGCGGTGTATCTCGTCTATAAACAGTATGGTCTTGGTAAGGTGAATCTGTCGGATGTTCTGGGCCTCATCTATGATGCGGCGCAGGTCTGCCACGCCTGCGCTCACGGCGCTTATGGGCACAAAGTGCGACTTGGTGGCGTTGGCGATGATGTTAGCTAGGGTGGTCTTGCCGCTTCCCGGCGGCCCCCAAAGTATTATGGAGGGTATCTTGCCGCTTTCTAGGGCCTTCCTTAAGACCCGCCCCGGGGCTACCAGGTGTTCCTGCCCCACGAATGCGCTAAAGCTGGACGGCCGCATTCTGGCCGCCAGCGGCGCCTCCTGGCTCATCTGTTTCTCAGCCTGCTGTTCAAACATATCCATAGCGCATCTTCCTTTGGCGGCCTATGGTAGATACAGTATACATCGTCGGTAGGAGACGCTCCACCCTCGCCGTCTAACTTAAAGCCCTTCGCACTGGGATATGTGGCGGCACCAGGAGCAGTCCTTGGCTGGTGGGGGCGGCTCGTCGGCCTCTATTATGCTCATCACCTCTGAGGCGAAGCTCAAAAAGCCCTGCTCGTCCTTGGGTATCTCCACCCATTGTATCTGGGCGTCAAAGGAGAGCCACATAGTGCCCTGTTGGCTCACCTGGGTGGGGTTGAAGTACAGAAGTCCCAGCATGGACACGGGCGCCAGCCCCAACGAGCCTGCGGCGGGGTGCTCCAGGGCGTAGGCGTAGGCGTGCAGCTGGCGGCTGTAAGGGTTGCCCTCCGCCGCCTTGGGACTGGCGGTCTTGAAGTCTATGATGCCGTAGCTGCCGTCGTCAAAGCGCACCACGCAGTCAAATCTGCCCTTTATAAAGCAGGTGTCGGCATGGCCCGGAAGCTCTATGGGGGTGGATTTCACCCACTCCTCGCCGTATTTCACCGTCCCCGGCGGCAGCGCCGGGCTCAGCTCTTCGGTGCGCTTGCCGTCGTAGTGGTTCTTTAAGAGAGAGGCTATTTGGGTGAAGATGGCGGGCAGGGGTATGGAGGGCTGGGCGATGCCGTGTTTCACCTTAAGGTAAAAGCAGCGCTTACAGCCGTCATAAAGAAAGGTAAGCTCTGAAGGGGACAGCTTATAGTTCATTAATTCGTTCTCCGTTCTATTTGTCCTTTATCTACCCCACCACTCCCGCCAGGGTGTTTGTCCCGCCCCAGTCCGCCCTCGCGGCGTTCCAGACTTATGCTGCGGCTTTTATTGGTCAGGCTTTAGAGCGAGTATCCATGGCTCTTAGGCATGAATAGCTCTTTGTATTGGTTATTGAAGAAATCATCGGTCATGCAGGCTATATAATCGATTACAACTCGTTCGAGGGGAGTATTTTCATGATACTTTGTACCTTGGTCACGGAAATATTTGCGAATATCCAATCTCGAGCGCACAGTTTTAATGTGATCTAGGTAATAGTCAAATAGTTTGTTGAACATGAAATCCAAGAGCTCACGTTGCGTATCTATTACGGGGCTAGAGTAAATCTTTTCTTGGTTAAACTTGAGCAAGCCCTTTAAAGCCTTAAAAACGCCGTCGGTTAATATCAAACAATCCTTCCCGAAGCTATTTGTGATAATATTTGTTACTAGCTTGTTTATTATCTTGTCGTTTGAATTTCCCAGGACTTTCTTGATCTCTTCTGGGATGTCTTCAGAGCCTTTTATTACTCCGAGGACTTTGGCATCTTCAATATCTCTTCCGATATAAGCTATTACATCTGAGATCATCACAACACAACCCTCAAGTGTCATGGGAGTTATTTTCTTATAGTAGTCTTTTTCCTTAAAACACTTACTGTATTCTTCCTCGAACTGTTCCCAAGTTTTGCCTTTATTTGGTTTATATACGTTAGTGGGCATTTCGCCATTATGGGCGAGAATTCCATCAAGCACCTGTAAGGATAGGTTTAAGCCTTCCCCCTTTTGCTCTATATCCATTAGCAATCTGGCACTTTGTGCATTATGGTGGAAGCAGCCTATACTATTTTTCTTACATATTTCGTTGAGTACTATCTCTCCTTCATGGCCGTAGGGCACATGCCCCAAGTCATGGCCTAAAGCAATAGCTTCTATTAAGTCCTCGTTCAATCTCAAGCATCTTCCAATGACCCTTCCTATCTTGGAGACAAATTGAACATGTAATACCCTGCGTGTTATATGGTCGTTCTCAAATAGGGAGAAGACCTGAGTTTTATCTATGTATCTGCAGTATGAGCGAGAGTGCACTATTTTATCCGCATCGTGAGCAAATATTGGCCTTATGTCCTTCCTATCTGAGACCTTTTCTCTATCGGGATCTTTCCTAATGCCTTCATGGCTTTTACAGGCGTATTTCGAGAAAGTTTTCCGTTCCCTTTGGACGTTGTTTAGTACTATCTCTGAGAATATTTGTTTTTGAGCTTTCATACGTACCTCCGCACCTCAAAGCGGTACAGCTTCACGTCCTCGTCGGGGCCTATGCCCGCCTTGCGGCGGCATATATCCACCTGCTGCGCGGCGGTGTCCACTCCCTCCAGGTCGGGGAGCAGCAGCCCTCTCCTCCACCCCGCCTCCACTATCACGCCGTAACGTGCTGGGTCCAGGTCTTTCATGCCCGCCACCGCCTCCGGTGTGGCAAGCACGTCTACCTTGTAGCTGAGCAGGGGGAGATCCTCCTCCTCCACGGGGGAGAAGCGGGGGTCGTTGGTGGCGGCGCTTATGGCGTTTACAATCGTCTCCTGGGCCACGCTGGGCTGTGTCGGCTCAAACGTGCCGATGCACCCCCTCAGTTTCTTGCCCTTATGTATGGAGACGAACACCCCGCCCTTCTCCCTCATCTGGGGAGTGGTCTCTTGGGGTGGAGGGATGACGCTTCCCCTGGTTACGTATGCCTCCACGGCGTCCCTGGCTAGACTTACCAGGGGTGGGCTTTGCTTTATCAGTATGCCGGCGTATCCCACCACGGCGGAGGTGTCGCCGGTTACGTCGCCGCTGGTCTGGTATTTTACCAGCTCGCCGCCGTCGCCACCCAGCCCCTTGGCTGCTGTGATTAGGGCCGTCACCGGGGCGTAACCGCACATGGATATGTTTAGCGTGGCCACTCGCCTGAGTAGCTCGTCCTCGTCCAGGGCTAGTATGGCCTTTATGGCTTGGGCGTCCTTGTTGCTGGCGGCTGCCTGCGGCTCGTAGTGCGTCATATCGCTTGAGGCGATTATCACTGCCCCACCGCCCCACGCCTTTACCGCCCGGGCGATGTCGCGGCCTATCTCTTTATACGCCTCCACGGGGGCGTGCGACAGCACTATGGGGACTATCTTGACGTCCTTTTTGAGGTACTGCAGGAAGGGGAGCTGCACCTCTATGGAATGTTCCTCTATATGGGCCTCGGCGTCCTCCTCCAGGTGGCTGGACAGGCTTAAAATCTGAGCCCCCAGCTCGGAGTCTATCTCCACATCTCCCAGGGGAGTGCGCCAGCTGCCCTGGGTCATTATGCTCAAAGGCTTTCCCATGCCGGTGTGGCTGGGGCCGATGATGATGGCGGTTCCTTCAAGTGCCATGCGGGAAATCGTGGCTCCCGCCACTCCTCCCGAATATATATATCCGGCATGAGGCGACACGGCGCCTACGGCAGCGGTTTTGGGCGCCTTTTTGTCCACCAGGCCTGCGATCATGCGCTCCAGCTCCTGGGGGGAGGCGGGGTAGAACTGGCCTGCCACGGCGGGGAGTCTTATCATCGTTTCTCCTCCTCGACCACGAAGTTAAGCTCGGTGTCGCAGTGGTGGCATTTGATGCCATCAAGCCCCGATGGGTTTACCAGGTATCCTATTCTCTGGACGATGTGGCGTCCGCAAGAGGGGCAGAGGGTGTCCTCGGCGCCGCTTCCGGGGACATTGCCTATGTATACGAAGTTTAAGCCCGCCTGTTTCCCGATTTCGTGGGCATGCTCCAGGGTAGCCAGTGGGGTGGGGGGGATGTCTCTCATCTGGTACAGGGGGTGAAAGCGGGTCACGTGCCACGGCGTGGACTCGCCCATCTCGTCCCTCACCCAGCGGGCGATGCCGGTTAGCTGTTCATCGTCGTCGTTCAGGGTGGGTATGATATTGGTTATCACCTCTATGTGTATGCCCCACTTCTCCTTGGCCCTCCGGGCCACCTCCAGTATGCCGCGCCACTTCTTAACCTTGGCCAGGGTTAAGTAGAAGCGGTCGCTGAAGCCCTTCACATCCAGTGCCCAGGCGTCCATATAGGGACCGATTAAATCCAGCGCCTGGGGCGTTATGTAGCCGTTGGTCACATATACAGTGTATAACCCCGCCTCCTTGGCCGCCTTGGCGCCATCTAGGGTGTACTCAAACCATACCGTGGGCTCGTTGTAGGTCCAGGAGATGCCCTTGCAGCCACTTTCGCATGCCATCTCCACCGCTGTCTGGGGTGGTAGCTCCCTGCCCATCTTAAGCGGCTCATCGTCGGTGGGGCAGGATATCTGCCAGTTCTGGCAGTCCAGGCAGTGGAAGTTGCACCCCCACCCCCCGATGGAGAAGCAAAGGCTGCCGGGGTGAAAGTGGAACAGCGGTTTCTTTTCTATCGGATCCGCCGCCACCGAGGATGCCCGGGCGTAGTTGATGTTGTAGAGGACGCCGTCCTTGTTATTATACATGCGGCACACGCCGTAGCCGTTCGGGGCTATGGAACAGCGCCACTGGCAGATGTTGCACCGCACCCGTGATTTGGGCAACTTCTCATACAGCAAGGCTTTTAGCATGTCTTCCCCCGATTGCAATTATAGCACTGGCCTGGCGGCGGTTGTAGGTTTTTCTCCTTTGCGGGTTACCAGTTTCGGACTCCTTCCTTAAAAAACGCCTTGGGGGGTCTAAAAGGGGGGCATAAAGTCCTTGACTCCCCACCCCCCTGCGGCTAGACTCTAGCCTGGGGTTATACAAGTAGTGAAGGTTATAGGGCTTACCGGCGGCATAGGCAGCGGCAAGAGCACGGTGTCCGCATTCCTGGCGAAATTAGGCGCGGTGGTGATAGATGCTGATAAGATAGGCCATCGTGCCCTGGAGGAAGACAAGGATATCCGTTATGCCATAGAGGCTGCCTTCGGCAAGAGGGTGCTGGGCGCCGACGGCCGTATAGACCGCGCCAGGCTGAGCGAGGTGGTCTTCGGCGACCAGAATAGCCTTTCGCGCTTGAACCAGATAATGCACCAGCGCATGTTCGCCATGGTGGAGGCCGAGCTTTCCTGCTATCGGGGGAAGGGGGTGGGGGTGGTGGTGCTTGAGGCCCCGATTTTGATAGAGGCCGGATGGGCCTCCCTGGCCGATGAGATATGGGTCACCATTGCCTCTCAGGCCACGTCGATTGAGAGGCTTGAGAAAAGCCGCGGCTTTTCACGGGAGCAGTCCCTGGCACGTATGCGCAGTCAGTTGCCCTCCGAAGAGCGGCTTAAGCATGCTGACGTGGTTATAGATACCGACTGCCCCTTAAAGGAGCTTGAGACTAAGGTGGCGGTGCTCTGGGCCAGGTTTACATAATACTGGGCTTGACACCTATGCCCAATAGTTGTTAGAATACGTTGTTTGCTCCTACGGAGGTAAGGTAAGATTTACGCGATTGTAGAGACAGGTGGTAAACAGTATCGGATAAGCCCGGGCCAGACGGTTGATGTGGAGCTTCTGGGTGTTCCCCAGGGCGAGAGTGTGGAGTTGGACAGGGTTCTACTGGTGGCTGACGGCGATAAAGTAGCCGTGGGCACCCCCGTAGTTGAGGGAGCCAAGGTAGTGGCCACATCACAGGGTGAGGACAAGGGTGATAAGGTGATAGTGTTCAAGTATAAGAATAAGGTGCGCTACCGCGTTAAGCGCGGGCACCGCCAGCCTTACACCAGGCTCAGTATAGACAATATAGTGGCTGCGGGCATAGAGCCCGCCAAGACAGAGAAGCCGAAGCAGGCTGTGAAGCCCAAGAAGGAGGTAGCCGCCGATGGCGCATAAAAAGGGGGGCGGCTCCACTCGTCTGGGCAGGGACAGCCAATCCAAGCGGCTGGGTGTCAAGCGCTATGCCGGCCAGAAAGTGCTCGCCGGCACCATAATCGTGCGTCAGAGGGGCACTCGCATCCACCCCGGCGACAATGTCGGCGTGGGTCGGGATCATACTCTCTACTCCCTTATAGACGGCGTGGTCCAGTTCCAGCCTCACAGCAAGGGCAAGAGGAAGGTCAGCGTTAACGCTGAATAACCATATTATGAAGGAAAAGATACATCCTAAGTATTATCGCGACGCCCAGGTAACCTGTTCCTGCGGCAACTCCTTTACCACCGGATCAACGCAGAAATCACTCAAGGTGGAAGTTTGCAGCAAGTGCCACCCGTTCTTCTCCGGAGAGCGCAGGGTGATAGATACGGCGGGTCAGGTAGAGCGGTTCAAGAGGCGCTACAAGCTGGGGGGATAAAGCGGGGGATCCGTAGCAGTTACGCGAGGGGTAGCGGAAAGCGCTGCCCCTCTTTTAGTAGAGGAGGCTTTTTTATTGGCCGAGCGTGTTTATTACGGAGGGCAGGCGGTTATAGAGGGGGTGATGATGCGGGGGCGGCAGGCGATGGTAACCGCCGTCAGGCGTCCCGATGGGGAGGTGGCCCTGGAGACAAGGGACCTACCCAAGATAGCCACTGCGAGGATAAGGCGCATTCCCGTAATCCGCGGTGTGGCTGTGATGATAGAGTCCCTGTTGCTGGGTATCAGGGCACTCATGTATTCCGCCAACGTAGCTATTGAGGATGACGAGGAGGAGGGGGAGGAGAAGCAACCCTCCATCAACATCGGCTGGGGCCTGATGGTAGGGCCGATGATAGGCATCGTGGCTCTCTTCTTCCTGGTGCCGCTTTTTCTCGCTAACCTGGTGGGGGCCGGCATCAGCTCGTCTATCGTGTTCCACCTGATAGAGGGCTTCATCCGCTTAGGCATCTTCGTGATCTATCTGAAGGCCATATCGCTCTCTCCGGACATCAGGCGGGTGTTTGCATATCACGGCGCCGAGCATATGGTGGTTAATGCTTATGAGGCCGGCGTTCCTCTGAATGTTGCCGCCGTCAAGCGCCACTCCACCGCCCACGTGCGCTGCGGCACCAGCTTTCTTTTCGTGGTGCTGCTCATCGCCATAGTGGTGTTCGCTGTCATCGGGCGTCCGTCCCTGCAGGTGATGATAGCCTCGCGGGTGCTACTGATACCCTTAATAGCGGGGTTAGGCTACGAGGCCAACTTCTTCGGTGCCAGGCATACGGGAAGCCGCGTCGTGCGGGCTTTCTTAGCCCCTGGCCTTTGGCTTCAAAGCCTCACCACCCGTCCCCCTGACGATAGACAGATAGAGGTAGCCCTGGCGTCTATGAAGAGAGTGCTTGAAGTGGATGCCAACATGGCGCCCGCCTGAGGGGGGCTATTTAAGGTCTTCCTCGGAAAGCCTCTGGAAGAAGCAGGTTCTGTTGCCGGTGTGGCATACCGTCCCGGCAGGGTTCCCCACCACCAGTATAGTATCGCTGTCGCAGTCCTTCCACAGGGCAACCACCTTGATGATGTTTCCTGATGTCGCTCCCTTGTGCCACAGCTCCTGGCGGCTGCGGCTGAAGAACCAGGCCTCGCCGCTCTCCATGGTGCGGCGCAGGGACTCCTCGTTCATATAGGCTACCATAAGCACGTCGCCGCTTTCAGCGTCCTGCACCACGGCCGGAACCAGCCCCTTATCGTCGAATTTTATACCACCCAATTACATTGTCTCCTTGAGGATCACTCTACGGCGGCCAGAGCCTGCTTCAGGTTTATATCGCCGGTGTAAAGCGCCTTGCCGATGATGGCCCCCTCCACCCCCAGCCGGGCCAGCATCTTGAGGTGCGTGAGGCGGCAGATGCCGCCGGCGGCAATGATAGGAGCCCGGAAACGCTCCGTAAGCTCAAAGGTGGCGGAGAAGTTGGGCTCGGTGAGGGTGCCGTCACGGGATATATCGGTGTAGATGAAGCGCCCTACCCTCAGCCCCATCATGGACTCCATCACCTCGGCGGCGGTGAGCGTGGTCTCCTCGCGCCAGCCGCGCACGGCAAGGCGGCCCCCGTGGGCGTCTATGCCGACGATGATGTGCTCCCCGAAGCTCTTGCAGGCGTCCCTAACCAACTCTGGGTCCTCCACGGCGGCGGTGCCCAGGATAACGCGCTCCACGCCCATTTTCAAGAGTTGTTTCACCGTGTCCAGGTCGCGTATGCCCCCCCCCAGCTGGGTGGGAATAAGCAGCGTGGTGGCTATCTGCTCTATTACCTCCAGGTTGACCGGACGGCCTTCCTTGGCGCCGTCCAGGTCCACCATGTGTAGCCGAGGTGCCCCCTTGGACTGCCAGCGCAGGGCTGTGTCCAACGGGTCTTCGGAGTAGACCGTCTCGCGGTTGTAGTCGCCCTGATACAGGCGCACACAGCGTCCTCCTTTTATGTCTATGGCGGGGATTATCTCTATGGGAGTAACCTCCTCATCTTACTGCCAAATATCATATCATCATTGGCGCGGCGATAACAATATTCCCCCTTTTCAGACTTTCTTGACACGGCAGGGTTGGGGTTGCTAGACTTCTATGGCTGAGTTTCCAATATCCATGGGAGAGGGTGCACGTTTATGGCAGATGAGGTTATAACAGGACTGGTGCAGGTAATCACCGGCGACGGCAAGGGCAAGACCACCAGCGCCCTGGGGACGGTTATCCGTGCCCTGGGACAGGGTCTTCGCGTGCGCATAATCGTCTTCATGAAGGGCGACTACCCCTATGGGGAGTGGAAGTTCCTGGAAGGTGTGGCCAACGTGAACTTCACCCGATTTGGCAGTAGGGAGTTCATAAAGCCCAAGGGCGTATCGGACTGGGATAGAGACCAGGCTAAGCAGGCGCTGGCCGCCGCGCGCGAGGCAATGCTCAGCGGTGACTACGATATAGTGATGCTGGACGAGGTAAACCTGGCGGTGGCGTGGGAGATAATCCCCCTGGACGAGGTCGTAAAGCTCATCCAGGATAAGCCACAGGGCGTGGAGCTTATCCTCACTGGCCGCAGCGCCGACGGCGAAATTGTGAAGCTGGCTGACCTGGTGACCGAGTGCATAAATATCAAACACCCCTATGCTAAGGGTATAAAGGCCCGCAAGGGGATTGAATACTAAATAAATACCTTATTTAAGGGAGGTTTACCGTGAAGCTTACTTTGAGCGTGATTAAGGCCGATATAGGTGGCTATGTGGGGCATTCCGACTCCCACCCCGATATCCTTGCCAAGGCCGAAGAGCATCTAGCCAAGGCGAAGAAGTCTGGCATGCTAATAGACTATTGCGTCACCAAGTGCGGTGATGATTTACAGCTCATAATGACCCATACCAAGGGCGAGGAGAACGCCGAGATACATAAGATGGCCTGGGATACCTTCGTGGAGGGTACCAATCTGGCCAAGAAGCTTAAGCTTTACGGCGCCGGTCAGGACCTGCTCTCAGACGCCTTCTCCGGCAACGTCAAGGGCATGGGGCCGGGGGTGGCGGAGATGGAGATAGAGGAGAGGAAGTCGGAGCCAGTTATAGTCTTTATGGCGGACAAGACCTCGGCGGGGGCGTGGAACATGCCCCTCTATAAGATGTTCGCCGATCCCTTCAATACCATCGGCCTGGTCATCGCCCCTAATATGCACTCCGGCTTCAGGTTTGAGGTTCAGGACGTAAAAGAGAGCAAGAAGGTTATCTTAAGCACCCCGGAGGAGATCTATGACCTCCTGGTGCTCATCGGCGCCCCTTCGCGGTATATGGTGAAGGCGGTACATAGCAAGGAGACAGGGGAGATAGCGGCCTCGTCCTCTACCCAGAAGCTGTCCCTTATCGCCGGCCGCTATGTGGGCAAGGATGACCCCGTGCTGATCGTGCGCAGCCAGGGCCTTTTCCCTGCGGTGGGTGAGGTTCTGGAGCCGTTCAGCCATCCCCACCTGGTGGAGGGGTGGATGCGAGGCTCGCATCACGGGCCCTTCATGCCGGTCTCCATTCCTGACAGCATCCCGTCCCGCTTTGACGGGCCGCCCAGGGTTACGGCCGCCGGCTTCCAGCTGGCAGAAGGCAAGCTGGTAGGCCCTCGCGATATGTTCGCCGATACATCATTTGACAACGCTCGCCAGCAGGCTAATGATATCGCCGATTACATGCGCCGTCACGGTCCCTTTGAGCCGCACCGCCTGCCCCTGGAGGAGATGGAGTACACTACCATGCCCCAGGTGGCCGATAAGCTTAAGGACCGCTTCACTGATATTTGATGGTGTTATTTTTGGGTGAGGGGAGGTAACTATATGGCACTGTATGTGATGCTTACTACCTTGACCGACGAGGGCAGGAAGACCATAACCGCCAAGCCCAAGAGAATCAAAGAGGTGAATGAGGAGGTGGAGGCCATGGGGGTCAAGATAATCGCCCAGTATGCCCTGTTGGGCCCCTACGACTTCCTCAACATCCTGGAGGCACCGGACAACATCACCGTGTCCAAGCTGGCCATGGATCTGGGAGCCAGGGGCACCCTCCAGACGATGAGCATGCCCGCTATGCCATTGGACGAGTTCATCGATAAGCTTTAGAAAATCGGGTGAGAATAAGAAATAGACTGGTATTGGCCACGGGCAACGAGGGTAAGGTGCGTGAATACCGCCGCCTGCTCGCTGGTATCCCCGTGGAGCTTCTAGCGCCGGCCGACGTGGGTGTGGATGTGGAGGTGGAGGAGGTGGGGGCTACCTTTGAGGAAAACGCTGCCCTTAAAGCCAAGGCCATAGCCTCGCTGAGTGGTATTATGAGCCTGGCCGATGACTCCGGGCTGGAGGTAGATGCGTTGGGTGGGGAGCCGGGTGTCAGGTCAGCGCGTTACGCTGGCGAGGGGGCTTCGGACGAGGATAGGGTGAGCTATCTGCTTAGCAAGATGCGGGGGGTGCCCTGGGAGGAGCGCACGGCGCGGTTTTGCTGTGTTATCGCCGTAGCCTCCCCCGAGGGTGCGGTGGAGTTCTGCGAAGGGAAATGCGAGGGCATGATAGCGCTCCAGCCCAAAGGGGAGGGCGGCTTTGGCTACGACCCTGTGTTCTATGTCCCGGCTTTGGATAGGACTATGGCAGAGCTCTCTCAGGCCGAGAAGAACGCCATAAGCCACCGTGGCAGGGCGGCGGGTGGGGTGCCCCGTGTCCTGGAGAGGTTGGGCTATGACCGGCCTTAGCGACTCCTTCCAGCGCCCCATCAACTACCTGCGCATATCGGTTACTGACCGCTGTAACCTGCGTTGTATCTATTGCATGCCTGACGGCGGCGTGCCGCAGGTCTCCCACGAGGATATCCTCACCTATGAGGAGATAGCCGCCGTGGCCGAGGCCGCCAGCGAGGTTGGCATAGATAAAGTGCGGCTCACTGGCGGCGAGCCACTGGTCAGGCTAAACCTGAGCGCCCTGGTCAAGATGCTGGCTCGCATTAAGAGAATAGACGATATCTCCCTATCTACCAACGGCACCCTGCTCAAAAACTATGCTGGGGAGCTTAAGGCGGCGGGGCTTAAACGGGTTAATATAAGCCTGGATACCCTTAAGCCGGATAGGTTCCGTGCCATTACCCGCAGCGAGCACGAGTTGGGCGATGTCCTCGCCGGACTGGAGGCCGCTCATGCGGCAGGGCTTACGCCGGTGAAGATAAACGTGGTGGTTATCCGCGGCAAAAACGATGACGAGATAGCTGACTTTGCTCTAAAGACCATTCATGAGGGCTGGCACGTCCGCTTTATAGAGCTTATGCCTGTAAAGGGCTTGGGTTTGAGCGAGCTTGACTTCGTGCCTGTGGCGGAGATGAGGAAACGGCTTGAACCGCTGGGACCTCTTGAACCCTGCCTGCCCAGTGCGGGCAACGGCCCGGCTAAGTACCTCCGCTTCACTGGATCCGCCGGAAGTATAGGCTTCATCACGCCGGTCAGCGAGCACTTCTGCTTTAAATGCAACCGCTTGCGTTTAACCGCTGACGGTAGGCTGCGCCCCTGTCTGCTGGCCGACGATGAGGTTGACCTCAGGCGTCCATTGCGCCAGGGGGCATCGGCGGCGGAGATTAAGCAGCTTGTAGAGCAGGCGGCGGCGGCTAAGCCGCGACGGCATGGTCTGGATAATGGCTGCATGCCCCAGGGCGGCCGTTTCTCTGAGACAGGAGGCTGACCAATGACTGAGATGACCCATATGGACGATTCCGGGCGGCCGCGTATGGTGGACATAAGCGGCAAGGCCGATACCAGCCGCCTGGCGGCGGCTGGGGGTAGGGTGGAGATGAAGCCCGAAACCCTCGAGATGATAAAGGGGGGTGGAACGGCCAAGGGGGACGTGCTGGTTGTGGCCAAGCTGGCCGGTATTATGGCGGCCAAACAAACGGCGCAGATGATACCGCTGTGTCATCCTATCCAGCTTGCCGAGGTGGATATAGACTTCGTCCTGCATGAAGAAGATAGCTCCGTGGAGATAACCGCCCGGGCAAAAGCAGTGGGCAAGACCGGCGTGGAGATGGAGGCGATGGTCGCCGTGGCGGCGACGGCGCTGACTATCTATGATATGTGCAAGGCGGTGGACAGGGGCATCAGGGTTCAGGATATCCGCCTCAAGAGCAAGAGCGGCGGTAAGAGCGGCGATATAGTCCTTGAGTAAACGGGGATATTGATATATAGTATGTCTATATATATCTGGGAATATACACTTTCTGGGGGTGTGTCATGAAGCTTACTTGTCTTCAGGAGAACTTGAACCGCGGACTGGGCATAGTGGGGAGGGCGGTGGCCACCAGGGCCACGTTGCCTATAACCAGCAATGTCCTTCTATCGGCGGAGGCGTCCCAGCTCAAGCTGGCGGCTACCAATCTGGAGATGGCAATAAGCTGTCGGGTAGGGGCCAAGGTGGAGAAAGAGGGTTCAATCACCGTACCTGCCCGGCTGCTCATAGAGTTCGTGAACTCCCTGCCCAACGATAAAGTGGATATCCAACTGCTTCCCCAGACCAAAACCCTGGAGCTTAAGTGCGCCCGCTTCGAGGCGCGTATAAGCGGGGTGGATGCCAAGGACTTTCCGCCTATACCGGAGGTGGCCCAGGGGGTTCCTACTAAGGCACAGGTAGATGCCCTTAGGCAGGGTATCAACCAGGTGGTCTTCGCCGCCGCTACCGAGGAGTCTCGCCCCGTACTTACCGGCGTGGACGCCGAGTTTGATGGCGAGAATGTAACCATGGCCGCTGCCGATGGCTTCCGCCTGGCGGTGTATAAATTGCCCCTGGCCAAGAAGGTTACCCAGAAGACCCAGGTGATTATCCCATCTCGCACCCTCGCCGAGCTGGGGCGGCTGATCACCGACGAGGAGTCGGTGGATATTATGGTGGATCCCGATAAGAGCCAGATACTGTTCAGCCTTAAGGGCAAGGCGCAGAGCATAGCCCTGGTGTCGCAGCTGGTCCAGGGTAGCTTCCCCAACTATGGCCAGCTTATACCGCAGGATTGTAAGACTAAGGCAGTGGTGGACACCACGTCCTTCTTAAGGGCGGCCAAGACTGCCTCTATCTTCGCCCGTGATGGCAGCGGCATCGTCCGCCTGGTAATGGCCCCCGGCGTTGAGATGACGCCTGGCAGAATGACCGTATCTGCCCGCTCCGAGGAGATAGGCGACGATGTGGGCGAGATAGACGCCGTGGTGGATGGCGAGGAGTCTAAGATAGCCTTTAACGGCAAGTACCTGATAGATGTCTTGAACGTGCTCCGGGAGGAGCAGGTTTCACTGGAGACAACCAACCCCTCTAGCCCTGGTGTTATTCGCCCTGTGGGCACGGACAACTACATCCATGTTGTAATGCCCATGTTCGTTCAGTGGTGAGTAAGCTCGACGAATCCCCTGATGATTCCGTGGACATAGATTCCAGCGGTATGATGCTTGACTTTACAGGTATCTATCAAACGGGCACTAGTTAATCCGGAATTACTATTATCGGTTTCCCATTCGGTCCGATTACAGAATTTCCCTCTCCATCTAAGACAGCCCGACCTAGTATCGGGGCTCCATCTTCATCTACAAGAGGATTGCCCGTTGGGTTCATCACAGGTTGTGGCTCGCCGAATTGTGTATCATCACGGAATGTTTCCGATGGTGATAGCTCATCATCTTGCATCTCAGAGCGTGGTATTCCTCCTGGTGGAGTCGGATCCTGGGTTGGGTCATCTTGCCTATCAGGGCGAGGAGTATACGCGAATCTTTCATTGTCGGGTCCAGACGTGAATCCTGGACCGAGTTCAAGAAAATACGTCACGGGGGGGGATATCCATCCTTCGTCAGTATCAGTAAAATATATCGGCTCGCCTTCAGGATACTCACTATAATCGAGGACCGGTTCTCCCGTTTCATAAAAGAGTTGTCGACCCAGCACCGGGTATCCATCTGCGGTTACAATAATATCACCATTGAAATCTCTAACATTCTGCACATCGCCTAATTCTTGACCCTCAGGGACTTCTATTTGCAAGAAAGAATCACTATACTTATAATCATCATACTCATAACGATCATCATCTCCGCCATTACCGCCATCATCTCCGCCATGGTCACCATCTCCGCCATTACCGCCATCATCTCCGCCATGGTCACCACCTCCGCCATTACCGCCATCACCAGGAATATAGGCCAATGTTGGGGAAGACAAGGCTATAATAAAGATCAATGATAGTATTAGCGAAAAAGCTAATTTCATTTTCATAAGTATATTTTACCCCCTCTACAAAAGTAGACTCTAATGGCTATTTCTCCCCAAACCAACTAATGGTTTCCAGTTTATTAAGCAGATGTACCCCCACCTGCTCAAGTGCTTCCTTACGAGATTTACCGGCATCACTCCAACTCTCGTACTGGGACAGGGTCCAAATATTATCTTTCGGCAAAGAATCAACTAGTGTAGTGTAATCATAATGGGTCGTGTAATAGACATCGAAAGCTGCCTGAGAGTTTGTATCGTCAATGGCTGCAATGAGACTAACCAGTTGAGAATTAAACGCGGCTACGTCATCGAAATTATAAGCACCGGTTCCATAATAGTAATCGTACCAAAGTAAGTAAGCAGTAATCGCGGACAGTTCTTCATTCAGTTTGGTAGAATTATTGAGCGAGTTCTCAAGTTCTCCATTGGTTTTGGTCAAATCCTCAACTCGGGTGTTGAGTTCTTCCAGTTGCTGTTGGGAAGAGGTTAATTCAGACGTTAATTGGTCGTGTTGCTCCTGAGGGATTCCGGATGAACAACCTGACAAAGCCAGCACCATAATCATTAATGGTAGATAGATTGCGAAGTACTTCATTTTTGTTGTCACGATAACATACTCCTATACCAGAGTATTCGCACTTTACTAAAAAAAAACGCCATTAGTCAAGAATTTAGTAACAGCTTGTATCATGCAGTGTGCAAAAAGTCCGAAATATCACATTTTGACGGAGTGCTCCTCCAGGTAGGGCAGCATGACATTGCGGACGCCGGGGTCAATCGGGGTGGTAGCATTGTAGTCAAGGTATATCGGCTTCTCACTGGGTTTCATTGATGGTGCTATCTTATCAGTGTTCCTCTACTTTCGATATGAACATGCCGTGCCATGTATGATACCAGACGTCTCCTGAGTAGCCATTTATGCTCAGCATGCCATAGTGCTCATCTTCAAGCTTGGCCATTATGGTATAGTAGCCGTAGTAGGCGACAATCTCGTCAGCCTCGGCGCCGGGGTATGCCACGTCCAGAAAGCCCTGAGCGAGTTCCAGGGCCCTTTCCGGGGTAACTGCCATCTGAGCCTGCTGAGAGCTGCCCATCATGCCGTACTTGCTGTTCCACATCATGCTCTGGGGCTCGACTTGGAGGCTGCCACTATATCTGTCGATGATGGTCTCAATGGCTCCTCTGGCGGTGCTCTTCTCAATTAGGGACACGTAGAAGTTGTGGGAGTACTCCTCGAACTCATCGATTCTAAGGTCCGGGTTGTTCAGGGATGCCAAATAGTCATTTGCTATATCCTTAGCATCGTCATGAGAGAGCGGGACGAGAGCTCCAGAGTAGTATCCCATCATACCCCTCATCCCAGGCATGCCACTCATCATTCCCGATCCCGTCATACTTGACCCCATCATACCGCCGGAGCCCATCATGCCACCTGGGCTCATCATCCCGCCACCCTGCTGTGGCTGCTGGTAAGACGGCGTTGCAGGCTGAGTGGTGACACAGGAAGTAAGCACTAGTGGGACTAGTATCACTAGTAGAATACCTAACGTGTATAACCTCCTCATCCCTGACCTCCAACCATGAGTTGTCTTTCACGAATATTAAACCATGTCCTTCTTCTTCTCTTCGTACTCCTGCTTATCTATCTCACCTCGGGCATATCTCTTTTTGAGCATTTCCAGAGGCGAGTCTGCTTTTAAGGAGTGAGAACCCCTTGACTCACCTAAACCGTGGACCAGAGCCACTACAGCCCATATGATAAGCCCCCAGAAAACCGGCATTAGCCACATCCCCCCGAAGCCGCCCATCATCCAGGGCCCCGTCATTCCGTATCCGTAGCATGGCCAACCCGGAATTGCTCCAAAAACCAGGGGTAAGACAACAATGATGACTACCGCTATGCTACCGACAATAATGGCAGTCTTAATATTTTTATTCATTCTGTCCCCCGCTTATCTATAATGATAGTGGAAGCATCGTTCTGGGATTCCAAACTCTTCAGCTTATGCCTGTCCTTTGGCAAGTGATACTCACCTTAACCGGTAATCGTTTTAGCCGAAAGTCACCACCTTGTCCGACTCGTCAATCATCTCCACCAATTGCGACATGGTAGAGATGGGACATACCCCAGCCTCCTTGTTCCTGGATTTGAGACAGGTGCCGCAGGCCAAAAGCCTGCCTTCGTGATTCAGGAACTGTGTTAGACCCTCAGCAACATTGAACTTCTTGTCCTTGACGTTCTCTATCTCCACACCGCTCCCCAAGAGAAACACGCTGGTTTCATGACCATCAGCCAGAGCTTTGTTGCCCAAGCGCAGTGCATTCCAGGCGGTCTCAGGGTCGTTGCTGTTTAAGATGATGCCAAGCTTCATTACCATACCTCCTGACTAGTTTCATTTATCCCGAATAAGGGCTGCATCCTGTCTGATTTGCTCGAACAGTATTTCCCGCAATAAATCAAAGGCCTCAAGGAGGCGAGGATTGGCTACTCGATAATAGACCACATTTCCCTCCTTCCTTGAGACGAGGATGCGGCGCTCCCTCATCATGGCCAGGTGCTGGGATAAATTGGCCACGGCCAGCCCCAGCCTCTGGGACAGATCGGTTACACTCATCTCTTCATCGCGGAGAATGTTAATGAGCTGCAGTCGTTTAGGGTGAGAGAACACCTTACACATCTCGGCGTGGTAGGAATAGATCTGGTCTTCTTCCACTTATACCTCCTGTATGCGTAAATAAATACTTTAGAAACTTCTAAAATACTATATAATTATAATAGCTGACACCTTTTTCCATGTCAACCCCCGTGGTCGGATATTTTGGGGGTACATAATGTTCGTCCAGTGGTGAGTAAGCTTTAGCGAGCTCGCCGATGCCTCCGTTTGAGCGGTCTCCAGCGGAATTGCACCCTGGGACCGATTTTCTCTGGCGTGGCTTTCCCTCGCTTGTGCCTTCGGCCGAATTCCGATATAATAGCTTGTGTGTCCGGTGGTCGGGTTGTACTTACCCGTTTGAATTAACAAACATGCCTATGTTTGTCCACTGGTGAGTTGTTTTAAGGGTATCGGTTAAGGCGGGCTGGTGGAGGCGGGGATCTGATGTGGGTGGCCAGGGAAGGGGCGCATAGGATAATCAAGCCCCATCAGGCTGAGCTTCTGTCTGACGACGTGAAAAAAACCTGCGTGAGATTGTGGAAACTGCCAGGAAAGAGCTTGTATGAGCTTTGATAGGGCCGATGTTTGGGGAACCTGGTGTCGGCGGCATTCAAGAGTTACTGTGAGTTGAAGGAAATTCAGCTGATTGTGAGCATAATAGGGTCATCGTGTATGTCAGGGTGATATCCGGCCAGTTGGATAGAATCTTGGTCATGGATGGTGGCCGTAGTGCATTTGATATAGCGGGACAGATTCTCACCAGCGAGATTCAAGACATGGTGCGCATTAACCACGTGGTCTGGGTGCGGACCAGCGATTCGTTGGAATCTGTCATGAACCTTGAGAGCGAGGTATGCATCGGCGCGCAGGACGAATCCCCGGCATCTACAAGGGATACCCTTATACATGTAACAGACTTGATAGAGGAGTTTGACCTGGAGTATAGGAGGTTGAAGGCGGGGTGGGGGATTATGAAAGTGCGGATTTAGTGGCGTTGCAAGATGTGCCGGGATTATAACTTGGATATCAATTGTCTCCGGCGTGGCCTGCCAATTTGTAGCCTAAGATTGTGGCCGACTCCATGCCCTGATGTAAGTGTAAGCGGATTACATCAGGGCATGATTTAACAAACAAGTCAGGATATATCTCCCGCCGCATTTTGGGTGTCAGGAAACCGGGCGAAGTGAAGGGTTACCCTTATCTCATGCCTGCCGGAGTTGCGCCGGTTTGGATAGGTTTTGCTGGCTTGCCAGCAATTGCCGGTCGCGTTACCTCCCACGCACCATAGATTGCTTCATTGATCTGCCAAGTCTCTTGACTTAAAATACGTACAACCACCATATTACCTAAGCGGCTTACCCCTATCTCCACACCATCAACAGCTGCGCACTTATCATGTACTGAATCCTCAATTCCCCCCGGCAGATCGGGAGCATAAGCGAAGACCGTGCCCATATAGTAGGCTCCATTCCAGAGCTGTTTTAGCGCATCTACGTGCCTGCGTTCCTTTGCAACAAGGCGGTCGATGGCGAACCTTCTGTTATCAATGCTAACCTCGAACGACGATTCCATACTGTCGAACTGGAAGATTTCACCATCTCCATGGTAGATCCGGCCTGCTGTCATCAGGTCTGTGGCGAAGAGCCTTGAGGATTGATCTATGAAGATCTGAGTGTTCCGTTGGATACGACTCTGACCATAGGGGATAGCCAGACCAGAATGATACTCGAATAAGGCTCGCGCACCCACGGTCACATTAACAATCTCGCGTGAGGTTTCCCCCCCCAGGCAACCATAGAACTTACTGGCTGATTGAGCGGCTACCAGCATCCTGGTATCGGGTTCAAGAACGGCAGTGAATTCAGTGACATCACCTTCCACGAAACCGCCGCTGGTGGTAATCAGGGGGAAAAACGGCTCATCGTCGTGATCTTGATAATGGTATCCCTGCCACTGATACGGGACACGCCGACTACGAGACTCAATCTCTGTGCGTCCATTTTGCAACCGCGCGTGTATGTTCAGTAAACCGTGTTTACCAATATCCCAATCCTCTTTTGGCAAAACGGGTTCGGCCATAATCAACTCCTCAATCGCCTTAGGGTTCAATTAAAAGCACTTCGCGTTTGATCCAGCTAATCACTTGGTCAAGTCCTTCGCCGGTCTTCATATTAGTGAAGATAAATGGCTTATCGCCCCTCATATTCTTGGCGTCTCGTTCCATCAGAGAGAGATCAGCTCCCACATACTGCGCTAGGTCCCTCTTGTTAATGACTAGGAGAGGGGATTTAGTAATGCCAGGGCCGCCTTTCCTGGGGACGTCATCGCCTCCTGCTACGTCTAGAACATAGATGTGGCTATCCACAAGCTCTGGGCTATAAGTCGCTGCCAGGTTATCGCCCCCACTCTCAACGAATACTATATCAACATCGGGATGTTGGGCAATCATTTCCTCCACCGCATGAAGATTCATAGACACGTCTTCACGGATTGCGGTGTGAGGGCAACCCCCGGTCTCAACTCCACTAACGCGGTCGGCAGGCAGCACACCACTTCTTACAACAGCCTGAGCGTCTTCTTTGGTATAAATATCATTGGTGATAGCTGCCACTGAATAAGTTTTCCCCATCTCGCGAGCAAGTTGCAAGAGGAGAGCAGTCTTACCCGAGCCTACGGGTCCTGCAATTCCAAGTCTGACTGGTTTACGCATTTTTCCTACTCCTTCCAGGGTTAATAGTAAATATTCTCAAGACATACAGAGGCGAGAATACATACGCTCGTGGTGCATAGCCGCAATATCAAGCATCGCTGCGGTAGATCCAAACTCTTCAGGCTTGAGTGACCGAGCGATTTCCACTGCTTGGGTCAACAGGGGCCAGGAATTGGTAATGATACGCTGTGCTTCTATTTGACCCAGCGGAATCAGACGGGCAGCAACCCCTATTAGATTACCGAGAGTAGCCTGAAGGGAAACTAATACTATTTCCGCTTCTGTGATGCCCGCAGCAGCTCCGGCAACTCCGGAAGCTACGGCCTGATGACCTTCACATTTGCCTTCCTTCACTGCTTTAGCGTAAGGCTCCAACATTCCACCATGATGAAATACCTTCATCACAGTGGTAAGGAAAGCATGCCCCATCTTATATGAGGATTCCCGAATCTCCCGTGGGAGCTTTAAAGCTCCCACAAGATTGTCAAGCTCAACGATTTGCTCGAGGTCTCCTGCTAAAGCTGCACGGTGTGCTGTTGCCACCGCTGCCCCGTCCAGCGGAGCTACTCCATAGAGCAACCAGTTAGAGCATAGTTCCTCTAAGCCCTTCGCATCGGAGATCTCTCCCCTGTCTATTAGTGTTTCGAATCCATATGAGTGATTGAAAGCACCAGTGGGAAACGCTGAGTTGGCAATTTGAAGTAAATAAAGCAGCCCTTCCTGCCCTTTTTCAACAGGCATGTGACCTCCTATCCATGCAGACATTAATCGTGATGATGATGGTGGGCGCCATAACGTTTGCCCGTAAAGGGCGTCACACGTTGGACATAAGGAACTTTGAGCCGGTCCAACACGCCTGCAACCCCTGAATCAGCTGGGGTGAGTAACGAATCGTGGTTGAAACGTACAGGGCTGTGCAAGTTTCCCAGCAGATAGCCGGTCACCCCCCACTCAAGCGCATCTCTTGGACTAACCACAAAGAGATCCTCTGGTGCAGCGGCGATAACGATGGCGATCTCCCCATCCACTGCTATCACGTCTCCGTCCATGAGTTCAATGCCTCGTGGAATAGAGAGCCGCATATTGCGCCCGCCTTCGGTTTGTCTGACCATGTGGGGGCTCGACCGCTCCTCTGCGGTTAGCAGGAGGCGGTCGAACCCCTTCACGTTCTCTTTAAAGTCGTCAGCTTTTCCTAGGACCTCTACAACCACACCCTCTTCACCAATCATATCCGACTTCCTTTTTATCTAGGCGTCTTCTTAACGGAAGAAATAAAGCTGAGACATAGGCAGCGACTTAGCTGGCTTTACCGTTGCTCGTTCCCCGTCCACATAAACGCTGTATGACTCTGGGTCGATTTCGATTTCGCCCATCCAGTCATTATACAGCATATCACGTTTGGACAGTGTTCGCACATCGTGGACCGGCATCAGGGTCTGATGGGACCCAAGCCTGTCGGCCAAGCCGTCATCAATGGCTGCCTGAGGCACGAAGGAATAGCTTAACTGTGACGGATTGCTACCAAAGGCTGCGTACTGTGGGCGAATCTTGGTCGGCTGGGTGGTCATTAGGGAACCATTGGGTTCTCCCATATCGGCCCTGGAAATGTACCCGCCCTTTAATATGTGCTGTGGCTTCACGAAGATCATGTCAGGCCGCCAGACAACGAGGTCGGCGAGCTTTCCTGGTTCTATGGAGCCAATATACTGGGAGACACCAGTGGCGATACAAGGGTTGATGGTAACCTTGGACAAGTATCGCTTGATGCGGAAGTTGTCGTTATTAGGGCTGTCTTCAGGAAGCTTGCCATAACGCACCTTGTTGACAGCAGCAAGCTGGAAACTCTTCAGCGCGCTCTCACCGGCACGCCCCATGCCCTGGTTGTCCGCCGTCATCATGCTGATAGCACCGATGTCGTGCAAAACATCCTCAGCCCTCATAGTTTCCGCACGTGCTCGCCCATGGGCGAATGCTATATCTGTCGGCACATCTACGTTGAGATTGTGGCACGTAATCAGCATGCCGAGAGACTCATCCCAGGTATTGATACAGAACGGATTAGCACAACTGGTCGAGCTGGTCAATAAGTTGGGCTCACCGCAGCACTTCAGGAGGTCTGGAGCATGTCCCCCTCCGGTACCTTCAACATGATACATATGCATCACTCGTCCGTTGATGGTTTCAAGCGTGCGTTCCATGTATCCGGCTTCATTAAGGGTGTCAGTGTGCAGCATTATTGGTATATCGTACTCGTCGCCAATCTGCAGACAGACATCGGTTACTGCGTGGGTTGCGCCCCAATCCTCATGAATCTTAAAGCCCGTTGCACCATTCAGAACCTGTTCTCTTAGTACACCTTTGCTTATGGCATTGCCCTTGCCCCAGTTAGCGAAGTTGACAGGGAAATCGGCCATAGCCTGCAGCATCATGCGCAAGTTGTTTTGGCCTGGGCACTCAATACCAACGGTGTGAGGGCCCGTGCCGCCGCCGAATAGACTGGTAAAACCAGCGTTCAAGAATTCGTATACTGTCTGGACGGAATCGAAGTGGACATGGGCGTCCACTAGTCCTGGAGTGACGATCTTGCCTTCGACTGACAGGATATCAGTGTTGGCTGAAACAACCAGCCCTGGGGTGATATCCATGGTGTCTGGATTGCCTGCTTTGCCCACGCCAACGAACTTGCCATCCCGAATGCCTATATCGCCTTTAACTATGCCCTGGACTGGGTCCATGATGACGGCATTGGTTATTACGAAGTCAAGAGCGCCATCGTTATATGACCATTTGCCCGAATGGCCCGCGCCATCACGGATGGTCTTGCCGGGGCCGAACACCATCTCGTCACCATAAGTACCATAATCGTGTTCAATCTCGGCAACTAGGCCTGTGTCCGCCAAGTGAATGCGATCACCCTTCGTCGGCCCATACTGTATCGCATAATCAGAACGCGGAATCTTTACGCTCATATTTGTGCCTCTCTTTCATACTTTAAAAGTTGAAATACCTTCCGGTATAGTTACTTTTTCTTAGCCTTATACTTCTCGTCTGCTCGAGTTACTACCGGGTATCTATCTCCCTCAAAGCAGAAACCGTCGGCACGTAGCCTGCTCATGGTTTGTTTCTTGATCTCCGGCAACCTTACAGAGCCGTTGGTCATGTTGTTTAGGCCATATATTGCCTGGTGCCCTAGGAAGGTTGTAAGACGGATTTTCTGGCTTTGTCCGGGCTCAAAACGCACAGAGGTCCCTGCTGGTATGTCGAGACGCAATCCGAAAGCAGCCTCACGATCAAAAGCCATAGCTCTATTGCACTCTGCAAAATGGAAATGCGCTCCAACCTGGACAGCGCGGTCACCTGTGTTGACCACCGTTAGTTCCGTAGTTGGTCTACCGACGTTAATTTCAATATCGCCTTCAGCGAAGTCGATATGTCCGCACTTGCTTGGCTCACCAACATCAAATGATTCCTTTGGAATCACAGACTTAGGTAGAGGCGGCCTTTCCCAAAATTTCTCAGACATAGCTATCCTCCTTTCGTAATATCTACTATCGTATCGGGTTATATATGGTAACTAACTTCGAGCCTTCGGGGAACTTTACATCGATTTGTAGGATTTTCATCATCTCCGGCACCGGCTCCATAACGTGATCCTTTGTTAGGATCTTTCCCCCGTATTCCACAAGGTCAACGAGCATCGGAATACTGTTGTCGCGGGCGCGCTCAAGGACTTCATCACAAATCAGGGCCATGGCTTCGGGGTAGTTCAACTTAACCCCACGCTCAAGCCGCCGCCGAGCCATCTCAGCCGCCGCCCAAACTTGTATGCGCTCCTCTTCATGGATTGTTAAATGCATCCCCAACCCCCTTTCTCTTTCTATTAAGAATAAAATCTCTCAACTTCTTTATTGCGCCTACCTTCACATAACCCCCCTCCCTTTCTATTGATTATCACTGCGCAATATCATTTGCGCTTCAAGTAGCTCACAGGGTTTATCCTATTAGTGCCTACTTATGGCTACTCTAGCCAAGGAGGCAATACAAACTCCGTTCCTACCTCTTCAATATATTGATGTCGGGGTTGATACCCGTAGTGTTCTAACATATATTCTTCTGTGGGGTAGTCATATAAGAAGAGTACTATATCCTGCGGGCCGTCTGATGTGACCTGTATCTGGCTGAAGGTCATTGAGGACCCGTAATCTGGTCCCTCCGGACGGTTTTCCTTGTCCCACTCCGGCATACCCTCTCTCCACATTGTACGGTCAGTACCGCTCAGCGGCGATATGTTAGTCCCGCTCGGGCCATAAGTCATGCCTTTCATGTGAGTGTCCATGATGTGATCAATAATTCCGCGATAATCCTTCACATCACCGACAGCTTCAACAGCTTCCGCCCAGAACATAACCTGATCATAGTTTGAATAAGCCATGCAGAAGCCAGGCCCCTCGCCAAATCTGGCCGTATATCTTTCCCTGTAATCGTACGCCTTGTCGGTTGGATACGGCCCTATGGTGGTTTGCCAAAGCAAGCCCACAGCTTGTTCCCCCAGCATTTTCCGCAATTCAGGTGTAGTCGGAGCATACTGGATAACAATCAGCGAATCGGTCGGGTCTTCAAGGAATTGCCTTACGAAAGCGGCTGATTCGGGAACAAACGCGGTGTTGAAAAAGATGAACCCTGGGTTTGCCTCCCTGATCTTGGCTAGCTGTATCCCAAATTCCGGAACACCACTGCCGACGTCCATGCTCCTGAATGGGTGAACTTCATCTATCACTAATTCCCACTCGGGGTCCGCTTCTATCAAATCTCTTAGAACGCCCGAAATCTCCAAGTTGTAGGTTACCTGTGCCGTTAAGATTGCTGCCGTTTTGCTTGGATAATCATATTCCTCCGCAATCTTCTCAGTCATAATCTCATAAACATTTGGGCCATACATTACTGCGGTGTCGTCCAGCTGCAATATGTTCCAGTACTTATCTGGGTTCGACGCCCACATTTCAGCAAACAGTTCTGTAGTACCCACATGAAGATAGGGAATGCCGCCGGTCTCCTCCGCGGCGAAAATATCCATGAAGGCGGGATCGAAGCCATAACCCGGGAAGAAGGCATCTACCTCCTTTTGTAGCAGGTAGTCACGAGCCGCGATCTGGTCCTGCGCCCCCCAGTTCACCACATCACGGATAAAGATTTCTACGCGTCTCCCCAGTAACCCACCCCTAGCGTTTATCTCTTCAACCGCCATGGTCATTCCGCGTTCCATCTCTATCGCATCAGGCCCTGGCACCCCGCTGAGAGGCAAGGGCGCGCCTATTCTTATCGGTTCTATCTCCTCTGGTGTTGGAGTTGGGGCAGCACAGCCATTTAGCAATGGCACACTTGTTAGCAGTACCGCTGCTAAGCTTATACCGACAATCGCTTTAAACTTTAACAATTTAGATTTACCCATTTTATATCCCCAAGAACACGGCTTTGACATGCTCATTTTGCATGACCTCTTCCGTGGTCCCATGGAATACTATCCGGCCGTCTTCTACCAAGTAGACCTTGTCTGTATATTCTGAGGCTTCGGTAATATCTTGCTCCACCATAAGCACGGTAATCCCGGTCTTATTGATAGTGGCGATTGTCTTAAACACCTCTTCTCTAAGAAAGGGAGCTAAACCCAGTGATGGTTCGTCTATCGCCAGCAGTTTGGCGTTGGACATCAAACCTCGCCCGAGAGCCAGCATACGAGCCTCTCCACCGCTTAACTGCTCAGCCAGATGCGAAATCCGCTCTTTCAATCTTGGGAACATTTCGAGGACGTATTCGATATTCTCAGCCATCTTAGCTCTAGCATGTACGTTATAGGCGCCCAATTCCAGATTATCCATGACGCTCATTTTCGGGAAAAGATGCCTGTCCTCGGCGATATACACTAAACCCATCTCGACTAGCTTGAGAGCCCCCAGGTTAGTAATATCTTTTCCGTCAAAATTTATTGAGCCTGAGGTCGATGGATGTAGGCCGCAGATAGTCTTAAGCAGGGTGCTTTTACCATGACCATTCGGCCCGAAAACAACCACCAACTCACCCTCGGCTACCTCAAGAGAAATATCGTGTAATGCCCGGAATTGTCCGTAGTAACTATTCAGGTCTTTTACTTTAAGCATGTTTGCCCCTCCCTAGATAAACTTCTATGACCTTCTCCATGCTGCAAACCTCATCCGGAGGACCAATAGCAATCTTGACACCGTTTTCTAGAATCATGAGTCTATTAGCCAGCCGCGTGAGCACCTTCATCAGGTGCTCAATTATTATGATGGTCATACCCAGTTCAGTATTTACCTTTTCAACTAGAGAAACAAACTGTCCAACCTCTGTCGGGCTTAGCCCACCTATGGGTTCATCTAACAGCAGTAACTTTGGTTTTGTGGCCAGAGCCGCTGCTAACATGGTCAGCTTTTTATCGTAGAGATTGAGGTTGTCAGCGATAACCTCCTCTTTCCCTTCTAACCCCACAAACTTGATCGCCTCCCTAATATTCTCATACTTTTCTTCTTTTCCCACGTTGCCGAAATGTGCGCCAACCTCTACATTAGCGTGCACCGGCAGGGTAGAGAAAAGCTGAGGGATTTGAAGAGTTCCTGCAACACCCCTGTGACAGACTTGATGCGTTTTAAGCTTCATAATGTGTTCATTATCAAAGATAATGTCCCCTGAGCCCTTGTAGACTCTGGAGATTACATTAAACAAAGTGGTTTTTCCCGCACCATTTGGCCCGGCAACGCCAAGCACCTCCCCTTTTTCTAACTCAAAGTCGAGGTCGCTAATCACTTTTAATGAACCAAATTGCTGGGTTACTTTCTCACATTTAAGAAGGGACATATTTATTCCTCTTGTTGGGCAAATATAGTTTTATACTCATATATCGTCCATTCCATACGTCATGCCGTAGGCGAGTCACTCACCTTTTTAGATGTCCTGCCCGTGATGAAACGCTTGGCGACTTCGGGTATTGAAATTAGGCCACCAGGTAAAGCAATCATTACTGCTACTACTATTGCTCCCAGTATTGTAAGACGTGCCATACCTACCTCCCGCGCAGCATCGTTAAGGAATATGACTACGAACGCGCCAATCGCTGCTCCGGGGAACCGTGACATACCTCCAAGCATAACCATGACTAGAGCGAAAAGGAAAAACTCAAGTCTAAAGATGCCAGGAGAAATCACGCCCATGTAATGAACGTAGAAACTGCCTGCCACGCCTGTGATGAAAGCAGCCAGTGCGAACACTATAACCGTGTATTTATACTGGTCTATTCCGAGCTTCTTTGCGAAGGTTTCAGCATCACGGAGGGCCATGAATGCCAGCCCGATTGGGGAATTGATAATCTTATGTATCGCAAAAATGAATCCAGCGAATAGACCTAAAGCCGCATAATACCAAGGGATCATATTAAGCTTAGAGAAAACATAGTCTCCAACATTCAGGGGCGCTATGCCAAACAAACCGTAAGTTCCCCCAGTCCCAATCGCGTTTCCAGCGACAAATAAGGTTGGCAGGACTAGATGAATGGCGAAGGTGACCATACCTACATAGATTCCTCTAAGTCTAAGGCAGATTACAGCCACTACAAGACCGGTGGCTAGTGCTATGCCACCCCCTGCCAGCATTCCCAGCCATGGTGATATTCCCATATGTAAGGTAAGCATGGCCGAAGCGTAACCACCCAGGGCGAAAAACGCGAGCTGTCCGAAAGACAAGACCCTGGCATATCCCATAATCAGGTCCCATGCGCTAGCTACCACGCCCCAAATGAAGCTCAAGATAAACAAATGCATTATGTCGCGGTTGCCTCCGATGCCAAGCGGAAGAAGGCATAAAAGTGCTGCTAAACCGATGAAAATATAGGATTTCTTGTTTAATCTCAATGCTCTTTTTACCATGTTCCAAACAGTCCTCTCGGCCTCAGCGCTAATACTACGAACAATATCACCAAGAAGATAGGCAGCGCCCATAGAGCGCCGATTTGATATGTAACAAACGCCTCTACTATCGCCAAGGTGAAGGCAGCGACGATGGTCCCTTTAATACTGCCTAAGCCGCCAAATACTACAACTACCATTGCCTTGACAAGAACAGGCCAACCTACATAGGAATATAGCTGGGTTCTTGGAGCGAGAAGCATACCGCTGATACCAGCCAGGGCTGTTGTTAAAGCAAATGTATAGCCAAATACCTTAGGTGATGGTATCCCGACAATGGCTGCCCCTATCGAATCTTGGGCAACCCCTTGCATAGCCTTCCCGGCTCTGGTTTTCTTCAAGAACATGTTAAGTGCGATCATTGCAGCTATCGCTATAAGCAATATTGCTAGATCATGTTTAGCAAATGAAAACTGACCAAATGTCAAGTTACCCTCAATTAGGTAGGGCAAGGTTCTGCCTCGCGCGCCAAAGATTACCAGAGATAAGTTATCTAAGAACAAGGCAGAGCCTAAAGTAACGATTATGGCAAGCCATTCCCAGTCAGGGAAGCGACGCAACGGATTTAGAAGCGCCCTTTCATATGCTAGGCCCATAAAGAACATAATTACGATTGTAATGCCAAAAACCAACGGATAAGGTAGGTTAAAGTATCCTTTGTGCAAGCTCCAGGCGATGTATCCACCCCAGAGATAGAACGACCCCAGAGCAAAATTGAAGACCCTGGTAATACCGTAAACTAGAGTTAACCCTAAAGCCATTAAGGCATATATACCACCAAGCGAGATGGCAACTAAAAGTACATCTATGACTTCAGAACCAGACATAGCTTGTCACCTTTCCCCTCCGCTTGGGACATGCGCTTCTCTTCTTGTCTGCGTATCCCTTGAAATTTTGCCCCACTGTGGTTCTCTCCCCTATGGGCCGGGCATAAGTGCTTAGTCGCCGCTTCTTTCTTCCTCTATCCCTTGGTGCCAGGGATAACACGGCAGTACAAACCGTAAGCATAACTAAGCACCTATGCTGCCCTATAAATTTAAGGTTTCAACCTTGCGAAACTTACTCCAGCCACGGAGGTAGCACGAATTCCGCCCCTACCTCGTCAAGATACTTGTGGAAGGGGTCGACCCCATAGTAAGCCTGCATATACTCTTCTGTTGGCATGTCGTAGATGTAGGTTATGACATCTTGAGGACCATCGGAAGTCGCCTTTATCTGACTGAACGTCATGCTGGTTCCGACGTCCTTGCCTTCTGGCCTGTTTTCTTTATCCCACTCTGTCATACCGTTTCTCCATACTGTCCGATCGGTACCACTCAGAGGAGATACGTTAAGGCCAGCAGGACCCTGTGTCATGCCTGCCATGATTACGCGGTCTTCAGTGCCGATAGAAGTGCGCATGAACTGATCGATAATGCCTTCGTAATCCTCTACATCACCGACAGCTTCGACAGCTTGAGCCCAGAACATGACTGCATCATGCACTGCGTAGGCTTGACAGAAGCCAGGTTCCTCGCCAAAGGTGTCTATATACCTCTCCCTATAATCAAATACGGTCTTAGTTGGGGGAGGCCCTTCACTAGTTTGCCAAAGTATGCCGATAGACTGGTCGCCAAGCATCTTCCGGAACTCGACGTTGGATGGACAGTAATGGACAACAACTAGTGAATCGGACGGGTTGCTCAGGAACTGTCTTACGAATGCTACCCCTTCAGGAACCACAACGGTGCTGAAGAAGATGAACCCTGGGTTGTGCTCTCTGATCTTGGATAGCTGAACCCCAAACTCCTGGGTGCCGAACGGGTGCTCTTCGTCTACTACCACTTCCCACTCGGGATCCGCGTTTATCAGATCCCTTAACCCGGCCGAAATCTCCTGATTATAGGTTATCTGTGATGTCAGGATTGCCACAGTTTTGTTGGGATACTCGTATTCGTTTGGAATTGCCCTGGTCATGACCTCGTAGACATTCGGGCTATACGTGATGGAGGTGTCGTCAATCTGCAGTATGTTCCAGTACTTGTCCGGATTCGACGCCCACATCTCCGCAAACAGCTCTGTGGTGCCGTAATGGAGATAGGGAATACCACCGGTCTCCTCTGCGGCGAAAATGTCCATGAAGGCGGGATCTAGTCCGTAACCCGGCAGGAACAGGTCTACATCCTTTGTAAGCAGGTAGTCGCGAGCCGCAACCTGATCCACCGCTCCCCAATCTACTACGTCAGCGGTGACGTATTCCACAGGCCTTCCCAGCAAGCCGCCCCTGGCATTGAGGTCCTCAACGCCCAGGCTAAGTCCGCGTTCTATCTCTACGGCATCAGATGCTGGTGCCCCAGTGATAGGCAAAGGTGCTCCGATTACTATCGGCTCTGGCGGTGCTTCGGTCGGCGGTGCCGTTTCGGTCGGCGGTGCCTCTTCGGTCGGCGGTGCTGCTTCCTGTTTTCCAGGCAAACAACCGCTAGTAAGAGGTACAATTATCGCCAGCGCTACTATTAGGCTGATGATAAACGCTTGTTTTAGTGCTAGTCTTCTCTTCATCTAAACCCTCTAAAACCCCCTCTCAACTTCCTAATTTTATAACACACATCAATTATTACTCACTTTATATATGTTTTGTTCACTCCATATAGTGTCTCCTTTCTATTTTCTTTCTATTACGCAAAATTCCGGAATTCATTGCCTCGAATTCTCGGCTAAAAAGTCTATTCATTCTGTTTACCGTTGTTGGGGGGAGCGCCACCCCCCAACAACAAAAAAACTAGAAGGAGGGATTGGGTTTGCTGATACGGTTCGGTTGCTCAACCGTAATCACCCAAGGCCTCCAGCTATTGGGTCAACTATATTTGTGTTATGGCTTTTTAGCATACCGAAGGACTATCCTTCTGCTTGCTTGTTTTTCCCTCCAGGACGCACCAAATCCGTCCGCCAAGCGTTTTGCCTCACAAAACGACCCTGAGACACACCGCAACGCAGCATTTGGATTGACCCCAGAACTTCCGAGTTTATTCACCATTCGCTTAAGCGAGATTAATCAATTACTGAAATCTATCACTCAGCAACAATCCTGTCAACCTAATGTCTAATAATGTCAACCCCTTATATGGGGGAAAACGAGCCCTAAAATCAGCTAAATTGTTTGAAATTTATCACTCAGCAACAATCCTGTCAACCTAATGTCTAATAATGTCAACCCCTTATATGGGGGAAAACGAGCCCTAAAATCAGCTAAATTGTTTGAAATTTATCACTTAATAATATTCTTGTCAAGTCTTCTGTTAATAATGCCAACCCCATAATGGCGTGGGTGGCAGTTTGTCAATGGGCTGGGGTGGTAAGTGTGAGCTTAGCTTACGTCCTTTGACCTGGCTTTGCGGCCTGTCTCCGGGAGCATGAAGGCGAAACCTATGCTGGTCCCAGCCAGGGCAGTAAGGATGACGATATTCCGTCCGACATAAAGCCCGCCTGCGCCAGTTGCGAGCACTTCGTGCCCTTTAATGCCGATATGACCGTTGCCCTGGCGGGTGACCAGGATCTGGATTCCCAGTGCCTGGTGTATCTGAACACCGAGAAGGGTGAGGAGTTCGCCGATGGCCTGGACGCCGAGCGCGCCCAGGGTGAGGTGGAGTCGGAGGTTGTAAAGGGGCTTATAGAAAAGAGAGCGGCTCGTAAGAAGGATCTCTTTGACGAGCTCGGCAGTGATGTCTTCGACATACAGAAGGTCTTTGCTAAGTGTATCGGCTGTCATGCTTGTAGCAAGGCTTGCCCCATATGTTATTGCCATGTATGCTACTTTGACTCCGGTGGCGATGACCACGATATGTCTTACTACGAGAAGAAGATGGAGAAAACAGGGTGTGCCGCCGTGTTGCCTGACCCCTTGTCATATCAGATGGTCAGGCTGTCGCATGTCAGTGCCTCCTGTGTGGGGTGCGGCCTGTGCGCCGACGTGTGTCCTGTGGGTATCCCTCTGTGGGCCGTCTCACTGAGGGCCGGGGAATCGGTCCAGAAGGCGTTTGAATACGTGCCCGGCAGGGACCAGGAGGAGGGACTCCCCCTGGTGACCTTCAAGCCGGACGAATTCGACATGGCGGAGGTAAGCAAGGGCTGATTCGCTTAAAAGCCTAGCAATAGGGGGCTGGTCGTCCGCTCAAGACGGATGACCAGCCCTTTTTAGCGTTTATAACTACCTCTCCGTCTAATTCTTACGATATGTTCTTTAGAATGCGGGAAAAGATTTAATATAGATTTAACACGACTTTAATCCTGCGGTAAAGCGGCACTGTTACCGTGAACGTTGATGACGGGGTATGGATTAAAGGGGATTTTTGGGCTTACAGGCGACAGCTGGGAAGCGGTTGCTGTAAGCCCGTTTATCTATTATATATAGAGAAGGTATGTAAATCAGAGAAGGGGGCGGATATGAGGAGCATGACGAAAAGATTTATAGTGCCTCTGATAGTTTCGGTTGTAGCCGTATTAGCTCTGGGTGGATGTATGGGTGGTGGGAGAGGGGTGGTTACCGTTGGTGGCTCCACCACCGTTCAGCCCCTATCCGAGGTGTGGAGTGAGAAGTTCATGGAGCATAACCCCGGCGTCACCATCACCGTTCAGGGTGGCGGCTCCAGCGCCGGCGTCAAGGGCGTGGCCCAGGGTACCCTGGATATCGGCGCCGCTTCCAGAGAGATGACGTCCAGCGAGATTATCGATTACCCCAGCCTTCGGTCCCATCGCGTGGCTGCTGACGGTGTGGCTATCATAGTCCATCCCTCCGCCAGCGTTGCTGATATGACGCTGGAGGAGGTCAGGGATGTCTTTGTCGCCGGCTCCAACGATACCTGGACAGTGATTAGCCGCGAGGCAGGCTCCGGCACCAGAGATGTCTTTGAGAATAAGGTCATGGGCGATGCTGAGATAGCGGCCAACACCGAGTTCCTGCCCGCCAACGGGGCCATAAAGCAGAAGGTGGCGGCTACAGAGAGCGCCATCGGCTACCTGTCTTTGGGCTACGTGGACTCGTCGGTCAAGGTGCTTATTATAAATGGAGTTGCCTGTAACGAGGCCAATATCCTGAGCGGCGCATACCCTGTTATGCGCTATCTTAACTATATTACCAAGGGAGAGCTTGAGGGCCTGGCTAAGGAGTACATGGACTTCTGCCTTAGCAGCGAGGGTCAGGGTATAGTGGCCGGGGAGGGCTATGTACCCCTGAAGTAAGTCTTTACCTTCTTAAACTTCCCTAATATAATATGGCTGGTGGGGCGGTGTTGAAATACGCCGCCCCACCCTAGATGGTCTGTGAAGTAGAAGCATGCCGATGAAGTTGGCGTCCCATTATCGTGCGGATTCTGCGGCCAGGCGCCTTGTTCTTATATCCGCTATAGTTTCCTTTGCAATTCTTATCTCCATAGCCATTTTTATTACACGTGCGAGCATACCTGCCTGGGGAGAGGTGGGTTTTGTAGATATAGTTCTAAACGCCAAGTGGTACCCCGGACGCGGGGATTTCGGCATACTTACCATGCTCGCTGGCTCCGCTGTGGCCACCTTGCTTGCCCTGGCGATAGCGGTGCCCCTTTCGCTGGGCACGGCCATATTCCTGGCCGAGGTAGCCCCGCCCAGGGTGCGCAATTTCGTCAAACCGGCCATAGAGTTGCTGGTGGGCATACCATCGGTGGTCTATGGGTTGGTGGGGGTTATATTCCTGACGCCCATTATCGCAGATATAAGCGGACACGGCTCGGGCTCGTCCATTCTGGCAGCGGGTGTGATCTTGGCCATAATGATTCTGCCAACCGTGGCCAGCATAAGCGAGGATAGCCTGCGTGCCGTGCCCAAGCAATACAAAGAGGGTGCCTTGTCGCTGGGGGCTACCCATTGGCAGGCAATACGTCATGTAATGCTTCCCGCTGCTCGCCGCGGTATCGTGGCCGGCATCGTGTTGGGGTTGGGTAGGGCTATCGGCGAGACCATGGCTATGGTTATGGTCATCGGCAACTCACCCATATTCCCCACCAGCATCTTCAGCCCGGCCCGCACGCTCACGGGCAACATCGCCGTGGAGATAGCGGCTGCCACCGGTATACACGAGAGCGCCTTGTTTGCCACCGGCCTGGTGCTGTTCCTGCTGGTCATAGGTATAAACAGCGTGGGGCTTACAATAGCTTATAGGGGTAACAACCGTGCTTAATATCTCGCCGAAGCGTGGGCAGAAGTACGCCTTTGCCTTTTCCTGGGCGGCGGGCATCTGCTCCGTTCTTATATTGCTGTTTCTGATTATATACGTGCTGGCCAAGGGCCTGCCAGTCATAAACCCAGAGTTCCTGCTCACCCCCCCGCGGGGTGGTTTGGCTGGAGAGGGGGGCATATCCACCGCCATCTTGGCCACATTCTGGCTTATCGGGGTAACTATGGCCATTCTGGTCCCGTTGGGGCTGGGGGCAGCCATATATCTGGCTGAATATGCCCCGGACAATCGCTTCACTCGCTTTATTCGCCGCAGTGTGGAACTGCTGGCGGGGGTGCCTTCCATAGTCTTTGGCCTGTTTGGCTTTGCCCTGTTCGTTCTGGCGCTCAGGTTCAACTACTCTATATTGTCCGGTGCCCTTACCATGGTGTGCTTGTTGCTACCCTTCCTGATGCGCACCGCGGAGGAGGCGATGAGGACGGTGCCCAAGTCGCAGCGCGAGGCCGCATTTTCGCTGGGGGCTACCAAGTGGCAGACCATAACGCGCGTGGTTCTGCCCGGAGCCCTGCCGGGTATCATAACCGGGGTTATACTGTGCGTGGGTGGGGTGGTGGCTGAGTCGGCTTGTCTCTTTGTGACCATGGGAGGGTCGTCGGCCATGCCCACCTCGCTGATGTCTGGAGGGCGCACCCTGGCGGTGCACGTATTCTACTTGGCCATGGAAACCAATGCCTTGGATAAGGCCCTGGCCACCGGCGCGGTGCTGATATTAATAATCCTGGCCATAAACTTCGTCACTAGGTGGACTTCCAACCGTATTCAGGCCAGAATGAGGGGGGAAGCTTAAATGGAAGCGAAGATAAAGGTAACAAAGCTCAATTTCTTCTATGGGACTACTCAGTGTCTTAAGGATGTAACCATGGATATCCGTGACAGGCAGATAACAGCCCTGATAGGCCCATCGGGTTGTGGCAAGACCACCTTCCTGCGCTCGCTTAACCGCATGAACGATATCATAGAGGGCGCCAAGCTGGAGGGCAAGGTCCTCTTAGACGGGCAGGATATCTATGCCCCCGATGTGGAAGTGGTGGAGATTAGAAAGAGGGTGGGCATGGTGTTCCAGCAGCCCAACCCTTTCCCCATGTCCATATATGACAACGTTACCTTCGGCCCCAATATACTGGGTATCGGCGACAAGGCTCACCTGGACGAGCTGGTGGAGAGGAGCCTTCGCTCCGCTGCGCTTTGGGACGAGGTCAAGGACAGCCTAAACAAGTCGGGGTTGGCTCTCTCCGGCGGTCAGCAGCAGCGGTTGTGTATAGCACGCGTGCTGGCCGTGGATCCGGAGGTGATTATCATGGACGAGCCCTGCTCGGCGCTGGACCCTCTCTCTACCCTTAAGATAGAGGATCTCATGCAGGAACTCAAAAAGGATTACACCATAGTTATCGTAACCCATAACATGCAGCAGGCTGCCAGGGTTTCCGACTGGACTGGTTTCTTTCTTATGGGGCAACTGGTAGAATACGACGATACAAAAGAGATGTTTAGCAACCCCACCGACAAACGCACCGAGGATTATATAACAGGCCGTTTCGGCTGATACGGGAGGAGGTCAGGACATGGAGATAAGGACCACATTTCACGGCGAGCTTGAGAGAATACAGAACGACACGCTGGCTATGGGGAGCATGGTGGACAAGGCTCTCGCCCTCTCCATCAAGGCCCTCAAAGAGAGGGACCAGGTTCTGGCCGAGCGCATAATAGCTGATGACGAGAAGATAAACCGGAAGCGGGCCGATATAGAGGAAAGATGTATAGAGCTTATCGCCACCCAACAGCCTATGGCCAGCGATCTGCGCGTAATCATCGGCGTGCTCCATATAGGCTCGGAGCTGGAGCGCATAGGGGATCATGCCGAGGGCATCGCCAAGATAGTGATTATGATAGGAGACGAGCCACCCTTGAAGCCGCTTATAGATGTGCCCCGTATGGCGGCCAAGACCAGCAGCATGTTGCGCCGCAGCCTGGAGGCTTTCGTTAAGCGTGACGCCAAGGCTGCCAGGAAGATAAGCCGCGAGGATGACGTGGTGGACGAGCTCTACGACCAGGTGTTTCGGGAACTGCTCCTCTTTATGGCGGAGGATGTGAAGACAGTTACCCGTGCTACCCGCCTGATATGGGTGGCGCATAACCTGGAACGCAGCGCCGACAGGGTGACAAATATCTGCGAGCAGGTAGTCTTTATAGCCACCGGCAAGATTGATGATATAGAGGCGTCTAAGTACTAAACCCGCTTCACACGGCGGCTTCTATATTTTGCCACAGGTTTGATATGAGCCCGCCGATGCCGTTACGGGAGTATTCCACCACAGGCTGGCGCTTGACGAGCGCTTCTGTAACCACGGTATCAAAAGGTATTTCGGCGGCCACCTCTATGCCGTTTTTACGGCAGTATTCCTTTAGGGCAGCACTGTTTTCATGGTTCAGGTCGCACTTATTTATGCAGACCATCATCGGTACCTTAAAGTGATGGCAGACCTGGGCAACGCGCTCCAGGTCGTGGATGCCCGAAAGGGTGGGCTCGGTGACGATGACCGCTAGGTGCGCTCCTGATAGAGACGATATGACCGGGCAGCCGATGCCCGGAGGGCCGTCTGCTATGAGGTACTGCAAACCTTTCTCCTCGGCGACTTGGCGTGCCTTCTGCTTCACCAGGGCCACCAGCTTGCCGGAGTTCTCCTGCGCTACCCCCAGCTTGGCGTGAACCAGGGGTCCATAGCGCGTCTGGGAGAGATACCAATGCCCTGCCATGTTGTCGTGCATGGTTATGGCCTGGTTGGGGCAGATATTGTAGCAGAAACAGCACCCTTCGCAAGCAAGCGGGTTCACACGGTAGTCCTCCGTGACGGCGTCGAAGCGGCACACCTCCCGGCACAGCCCGCAGCGGGAGCATGTCTCCTGGTCTATCTCCGCGTTCTGCCCGGCGACGAACTCACTCTGCTGCTGGGAGGAGGGATTGAGGATAAGGTGCAGGTCAGCGGCATCTACGTCGCAGTCTGCCATTACCTTGTTCTGGGCCAGGGAAGCCAGCGAGGCGGTGATGATGGTCTTGCCCGTTCCGCCCTTGCCGCTTATGACTACTATCTCCTTCATTTGCCGCCTTTCTCGTCTAAGCTGTCCCGGATTTTCCGCCAAAGCTCGTGGAATTCATCTTTCCACTGAGGCATTCCCTCCACCAGGGGTACGCCGCGGGAATAAAACCTGGCGATTTCGCTATCCAGGGGTATCCTGAGCAGTACGTCTATCCCCTTACCGCGGCAATAGTCCTCAACTCCCATGTCCCCCACTCCGTCGCGGTTTATGACCACGCCGTGGGGTATACCGAGCTTGATAAGCATTTCCACAGCTAGTGCGAGGTCGTTCAGGCCGAATGGTGTGGGCTCGGTTACCAGCAGGCAGAAGTCGGTGTCCTTTACGGCCTCAACCACGGGGCAGGATGTGCCCGGAGAGGCGTCTATGATATTTACCCCCTGGGGGGAGGCATGGTTCTTGGTCTCCTTGATGATGTGGGGGGCGGCCACCTCACCGATGGTGAGCCGGCCCTGTACCAGGGCTAATCCGTCCCGGTTTGCGAACTCCAGCACCCCTACCTCTCTCCCCACCTCTGATATAGCCTTGGGGGGGCATAGGTATGAGCACGCTCCGCAACCGTGGCAAAGTTCCGGGAAGACGAGAACCCTGTCTCTCACCACAGCGATGGCGTTGTAGGCGCATGCCTCGGCGCAGTCGCCGCAGTGGTTGCAGAGGCTCTCGTCTATTTGGGGGGTGGGGAGCAAAACGGGCCTGGTTTCCTTTATGGGCAACTTTAGGAGCACATTAGCATTAGGCTCCTCCACGTCGCAGTCAAGCACTGTTCCCGTCTCAGCGTCCTCTATGGATAGAGCCAAACTGGTGGCCACCAGCGTCTTGCCTGTGCCGCCTTTGCCGCTGGCTATGGATATCGTCAGGCCCGTTCTCTTCCCATCCTGATGCCGCACCAGGCAGGGATGCCTCCCATTCTTCCCCTGCCCCTGCCGATATTGCCAGCGGGGCTTCTTTGCCCGAACATGGTTTTTACCCCCCATCTCTTCCCAGCTCGTCTATGCGCTGCTGGATACGCTCCATATGGCTTTTAAGCTCCTCTAGCTGTGCCTTTAGCATTTCAGCCTCCTGGGACGAGCTTATGGGTTTGCACTGCCCGTGCCTGCCCCCACCTCCGCCCTGTCCTCCGCCGCAGCCATTGCCCATTCCCATGCCAGCCCCAGCGCAGGCGCCAAAATGGCTGGCAACATTGGGCTGGGGGCTGGGCGTATGGAGGCCGGCTTTATGGCTCTTGGCAGCATCCTCAACCCTGCCGCCGACCCCGGTGAATATCTCTACGCCTGCGACGGACAGTACTTCGTGGGCATTGGGGCCGCAGTTTCCGGTCAGCACTGCCTTCACCCCCTTGTTGGCTATCATCTGTGCCGTGGAGATGCCGGCACCGCCTGCGGTCATGGCGGTGGTGTTGTCTATGGTCTCAAACTCCATTGTGTCCGGGTCTACGATGACAAAATATGGGCATCTGCCGAAGCGGTGGTCTACGTCGGCTTCCAGGCTTGGCGCCGTGGCTGAAATGGCTATCCTCATTACTCTTTCCTCCTAGCGATTATTATATATGGTCCTTATTCGGGCCTGGTTGTCCTGCGTGTGTCCATGTGCGTCCCCTCTTCCCCTCCTGGTTGCGGCTGGATTGGTATGATATTGGGCGTCTTACACACGGGGCACTTCCTCGGGGGGGTGGTTACCATTACCTCAAAGGGGACCTCCCAGTCATGGCCGTTTATACAGCGGAAGGGGCGCTTCTGCATCTCAAAGTTGCCACCTTCAATCCTGATGGCCTTACCATTGAGCAAAGCGTCGGCCAGCTTGCCCCTGGCGCCGGTGAGCACGCGGTGGAAGGTGGGGCGGGAGATGTTCATGCGCCTGGCGCATGCCTCTTGCTCCAAACCCTCCAGGTCCTTGAGCCTTATTGCCTCTGCCTCCTCTACGGATATACATACCTCCTTGAGGACGCGCATTGGTATCCCCGCCGGCTTGAAGAAGGTTACCTCTGGTATGGAGGCCACACAACGCCGCTTAGGTATCCGACCCATCTTCCTGTATAAACCCCTCTCGGTATTTTTACATAGGTTCGCAAAAATACTATAATGAACCTATGTCCAGAATAATGATACCATCGGCTGCGGCCTGAGTCAAGGCTTGATTAGCGTTCCTTGAACATATGACGGGTTGTTTTTGGATTTGCCTTAAAATAGGCCTTGCGAAAGGTGATTCTGATGGTAGAATGTTAGTAGGGCCTTTAAGCTATGGACAGTAAAAAAATCCTCCTCGTGGAAGACGACCGTAACCTGCTGCATGTCCTGGACTATAATCTGACCAGAGAGGGCTATAACGTTATTACGGCTGTGGATGGCGTGGCGGCTCTGGATATGGCCAGGGAGCAGCGGCCGGTACTGATTATCCTGGACCTCATGTTGCCCGGCCTGGACGGCTTTGAAGTATGCCGCATCCTGCGTAAGGAGATGAGCACCCCCATACTGATGCTCACTGCCAAGGACGAGGAGGTGGATAAGATAGTTGGCCTGGAGATAGGGGCCGACGACTACATGACCAAGCCTTTCAGCATGCGGGAGCTTCTTGCCCGCGTGCGAGCCATGCTCCGCCGCGTGGGCATGATTGAGCCTTCCCGTGAGGATATGCCCCTTTGCTTGGGCAACCTTGAGATAGACACCTCGCGCCGCATCGTCACCGTGGACGGGCGCTCACTTAAGATGACCGCCAAGGAGTTCGACGTGCTTGCCTTCTTGGCCCGTAATAAGGGCATCGTCTTCAGCCGCCAGCGGCTGTTAGAGAAGGTGTGGGGCTACGAGTATGCCGGCAATACCCGCACCGTGGATGTCCACATTCGCCGCCTCAGGCAGAAGATAGAGGCCAGCCCTGGCCGGCCGAAGCGCCTGCTCACTGTGCGGGGGGTGGGATACAAGCTGGAGGAATGAGTTTGGTGCTAGGTGTTCGGTGGCGTATAGCTCTGCCTATAATGGCGCTCATTTTGGGCAGCCTGGGCGGCCTGGGATACTATATCCTGGGTTATCTCAGGGACGCTCAGGCCACCGATGGGGTGGTGAGGGCGGTGGGGATAGCCATTGCCATTGCGGCCTCGCTGGCGGTGTGGGTTGTGCTGTATATAACCAGGATGATCAACCGTCCCCTGCATGAGATAACCACCGCAGCGCGCAAGATATCCCTGGGTGACTTCAGCCAGCGCCTGCCTGTGGAGAGGCAGGACGGTTTGGGGGAGCTGGCCCGTACCTTTAATGAGATGTCCCAGAGTATGAAGTATACCCTAACCGCCATATCCGAGGAGCGCGGCAAACTTTCTACCATACTGGCCAACCTGGTGGATGGCGTGATCATGGTGGACTGGGAGGGGATGGTAGCCCTGGCCAACCCGGCGGCGGAGAACATATTTGGCTTCAAAGAGAAGTCCGCCATCGGCCGTAATGTGATAGAGGTTGTCCACGACCACGAGGTGGACGAGGTGCTCAAGGCTTCAATTGAAAAGCGCAGGGAGCAGACGGCTCAGTTTGAGTCTGGGGCCACGGGGCGCTTTCTGAGGGTTATTGTTCTGCCGCTTCTGGCCTATAATCCGGTGAGGATATTGATCCTGTTCCAGGACCTCACCGAGATGAGGTCCATGCAGACGATGCGGCGGGAGCTGGTGGGCAATATCTCCCACGAGCTCAGGACGCCCCTCACTACCATAAAGGCCATAGTGGAGACCCTTAACGACGGCGTGCTGGACGATAAGGACGTGGCTCGGGACTTTCTCCTCAAGGTGGACAGTGAGGTGGACCGCATGACGCAGATAGTGGCTGAGCTGACCGAGCTCTCCCGCATAGAGAGCGGGGAGGTGAAGCTGGACCTGGTGGAGGTGGATATGGGCGCGCTCGCCGACGACGTGGTGGTGCGCTTAAATCCGCAGGCGGAGAGGCGCAGCATAGTCCTCCACAGCGACATCTCCGACGCCATGCCGCCCGTCAAGGTGGATCGTGAGCGCATACGCGAGGTGCTGGTGAACCTGATTCATAATGCCATCAAATTCACCCCGGAGGGGGGACGGGTGAGCGTATCGGCTAAGGAGAAGAGCAAGAAACTGGTGGTCAGCGTATCCGATAACGGCATGGGCATAGATGAGGCCGACCTGCCCCATGTCTTCGAGCGCTTCTATAAGGCCGATAAGGCGCGGTCGGAGGATGGGACCGGAATGGGGCTGGCCATCGCAAAGCATATCGTCCAGGCGCACGGCGGCGATATCTGTGTGGAAAGCGAGAAGGGCAAAGGCGCCGTCTTCAGCTTCAGCCTGCCGCTCAAGTAGCCCTTCAGCAGTCCGCCGCCCGTCCCGCGTTTTACTTCGGCATTCCATATAGGGTGGCGATTTTTTATATTTGCCGCCGCCCACGGCTTACGGCTATAATCTATAGTGCCGTTTGAGCCGAGATGGTTATGAGCAGAGATTCCTACGTTCACGGTTATTCCCCCGCCGAGGCCGCCAGGCTGGACGACCAGGCCGGCACCTTGAGCGAGCTTTTGCACCACGACTCCGTATTCCCGCCGCACAGCCGGGTGCTTGAGGTGGGGTGTGGTACCGGGGCACAGACGCATACCCTGGCCAGAATGAACCCCGCGTGCGACTTCGTCTCCGTGGATATCTCCCCCGGGTATATAGAGGCGGCGCGGGAGAGGGTGCTCAAGGCCGGTCTGGAGCACGTGGAGTTCCATGTGGCCGATATATTCGCCCTTCCCTTTGAGGATGGGGCGTTTGACCATATCTTCCTCTGTTTCCTCCTGGAGCACCTGCCCCAACCGCGCCGGGCGTTGGAGATGCTCAAGAAGGTGCTTAAAAAGGGGGGTACTATAACCGCCATAGAGGGCGACCATGGCTCGGCTTACTATTACCCCAGGAGCACCCGTGCCCAGGCGACTATACAGTGTCTTATAGACGTGCAGGCTGCGCTGGGCGGCAATGCCCTTATCGGCAGGGAGCTGTATCCGCTTATGGCATCCGCAGGCCTCGATGAGGTGCGGGTGTCCCCTAGGATGGTTTATGCTGACGTGAGCCGTCCGCGTATGGTGGACGGTTTCACCATAAAGACCTTCATCGCTATGGTGGCGGGGGTCAGGGACCAGGCCATAGAGCGGGGTCTCATAGACGCGGAGGAGTGGGGTAGGGGTATGGCCGACCTGAACCGCACCGCAGAGGTGAATGGTACCTTCTGCTACACTTTCTTCAAGGCCGTTGGTCGTAAGTTGACATAATACTATGGATAGAACGATTCCCCTCAATATAGACGGACTAGAGCTGTGGGCGCGGGCGTATATACCGCCGGGTGCTGGTCCACGCCCCGCCGTCTGTATATGCCATGGCTTGCCTGCCAGCCCTTACGACTCCGAGGACCAGGGCTATTCTATGCTGGCCCAAAGGGTGTGCCGTCGGGGGTTCGCTGTGCTGCTGTTCCACTTCCGCGGCTCAAGGGCAAGCCAGGGCAACGTGGATATGTCCGGATGGGTGAGGGATCTGAGGGCCGCCATAGGCGCTCTGAAGGCCATTCCTGAGGTGGATGGCTCGAGGCTGGCTCTGTTGGGCTTCAGCGCTGGGGCGGCGACCTCCATACGCGTGGCGGCTGAGGATACCACCGTCGCCGCCGTGGTGTCATGCGCCTCGCCCGCCAACTTCGGACTGCTGATATCCGACGCGGTTGAGGTGGATAGCTACATAGAGCGCCTGCGTGCCATCAATGCCATAAAGGACGATAGCTTCCCCCCCTCCGTGGACGATTGGATTGAGGGCTTTAAAGCGCTGGATCCATTAAAGCATATAGCCCGGCTATCGCCCCGCCCCATACTCATCTTGCATGGTGGTGATGACGAGGTGGTGGACGTCTCCCACGCCTATAAGCTCTATGAGAGCGCGGGTGAGCCTAAGGGCCTGGTGGTGGTGAGGGGTGGGGGACATCGGCTCAAGCAAAACCCCGCAGCGATGGCCGTGGCCATAGACTGGCTGGAGGCCAAACTCCTCTAAATTGACCGATGCCAGTCGATTGCTTTATAATTTAGTTAGAAGGGCTGTTTAAGGGGCAAATAAAGTTGCACGAGGCTTGTGGTGTTTGCGGTATCTATGCTCCCCATGAGGATGTAGCCCGTCTTACCTTCTATGCCCTCTTTGCCCTTCAGCACCGTGGTCAGGAGAGTGCTGGCATCGCCACCACCGACGGCAACGACCTTCAGGTTTATAATGATATGGGGCTTGTGTCCCAGGTCTTCTGCGAAGACTCCCTGGCACAGTTGAGTGGGGATATGGCAATCGGCCATACCCGCTACTCTACCAAGGGATCAAGCCGCGCTTTGAACGCCCAGCCCATAGTTTTAGGTAGCGGTGCTGATACCATGGCCATAGCCCACAACGGCAACCTGATAAATGCCGAGTACCTCTTCAGCGAGCTTTCGGATAAGGGCTACGAGTTCCGCACCACCACCGATACCGAGGTCATCGGCAATCTGATACTGTCCTGTCCTGATAAGGACTGGCTGGGCAAGATTAAACATGCCATGCATCGCCTGCAGGGGGCGTATTCCCTGGTTATACTAACCCACGATGCTATCTTTGCCGTCCGCGACCCCTTGGGGGTGCGCCCGCTTTGTATTGGTAAGATAGACGGGGGTTGGGTGGTGGCCTCCGAGAGCTGTGCCCTGGACCATATCGGGGCCAACTTCGTCAGGGAGGTGGAACCCGGCGAGATAGTTACCATCACAAGGGGCGGCATGGAGAGCTGCAGCGAAAAGATAACTCGCCGTGCCGTGTGTATATTTGAGTATATCTACTTCGCCCGCCCCGACAGCATAATAAATGGCAAGCTGCTCTACCCCGCCCGGCAGGCAATGGGCGCCAACCTGGCCCGGCAGTATCCTGTGGACGCCGATATGGTAATGGGCGTCCCAGACTCTGCTACCGCCGCCAGCGTGGGCTATGCCCACGAGTCGGGCATACCCCTGGGGGAGGGGTTAATTAAGAACCGCTATGTGGGCCGCACCTTCATAGAGCCGCACCAGCGCATAAGGGATCTGGGGGTTACCTTGAAATTCAACCCGCTCTCTCAGATGCTTTCCGACAAGCGCATGGTGGTTATAGACGATAGCATAGTTCGCGGCACTACCACCCCCCAGGTAGTGGCCATGCTCAGAAAGGCGGGGGCCAAGGAGGTCCATATGCGCATCTGTGCGCCTCCTATACGCTACCCCTGCTTCTTCGGGGTGGATATGGCCAACCGCAGCGAACTTATCGCCGCACAGAAGAGCGTGGAAGATATAAGGAAGTTCATCGGCGCCGATTCCCTGGGTTATCTATCCATAGACGGTTTGGTGAATGCGGTGGGCCTGCCCAAGGAGATGTTCTGTCTAGCCTGCTTTACCGGCAGCTATCCCATACCGGTCCAGCTGGAGATGGATAAGCTGGGGCTGGAGAGCATGTCGGCGGGCCGGCGCTGAAAACCTCCGCCGCTAGGTATTACGCCAGGAGGTAAGACCAATTAAGGAGACCTATGCTGGTGCTGGCGTCAATATCGACGCCGCCGGCAAAATAACGGATATCATCAAGAAGCACGCCGCTTCCACCCGCCGCCCCGAGGTCATGGGCGGCATAGGCTTCTTCGGGGGTATGTTCCGCTTTCAGGGCTATAAGAAGCCGGTGCTGGTATCCAGCGTAGATGGCGTGGGCACCAAGCTCAAGCTGGCCTCGGCGCTGGGCCGTCACGAGGGTGTGGGCATGGACATAGTGAACCACTGCGTTAACGATATCCTCACCTGCGGCGCCGCTCCACTATTCTTCCTGGACTATATAGCCGCAGGCAGACTTGAGCCTCGGCAGGTGGAGTCCGTGGTTAAGGGGCTGTCGCTCTCTTGCCGCCAGGTGGGTTGCGCGCTAATCGGTGGGGAGACCGCCGAGATGCCGGGGCTTTACGCCGGCGGAGACTACGACCTGGCCGGCTTTATAGTAGGGGTGGTGGAGGAGGACGCTGTAATGGACGGAAGCTCTATCACCGCGGGGGATGTGGTATTGGGCCTGCCCTCGTCCGGGCTTCACACCAACGGCTATTCCCTGGTGCGGAAGATTTTCGGCGAGACCGCCGCTGACCTCTCTGTGCGCCCCCAGGGGCTGGACAAGACCCTGGGTGAGGTGCTTTTGGAGCCGCACCGTTGTTATTATAACGAGCTTAAAGACCTGCTTGGGCAAATAAAGGGTCTGGCGCACATCACCGGCGGTGGTTTTGAGGGCAACGTGCCCCGCGTTCTCCCCGCTGGGCTTATGGTGCGCCTTGATAGTGCTGCCTGGGAGGCGCCGCCCATATTCAAGCTCATACAAGAGAAAGGCAATGTTGAACGCGACGAGATGTACCGCGTGTTCAATATGGGCATCGGCATGGCGGTCTTCTGCTCTCAATCGGATGCCGATGTGCTTAAGCGAAAACTTCCCGGTGCCGGTGTTATAGGTGAGGTGGTGGAGGGGGGCGGTGGAGTGGTCATAGAATAAGGCTATAAACGTAGCGCATTAAAAACGTCTTCATAGAGGAGTAGAGAATTTGCGAGCTATCGTTAGTGTTTCCGACAAAGAGGGCGTCGCCGATTTCGTTCGGGGCATAGCCAGCCTTGGCTATGAAATCTTCAGCACTGGGGGCACCAAGCGGACGCTCTCCGATGCCGGTGTTGAGGTTAAGAGTGTCTCCGATATAACGGGTTTCCCTGAGATATTAAACGGTAGGGTCAAGACGCTTCACCCTGCCGTGCACGGCGGGCTGCTGGCACGGCGCGACCTGCCCGCCCATATGACGGAGCTTGAGAACAATGATATAGAGCCTGTGGATATGGTGGTGGTTAACCTGTATCCCTTCGTCAAGACGGTGTCTAAAGAGGGGGTTAGTTTAGAGGAGGCGCTTGAGAACATAGACATCGGTGGGCCTACGATGCTGCGTGCCGCTGCTAAAAACTTCCCCTCCGTCATCGTGGTGGTGGATCCTGCTGATTACCCCATCGTTCTGAAAGGGCTTGAGGGTGGGGGGCTGGACCAGGACGCCCGCAAGCGCCTGGCCCAAAAGGCCTTCCAGCACGTGGCCTCCTACGATACCGCCATATCGGGCTATCTGGCCGGGGATACGAAGGGCTTCCCTCAGGAGACGACCCTGGCGCTGGAGAAGCGCTTTGGGCTGCGCTATGGAGAGAATCCACATCAGGAGGCAGCCTTCTATGCCGAGCGGGTGGTGGGTTCGCAGCACGATACGGGCATAACCTGGGCCGAGCAGATGGGGGGCAAGGCGCTCTCCTTCAATAACATACTTGATGGAGATGCTGCCTGGAGGGTGGTGGTAGACTTCGCCGCCCCCACGGTTTCCGTAATAAAGCACACCAACGCCTGCGGCCTGGCCAGCCACGAGGACCTCTTGGAGGCCTATCGCCGCGCCCTGTCCGGCGACCCTGTGGCCGCCTTCGGCGGCATAGTGGCCGTGAATCGTAAGCTCACCGCCGCCGTGGCCGCCGAGATGAAGAGCATGTTCTACGAGATAGTCATCGCCCCGGAATATGAGGACGGGGCACTTGAGATATTGAAGCAAAAGAAAGATCTGCGTATACTGGCTGTTCCCCTGCCTCCGGGTTATGGGGAGGCCGTGTCGGGTTATCTGGACTACCGCTGCGTTAAGGGCGGCATGCTCGTCCAAGGTTCGGACTCCCTGCCCGAGAGCGACGTGGAGTTTAAGACTGTAACCGAGCGAAAACCCACCGAAGCCGAGGTCGCTGACCTGCTCTTTGCTTGGCGTGCTGTTAAGCATATAAAGTCCAACGCCATACTGCTGGCCAAGGACAAGGCCATAATGGGAATGGGGGCGGGGCAGCCCAGTCGCATCGTGGCCGCACGTATCGCCAAGGAGAAGGCGGGCGACAAGACGCGGGGCAGTGTGCTGGCCTCCGATGCCATGTTCCCCTTCCCTGACGTGGTGGAGGCGGCGGCGGAGGGTGGAGTGACCGCAATCGTCCAGCCTGGAGGCTCGCTTAAGGACAAAGACTCCATTGCCGCTGCCGATAAGCATGGGCTGGCCATGGTGTTCACCGGCCGGAGGCACTTCCTGCACTAAGCGCCTCGGAGGAATATATGGCCGCAAAGGCCGTCCTGGTAATAGATATGCTTAGGGGGTTTCTGGAGGAAGGATACCCCCTATACTGCGGCCGCGCGGCACGTCGTATCATACCTCGTGTACAGGCACTCCTGGAGGGCGGCAGCATTTTCTTCGTCTGCGACCGCCACGGCTCGGATGACCCTGAGCTTGCCTCTTTCCCCCCACACTGTATTGAGGGCACCGCCGAGGCCGAAATTATCCCTGAACTTTCAGGTTATAAGGGCGAGGTGATACCCAAGAGGGGCTTCAGCGCCTTCCAGGACACTGATCTGGCGGATAGGCTTGAAAGTGCGGGGATAACCGAACTGGTGGTCTGTGGGGTGCGCAGCGATATCTGTGTTCTTCATACCGTCGCCGATGCCCGAGCCCGCGGCTACGATGTGGAAGTGCCGCTTGATTGCGTGGCCTCCCCCGACGAGGAGGGGCACCGCTTCGCGTGTAGGCACATGGAAAGGGTGTTGGGGGCCAGGGTGCTCGTTACTTTGGAGGCTGACGTGGGGCCGCCACGTTTCCATACCAGCGGGGCGGTGCTCTCTGGATACACCGCCGATGTCTATTTCGCCCATACGGTTGACATAATGCGCAAAGAGGGGCTTAACCCCGTCGCCGTTATGGAGTTCTTCACCCGCCGCGCTGGTGTGTTCTGCGGCGTGGAGGAGGTTAAGGCGCTCCTTAACTGTGTCCTTCCCCCTCAGGAGAGCGAGGTTTGGGCGCTTGAGGAGGGCGATGCCATGGGGGATCGGGATGTGGTGTTGCGCATAAAGGCTCCCTATATGAGCTACGGCCTCTACGAGACGGCCATAGATGGCATGATGGCGCACTCAAGCGGTTGGGCAACCGCCGCTCGCGAGTGCGCGGAGGCGGCGGGTGGACTGCCGGTGGTTAGCTTTGGCGTGCGCCACGTGCACCCCGGCGTGGCCGCTGTTATGGACTATGCCGCCGTGGTAGGCGGCTGCCGTGGCTGCTCCAGTATCGCCGGGGCGGATCTAGCCGGCATAGAGACATCTGGGACCATGCCCCATGCCCTTATCCTTATTATGGGGGATACGGTTAAGGCCACACTGGCCTTTGATAGGCATATGCCGCCTTCCCTCCCGCGCGTGTCCCTGGTGGACACTTTTCGTGATGAGGCCGAGGAGAGTCTGCGGGTAGCGCAGGCGCTTGAGGACAGGCTTGATAGCGTGCGGCTGGACACCCCGGGGGAGTTGGGCGGAGTCACCCCGGAGATGGTGAGCAGGGTGAGAAGCACCCTGGACTCGGGTGGGTTTAAAGGAGTAAAGATATTCGTAAGCGGCGGAGTTACCCCAAAGCGCATAGCCGACTTTATTGAAAGCGGCGCCAGGGTGGACGGGTTCGGGGTGGGGAGCTATATAAGCGGCGCTGCGCCCATAGATTTCACTGCTGATCTCCACGAGGTCGACGGCAGGGCCATAGCCAAGCGGGGCAGAACCCCGGGTATAACGGCTAATCCCCGCCTTAGGCGGATTATGTAGTATTATAATATCGTGGGGGTGTTCATATGAAGAAACAGGATAAAACAAACGAGGATATTAAGAAGCAGGTCAGGCAAGGCTACGCTGAAATAGCCGACGGCGGTTCCTGCTGTGCCCCGACGGCGAAGACCTGTAGCTGCAATAGCCAACCGCAGGCCGTTAGCGAGAGTGTGGGCTACAGCGTGGAGGAGCTTCGCTCCATACCTAAGGATGCCGTGATGGGCCTGGGTTGCGGCAACCCTGTGGCGCTGGCTTCCCTTAAAGACGGCGAGGTCGTTTTGGACCTGGGCAGTGGCGGCGGCATAGACTGTTTTCTGGCGGCCAACAGGGTGGGCAGTGGGGGCAGGGTGATAGGCGTGGATATGACGCCGGAGATGCTGGACAAGGCCAGGGGAAATGCCGCCAAGGCAGGATATAAGAACGTGGAGTTCCGCCTGGGTGAGATTGAGAACATACCCGCTGCGGACTGCTCGGTGGACGTGGTGGTCTCCAACTGTGTTATAAACCTCTCTCCGGATAAGGACAGGGTGTTCCGCGAGGCCTTCCGTGTGCTCCGTCCCGGCGGCAGGCTGATGGTATCGGATATCGTCCTCACCCAGGAATTACCTGACTGCGTGAGGAAGTCCGTATCTGCCTATGTGGGCTGTATTGCCGGTGCCATTATGAAGCAGGACTATCTGGCGATGGTGGCGGGGGCGGGGTTCGTGGACGTGGAGGTGCTCGAAGAGGCCCGCTTCTCCATAGACGGGCTTGAATGCGGCCCCGATGCCAAGGCGGCCATAAATAAACTGAACGTCTCCCCGGAGGAGGCGGCTTCAGCCGCCGCCTCTGTGCTGAGTGCCAAGGTGCGGGCAATAAAGCCTATATGATGTGACTTTAGTGATAGAGCATTCAGTCGCCCTTTTCAAGTCGTTCTTTGCCGCCCCTACTCCAATGGGCGTTGGGTTGGCCTTCGCCTTCGGCGCCATATGGCTGGCGCCGTACCGACCGCCGCTCATTAAACGGTGGTGGCTGTGGGTGATTATGGTGATAAGCGCCTTCCTGGCCCTGTTGGCTGCCTCCTTTATCCAGATACCGTGGCAGCTTACGACTGGGCGGGCCCTGGTGGGTTTCTGGGGCGAGGACGCCGTGATGAGGAACGTTTTGGTGATGGGCATACCCGCTGTTCTTATAAGCGGCTTCGTACAGGAGGCCGCCAAGCTGGCGCCGATTTTGTTCCTCTATAAACGCCGTGGCAGCAGGATAACGCCTCTTACGGGGCTTATGATGGGGGCGGCGGCGGGCGCCGGATTCGCCGTATTTGAGGCGCAGTGGGTGCATAACATGATGCTGGCTTCCGGCTGGAGCTGGGAGTGGGCACAGGACATAGGCCTTTTGGGATTCGTCGGCATCTGGGAGAGGTTCGTAACCGTTCCGTCCCATATCGCCTTCTCGGCGCTGGCCGGCTACGGCTTGGTGGTGGGGAAGGGGTGGCGCTTCTACGTCATCGTCTCCCTGCTGCATGCCTTCCTGAATTACAGCGCCGTCCTGATGAGGGGTGGGGTCTTGAGCGTGGTCCAGGTGGAGATATATGCCACTGTGTATGCTTCTGCCGTAACTGCCTGGGCACTGCGGTTGCGGTGGCGTCGCTTAAGGTCGGACAGGGTGGAGGGATTAGGCTCTCTTAAAGCTGAGGCTTAACACGCGTTTGGTTTGAGATGTAACCTTGGCGCGTTCGTCTATGCGGCTTCCTACCACCCAAACGATGTTATCCCCTGAGCAGACCAGGGGAATGCTGTCCCTTTGGGGTTGGGGTATGCGCGTATCTATCATGAACTCCGACACCTTTTTCGTTTCCCCCATGCCCAGCGGCTGAAAGCGGTCGCCGCGGCGGCGGTGGCGTACGATGAGGTGGTCGCCCGTCTTATCCATATCCAGGTAGGCGGTTAGCCCATCTTCTGCCAGCATCTTCATGCCTTTTACTACGCTGGCTGTTACCAGCCACCCCGAAAATGAGGTCTCGCCGGGTATGTTGAGGGCGTGTTCTCCCTCCAGGGGGAGTGGGGTGTCCTCACCCAAGCTCAATATGTAGCGGTCGTGCTCCGTGGCGAAGCTAAGCCCCGATGGCAGCGAGACGCGCTTCCCTGCGCCCTTCATGAGCACCGCCATCATGTCCTCTATATGGCACATCTGGATATCCCGAGCGTCGCCTTTTAGCGTCTCCACAGCCATTTGAAGCAAGTATCGCCTGAGCGCCGGCGGCGCTTCCAAGATGCCCTCTTTGTTCAGCATTATCTTGTCGCCGTGTTTGGCGGCTATCTGTTCCCAAAGACGGCGGCACTCAGCTTCTATAAAGGAGAAGTCCTCGGCGGCGCTGCGGGCGGTGCGTATAAGCGCCTCCGTCGCGCGGGGGTTGTACTGCTTCATAAGTGGCACCAGCTGGTGGCGAATGCGGTTCCTAAGCGGCGAGAGGCTTCTGTTGGAGGCGTCCAGACGGGGCTCCAGGTTGTGCTCCAGGCAGTAGGCCTCGGTTTCATGCCGGGTTGTTTCCAGAAGCGGTCGTATAACATCTATAGGCCCGCCTTTGGTCTGAAGGCAGGTGCGGGATTTAAGCCCCGTAAGCCCCCTTAAGCCCGTGCCCCTAACCAGATGTAGGAGCATGGTCTCTATATGGTCGTTCTGGGTGTGGCCCACCGCCACAGCCCCGGCCCCCACAGCCTGGGTGATTTCTTGGAGGAATCCGTAGCGCACTCGGCGTGCCGCCTCCTCTAGCGAGAGCTTGGTAGCGGCACGGTGGGCACTCACGTCTCGTGCCTTCACTGTTATGGGTATGTTTAAGCCCTTTGCCAGCGCGGCGGCATAGCGGGCGTCGGCATCTGAAGCGTCGCCGCGGAGCTTATGGTTCAGGTGGGCGGCGTGAAGCTCCAGGCCTAAGTCGCCTTTCAGCCCGGCGAGGATATGAAGAAGGCATACTGAATCCGCCCCTCCCGATACCGCCACCACCAGCTTGGGTGGGGTGGGCGTGAGGCCGTTGGCCTGTATGAAGCGGAGCACCCGCTTTTCAAGCGTGTCAGGGCTTTTCATGCTGTACTCCTGCCCTTCAGCCCGATTTCAGGATTAACCTGGTGCGGTGTATGGATTGGGGGGGCTGTTTAAAGCCCAGCGCCAGGGCCACCTGCTCCGGTCTCCCCGAGCCGTTGCTGTCGCAGCGCAGTCTCATGCATATCGCCGCCGTCCCATCGGGCTTCTCGGCCTCCAGCCACAGGTCGTCCACCAGGGCGCGGAGGTCGTAACTACGGGTTCCGGTGTCCCTCTTATGCTGCCAGGCGAACGTATCCGCCGCCATTAGCTTATCAATGGCTGTCGTTATCTCCTGGGGCGGCTCTTCTGCCGCTAACTCCACACGGTATTCGGCGAAGCGCATCTGGGCCTGGAGTGAGGGCTGGGTGAGGGGTATCTGTATGGCCTCCACTATGTCTATACCCTCCGGTAGTTGCCGCATGAGCGCCTTCATCAGGAAGTGCGGCGATACCTGCTTTACGGTGGTGATGTCCATAAGCTCGGCCTCGCTAGTTATGCCCAGCGCCAGGGGCGCCGCCAGGGATATGCGGGGATGGGGGCTGAACCCCTGGGAGTAGGCCAGGGCTATGCCGGCGCGATGGATCGCCCTCTGCCACAGGCGTATGATGTCCAGATGGGAGATGTATTTCAGCGCCTCCCCTCGCTTGAACTTAATTCGCAGGCGGCACATCTTGCCTGGCTTTCTCTTTGGTGAGCAATATCTCCTCTATCTTGACACCGCGCATTTTGGTTATCACTATCTTAATACCCTTGTACTTTAGCTGCTCGCCCCGCTTGGGTATGTGCCCCAGCAGGTCCAGAACGAAGCCGGCCACCGTCTCGTAGTCTCCCTCGGGTAGCTCCAGCTCCATTTCCTCATTGGCTTCCTCTATGCGCATGCCCCCGTCCACCTGGAAGGTATACTCGTTTATGGCCTCGTAGTCCTTCTCCACCTCGGCCAGTTCATCACCGAACTCGCCCACTATCTCCTCCACCAGGCGGCTGATGGTGACCACGCCGGCGGTGCCGCCATATTCGTCCACCACCACCGCCATGCGGTAGTTCCGTGCCTGCATCTCGGAGAATAGATCGTTTATATGTTTGCCCTCCGGAGTGAAATAAGGGGGGCGGGATAGGTCGTCTATTATGCTCTGCTTGTCTATGCTGCCCTTGGCCAGCCCCATTAGGACGTCCTTTATGGCCAGAGTGCCGATGACGTTGTCCATGTTTTCCTGGTATAGCGGGAAGCGTGAGATGGGGTCCTTAACATATGTGGCGAGGAAGTCGGCCACGGTTGAACCCTTCTCTAGGGCGACTACCTCGGGGCGGGGTACCATCACCTCGCGAACGGGGCGGTCGCCGAACTCAAATACCTTATGCAGCATCTCGGCCTCGTCCTCCTCCACCGTGCCTTCCTTGTGCCCCATGGATATCATGGTGCGTATGTCCTCCTCACTGACGATGGAGCGGGGCACCGTGGCACCCCCGGCTATTTTGCTGAAGCGGGTGGTTACCGCGCTTAAGGCCAGCACGGCGGGGGTGAAGGCCTTGGACGCAGCGGCTATGGTGCCCGCCGTCCTCAGCACCATCTTCTCGGGGTGGTGCGCTGCGATGACCTTGGGTGTGGCCTCGCAGAATACCAGCAGTATTATAGTTACGCCTACGGTGGAGATTAGCACTCCCCATTCTCCCCACGCCGCTACCGCCAACGCCGTGCCCAGGGCAGCGGCGGCGGTGTTTACCAGGTTGTTGCCGGTAAGTATGGTGGATAGGAGTCGTGCCGGGTGTTCCATAAGCTTGGCTACCAGGGCGGACTTGGGCACCTTCTCGTTTATCATCTGCTCCAGACGCACCCTTCTTAGCGAGGTGAACGCCGTCTCCGAGCTGGAGAAGAAGGCCGATGCGCTCAGGCAGGCGATAAACAGTCCCAGATAGACCCATTCAATGCTAATCATAGTGTATCACCACCCCCGGTTCCGAGATGTGTTTAAGACGGGTTATTATGGATTGCGCCATCATCATAGCATCGGCCATATTGGGTGTCAAAGCAGTGGTGGTGGCGCTTGACTACCGCGTTTTGCTGTCTTCGTGCTATAATTTCTTGCCATGAAGATACTGGGTATAGAGACGTCCTGTGATGAGACGGCGGCGGCAGTGGTCGAAGATGGGGCCACGGTGCTCTCCAACGAGATAGCCTCGCAGGTGGAGATTCACGCTCGCTACGGCGGCATTGTTCCCGAGGTAGCCTCCAGGCAGCATATCCTGGCTGTGATACCCATACTGCAGCGCGCCATGAAGGAAGCCGGGGTCGGCTGGGACAACCTGGATGGCGTGGCTGTTACCCATGGCCCTGGGCTTTCGGGGTCGTTGTTGGTGGGGGTAAGCGTGGCCAAGGCAGTAGCCCTAGCGCAGCGGCTGCCCTTAATAGGGGTGAACCACCTGGAGGCTCATATTTACGCTAACTGGCTGGGGCGTGGGGAGGGCGATATGCCCCTCTTTCCCCTGCTGTGCCTCATCGTCTCCGGCGGCCATAGCGACCTGGTGTTGATGCGGGGTCATGGGGACTACGTGCTCCTGGGGCGCACCCGGGACGATGCCGCCGGCGAAGCGTTTGATAAGGCCGCTCGAATACTGGACGTGGGCTATCCCGGCGGCCCTGCTGTGGAGAAGGCGGCTCGGGAGGGTCAGGACACCCTGGGCTTGCCCCGCGCCTGGCTTAAGGGCAGCGACGACTTCAGCTTCAGTGGTGTTAAAACAGCCCTCCTGCGTATGGTGGAGGGGGGTGGGGTATCGTCTAAACCCGATGCCGCTGCCAGCTTTCAGGCGGCGGTGGTGGATGTGCTGGTAACCAAGACGGTGGCGGCGGCTGGGAAGCACGGGGTAAGGCAGATACTTCTGGCGGGTGGGGTAGCTTCAAATAAGTACCTCCGCACCGCGTTAAAAAACAGTTCTCGAGTGCCGGTGCTGATACCGAAGCCGATTTACTGCACCGATAACGCCGCCATGATAGCCGCCTGTGGCTGCTATCGCCTGGAAGCTGGAGCGGTCAGCGGCCTGGATCTGGACGTATTCCCCGGCCTTAGCCTCGTTTGATGCTCCCATAAGGATCGCTTATGGTATTTCAGGGTAGAAAAAGTGACCTTATGGGTTGTATAGAGCTATAATACATCTCCCAACCTAACTAGATAGCCGTTAATGTATGTAAACGTGTCATATTCAAGTTGCGCTCGGTGGCAGAAGTGGGGTATTATATATCAATTAGCAGTCTAATCGTTAGACTGCTAAAAACAGTAATTAAGGAGGATTCGGCATGGCAATTAAGCTTGAACCATTAGCGGACCGCGTGGTGGTTAAGCCTATAGAGAAGGATGAGGTTACCAAGAGTGGTATAGTTCTGCCCGATACTGCCAAGGAGAAGCCCCAGGAGGGTGAAGTGGTGGCTGTGGGCAATGGTAGGGTAGCCGAGGACGGCAAGCGCTTGCCTATGGACGTGAAGGTGGGCGACATTGTTATTTATGCTAAGTACGGGGGTACTGAGGTCAAGGTAGAAGAGGATGACCTGGTAATACTCCGTGAGAGCGATATTCTGGCCAAGAAGGCTTAAAGAAGGAACTTGAAAGGTATTTAAGGAGGGGAAATTGGCAAAGCAGATTATATCTGGAGAGGAAGTCAGGCGTGCTCTGAAGAAGGGAGTGGATACCCTGACCGATGCCGTTAAGGTTACCCTGGGCCCCAAGGGCCATTGCGTGGCATTGGACAAGAAGTGGGGCGCTCCCTCGGTTATAGACGATGGTGTTACCATTGCCAAGGACATAGAGTTGCCTGACCCCTTTGAGAACATGGCCGTTCAGTTGGTGAAGGAGGCGGCCAGCAAGACCAATGACGCCTGTGGAGACGGCACTACCACCTCCACTATACTGGCGCACGCCGTCATCACCGGTGGTTTCAAGAACATCGCCGCTGGTGCCGATCCTATGGCGCTTAAACGCGGTATAGAGAAGGCGGTCAAGACTATCATAGAGGAGATGAAGCAGAAGTCCACCGCTGTCAAGGGCAAGGAGCAGATAGCCCAGGTGGCTACCATATCCGCCGTGGATGCGGAGATAGGCGGGCTTATCGCCGATGTGCTGGAGAAGGTAGGCAAGGACGGTGTGGTCACCGTGGAGGAGTCCAAGGGTCTTAATTACGAGACTGAGTACGTGGAGGGCATGCAGTTTGACCGTGGTTACGTAAGTCCCTATTTCGTAACCAATGCAGAGCGCATGGATGCGGTGATAGAAGACCCCTATATTCTCATAACCGATAAGAAGATATCTGCCATAGCTGATATCCTGCCCGTGCTTGAGAAGATACTGCAGGTCACCAAGAATCTGGTGATCATCGCCGAGGACGTGGAGGGCGAGGCCCTGGCCACGTTAGTGGTCAACAAGCTGCGCGGCACCATGAATGTGCTGGCGGTCAAGGCTCCCGGATTCGGCGACAGGCGCAAGCGGATGCTGGAGGATATCGCTATAATTACCGGCGGCGTGGTCATCTCTGAGGAGGTGGGCCGTAAGCTGGATTCTGCCACTGTTGAGGACCTGGGCCGAGCACGGCGCGTGACCTCGGACAAGGATAACACCACCGTGGTGGAGGGCAAGGGCGCTGATGAGGATATACAGGGTCGCATAAAGCAGATTAAGGCCCAGATAGAGGAGACCTCTTCGGACTTTGACCGCGAGAAGCTGCAGGAGCGCGCGGCTAAGCTGGCTGGTGGTGTGGCGGTAATCAAGGTTGGCGCTGCTACTGAGACCGAGCTTAAAGAGAAGAAGCACAGGGTAGAGGATGCTCTGTCGGCCACCCGTGCCGCGGTTGAGGAGGGTATACTCCCCGGCGGTGGCGTAGCGCTAGTGAACGCCCGCACCGCCCTGGACGCCCTTAATCTCAATGGCGACGAGGCTACCGGCGTGGACATAGTGCGCCGTGCCGTGGTTGAGCCCATACACTTGATAGCTGCCAACGCTGGCAAGGATGGGGCCGTGATAGCGGACAAGGTAGCGCAGAGCGATGTCGGTGTCGGATACGATGCTGCCAACGACGAGTTCGGCGATATGGTGGAGAAGGGTATCATAGATCCCACCAAGGTTGTCCGTTCCGCTCTGGAGAACGCGGCTAGCATCGCCACAATGGTGCTGATTACGGAGTCTCTGGTAACCGATATACCGGAAAAGGAGAAGCCGCAGATGGCTCCTCCGGGCGCACCCGGCGGCATGGAGGGCATGTACTAATACCCTGAAGGCTTAAAGCGGATTTAAGGGCCGCAGACCCCTATCGAGGGGCCTGCGGCCTTCTCTTTATATCTTATATCTTTAAGAGCGGTTCCAGGGGCATCTTGCGGCTAACCGGCCCTACCACCGCCAAGTGCAGCCTGTCGCCGTCGATGATACCGCGGCTCAGGTGTTTCACATCATCGGTGGTGACGGCATCTATCACGGCTGTCATCTGGTCTATATCGCGTACTCTGCCGTTCAGAATCTCCTGCCCCCCCAGCCATGATGCGACGCCGCGGCTGTTCTCCAGCCGTAGTAGTAGCCGTCCCTTGGCCGATTCCTTGGCCTCGGCCAGCTCCTCCTCGGAGATGTCCTTAATTCTGGCCAGTTCGCCTAATATGGCCTTTATCATGCGCTCCAGCTGGCCGGCCTCGGTGCCGGCGTATACTATGAGCGCCCCTGAGTCCAGGAAGTGCTCAGCGTAGCTGTGTATGCTGTATGCCAGCCCCAGCCTGTCCCTTACCTCGGTGAACAGGCGGCTGCTCATGCCCTCCCCTAGTATGACGTTCATAAGATCCAGGGCGAAGCGCTGTGGGTGCCGCAGGGAGAGACCTGGCAGCGCCAAGCACAGGTGTGTCTGCTCGGTATCCTTGCTCTGTATCACCACCCGGCGGGAATCGGCGCCGGGATTGTATGCCCGGTAGCCCTTGTGGGGCTTGGTGGCGCCCCACCCTCCCAGTGTCTCGGCCACAGCGGCGGTGACCTCGGTGGGGTCCACATTGCCAGCGATGGATACCACGGTGTTCCGTGGGGTGTACTGGCGCTCCATATACTTAAGCATGTCTTCCCTGGTGAGGGCGGCAACGGAGCGCTTGCTGCCCGCCGTGTCCCTGCCCAGGGGGTGGCGGGGCCAGAGGGTGCTGTCTATGAGCATATTCACCTGTTGAGAGGGGGAGTCCTTGCTCATGTTTATCTCTTCTATGACCACCTGGCGTTCCTTCTCTATCTCGGCGGGGTCGAATTTGGAGTTGAGCAGCATGTCCGTTAGCACGTCCAGGGCCAGGTGAAAGTGGTTTTGGGCCACCTTACACCAGTACACGGTCAGCTCCTTATCGGTGCCTCCATTTAGCGTGCCTCCCATCCCCTCGATGGCCCCTGATATCTCTCGCGACGTACTGCGTTTGGGGGTGCCCTTGAATAAGAGGTGCTCTATGAAGTGGGATATGCCTGCCTGGCGCTCGCTTTCGTAGCGGGAACCGGTGCCTACGAAGATTGCCATGGATACCGAGAGGGCGTGAGGCATGGGGCTTACTATCAGCCTGAGTCCGTTGTCCAGGGTTGTCTTATGATACAATTTGTTCTTAACTCCCTCTAGAGGGCTATTCTAGCGGCAGAGTCGCACGGGTGTCAATGCGAGCCTTACTTGACCGGTTGTAAACAAAAAGGGTAACATATCGGGTGATATTGGTTGTTTAGCAACCTTTTTAGATGGGAGAGGATATCTGCCGATGGGCAAAATATACTTACTTGATGTAACCAACCGTGATGGAGTGCAGACGGCCAGGCTGGGGCTTTCTAAGCTGGCCAAGACGATGCTTAATATCTACCTGAACGAGATGGGGGTCTTCCAGAGCGAATGTGGTTTTCCCACCACCCGCCACGAGTCCCGCTATCTGATGGCCAACCTTAAGCTTGTTGCCAAGGGCGTGCTTAAGCCTATACATCTGGGTGGCTGGATAAGGGCCACCGTGGGCGATGTGGAGAGGGCATTCGCATTGGTGCCGGGAATAAAGCACCTCAATCTCTCTATCTCCACCTCCAGTCAGATGATTAACGGCAAGTTCAAGGGCTCTAAGACGGAGAAGGACATACTGAATATGGCTGTGGCGGCCTTGGACGCCGCCAAGGCGCATGGCATCGAGACCGTGGGCCTAAACGCCGAGGATGCCTCCAGGACGGATATGGATTACCTGGTGCAGTTCGCCAAGGCCGCCAAGGAGCACGGGGCCGACCGTTTCCGCTATTGCGATACCTTGGGCTACGATAACCCTTTCACCATATACGAGACATGTAAGCAGTTGGCCCAGGAGGCCGCCATGCCTATAGAACTTCACTGCCATAACGATTTGGGTATGGCTGTGGCCAACTCCGTGGCTGGGGCGATGGGGGTGGTGGACGGTGGTCAGGATGCCTATATCAACACCACCGTGAATGGTATAGGGGAGAGGGCCGGCAACGCTGACCTCGTGGCTGTGGTGCTGGCATTATTGAACTCTAAGGGTTCTAATGACAGGTACGGCTTCGGCTTACCCATAGACCTCAAGGTGGCCTGGAAGATATGCAAGTACGCCAGCTATGCCTTTAATGTGCCCATACCTCTTAACCAGCCCGGGGTGGGGGTTAACGCCTTCGCACATGAGTCCGGCATACATGCCGATGGCGTGCTCAAGGACCCCCAGAATTACGAGCTGTATCACTTTGAGGATCTGGGTAGGGGGGAGCCGGAGATTGTGGAGACAGGCAGGGAGATATCCTCCGGCGAGTATAGCGGCGCAGCCGGTTTCAAGCACATTATGGGCAAGATGGACGTTACCTTTAAGGATAAGAAGGATGCGGAGGCTATACTGGAGCTGGTGCGCTACGCTAATGTGCTGGCGCAGAAGCCGTTGGTTGAGGACGAGCTCCTGTTCATCGCCAAGTACCCCAAGATTGCCAGGGATCTGCTTACATTAACGCCTTAAGCCTGGTATCGTGGCCTGGCTACACATACATTCATTGAAGCGAGGATTGCCACCTGCTCAGGTGCGGCTTACAGATGGGCTATTATGGCGTCTGCCATATCCGATGTGCCCACCGCCAGGCGCTCGTCGCGCCCCGGCACCAGGTCATATGTAAGAGACTTGCCCTCAGCTAGAACGTCCTCTATCGCCTTATCAAGCCTCGCGGCGGCCTCGTCCTCGCCGATGTGCCTGAGCATCATAACGCCGCTCAATATGGTGGCGGTTGGATTGGTCTTGTTCATGCCGGCGTACTTGGGGGCACTGCCGTGTACTGGCTCAAAGACGGCGATGTCGTCGCCCAGGTTGGCCCCCGGCGCTACCCCCAGCCCCCCCACCAGGCCGGCGCACAAATCGGAGACTATGTCGCCGTAGAGGTTGGGCAACACCAGCACGTCGAACTGGCGCGGGTCTCTGACCAGTTGGGCGCAGAGGTTGTCTATCATCCTGTCCTCAAAGGCTATGTCGGCGTGGCCTTCGGCCACCTCCTTGGCTACTTCAAGGAACAGCCCGTCGCTGAACTTTATGATGTTGGCCTTGTGCCCTGCGGTAACCTTCTTGCGTCCGCGTGAGCGGGCGTATTCAAAGGCGAAGGTCACTATGCGGCGCGATGCCCTATCTGAGATGACCTTCAGGCTTACGGCAGAGCTGAGATCTATCTCCTTTTCGGCGTTTGTGGCCGCTATCTTCAGTATCTCTCCTGCTTCCTTACTATCTTTAGCGAACTCTATGCCGATGTAGAGGTCTTCCGTGTTCTCCCTAACCACGACTATGTCCGTGCCCTCGAATCGGGTGGGTATGCCGCGATAGCTGCGGCAGGGCCTCAGGCAGGCGTAGAGGTCCAGCTCTTTGCGCAGGGCCACGTTTACGCTGCGGAAGCCGCTGCCCACGGGGGTGGTGGCGGGGCCTTTCAGAGCCACCCTGTTCTTCCTTATGGATTTGAGCAGCCTTGGGGGCAGGAGTTCCCCCTCTTTTTCCAGGGCGGTGGCACCTATCTCGGCTCTCTCCCACTCTATGTTGGCACCGCTGGCTTCCAGGCAACGGCGAGCTGCCTCCGTCACCTCTGGGCCGATGCCGTCGCCTTGTATCAAGGTTACGGTGTGTCTCATTCTTTAGTTACCTTAAAGCCCTTATGTTTCTTGATGTAGGGGACCAACCCGCCCTTATCCAGTATGCTGATCATAATGTCAGGCATGGGGTTGAAGTGGAGTTTTGTCTTTTTCGTCTTGTTTATAATCTCCCCTGCCCCAAGGTCTATGTGAAGCTCGTCGCCGTCTTCTATCTTGTCGGTGTCGCAGATTAGCACGGGGAGGCCGATATTTATGGCGTTGCGGTAGAAGATGCGGGCCACTGTCTTGGCCAGCACCGCGCTCACCCCGGACATCTTTATGATGAGGGGGGCGTGCTCGCGGGAGGAGCCGAGGCCGAAGTTATTGCCCCCGACTACGAAATCGCCCTGGCCCACTCGGCTGGCGAAGGTGGGGTCGGCGTCCTCCAATACGTGTTTGGCCAGCTCGGGCAGGTTGCTGCGCAGGCAGAGATAGCGCCCCGGGGCGATGAGGTCTGTGGAGATGTCGTCGCCGAACTTGAACGCTTTACCTTTCAGCATGGCATAAACCCCCTGGGGTCGGTTATCTCGCCTTTTATGGCTGTGGCGGCGGCGGTGGCGGGGCTGGCCAGGTATATGAAGGCGTTGGGGTTGCCCATGCGCCCCCTGAAGTTGCGGTTAGCGGTGGAGAGACAGCTTTCGTTGTCCCCCAGCACCCCTTGGTGTGAGCCCAGACAGGCGGCACAGCCCGGCGGGACTATGGTTGCCCCCGCCTGGACAAGGGTGGTCAGGTAGCCCTCGGCTATGGCCTTCAACATCACCTTTTGTGAGGCTGGAGCCACGATCAGGCGGGTGGTGGGGTGTCGCTTTTTGCCTTTCAGCATAGAGGCGACCAGGGCAATGTCCTCCAGCCTTCCGTTGGTGCAGGTGCCTATGAATACCTGGTCTATCTTGGTGCCCTCAAGCTCGCCTACAGTGGCGGTGTTATCCACTGTATGGGGCTTGGACACGGTGGGCTCTATACAGGATACGTCTATCTCCAGGGTTTCCTCGTAGCGAGCGTCGGGGTGGGGGCAGAAGGAGACGAAGTCCGTCTGTCTGCCCTGTTGTTTAAGATAATACTTGGTTACATCGTCTGATGGGAACAGCCCTACTTTGGCCCCCGCCTCCACCGCCATGTTGGCGATGGTGAGGCGTTGGGGCATCATCATATTATGCGCCGCCTCCCCGACGAACTCCAGCGCCTTGTAGGTGGCGCCGTCGGCGCCTAGCTTGCCGATTATATGGAGCATGAGGTCCTTGGCGCAGACCCCCGTGGAGAATGCCCCCGTGATGTTGATTTTTATGGTCTTCGGCACGCGCAGCCACGTCTTGCCCAATGCCATGGCTACTGCTATATCGGTGGAGCCCATGCCGGTGGCGAAGGCGCAGAGTGCGCCGGCGGTTACGGTGTGTGAGTCTGCCCCTAGTATTATATCACCTGGGCGGGCGAAGGCCTCTGCCACCACCTGGTGACATACGCCCTCCCCTACATCGCTCAAAATAGCCTTGTTCTCCCTAGCGAAAGAGCGCAGGAAGATGTGGTCGTTAGAAAGCTCCTTGGCGGGGCTGGGGGAGGAATGATCTATGAATAGTACAGTCCTCTGGGGGTTATGGAGCTTTCCCAGTCCTAGGTCTGTCAGCTGCCTTAGTGTTAGCGGGCCGGTGCTGTCCTGGGTGAATACCAGGTCCACAGGGGCTACAATTATGTCGCCTGCATCTACGTCGCTACCGCACTTGGCGCTTAGGATTTGCTCGGTTAGGGTCTTCGTCATTATTTGGTCAGTCCTAATTCTAGGTGTTCAGGTAGGGCTAAGTCAAGGATACGGCGCACCAAAATTGACTTAGCTTGCTGGCATTGGTAACATTCTATCAAATGGAGCCTCGACTTTGTCTGTTTCCGCATACCGCCTGCATAAATGAGCGCGGACATCTGGCCATAGGCGGCTTAGACGCCGCATCCCTGGCCGGGGAGTTCGGCACGCCCCTGTATGTCTTTGACGAGCAGGATATAAGGGATAGGTGTGCTGAATACCGCCGCGAGTTCGGAGAGCGTTGGGCTGATACCAGGGTTATATTCGCCTGTAAGGCGTTTATAAATGGTGCTCTGGCTCGCATCTTCCATGAGGAGGGTTTGGGACTGGACGTGGTCTCCGCCGGGGAGATGGCAATAGCCCGCTCGGTGGATTTCCCTATGGACTCCGTATACCTTCATGGCAACAACAAGTTCTCCGGAGAGCTTGCCGAGGCCATGGAGGTAGGGGTGGGGCGTATTGTGGTGGATGGCTCGGACGAGCTTCAGATGCTGTCCCGTATGGCTGAGGAGAGAAGGAAGCGGGTCAACGTGCTTTTGCGCATAAACCCAGCTGTAGACCCCCATACCCATAGCCATATTGCCACAGGCGTGGTCGACAGCAAATTCGGTTTCCCCCTGGAGGAGGGGGAGGGGGCGGTTGCGGCGGCCATGGCGGCGCCGGGGCTGAACCTGATCGGGCTTCACATTCACATCGGCTCGTCTATCTTTGAGGTTGAGCCGTACGTTAAGTCCCTGGGGGTGGCGCTTGATTTCGCCGCAGCAATGAGGGATAAGCAGAATTTTGTTCTTAAAGAACTGGATATAGGTGGCGGCTTCGCCATGCAGTACACCATGGATACTCCCGCTCCGCCCATCTCTACCTATGCCGAGGCGCTCACGGGGGCGCTTCGTGATGGCTGTCGGCGGCTGGGTTTGGAGGCGCCTCGGCTGGTTATAGAGCCGGGGAGGTCTGTGGTGGGGCCGGCGGGGGTGGCTCTCTATACGGTAGGTGTTATCAAGGACGTACCTGGTATAAGGCGTTATGTATCGGTGGATGGTGGTATGGGTGATAACATACGCCCCGCCCTCTACGGCGCTCGCTACGAGGCGGTGGCGGCGGATAAGATGCGGAGTGGGGTGGGGGATAAAGTGACCATTGCGGGCAAGTTCTGTGAGTCCGGGGACATACTCATCAAAGACATCGCCATGCCCGAGCTTACTCGGGGGGATATCATCGCAATTCCCGGCTGCGGAGCCTACTGCATACCGCAGTCTAGCAATTTCAACGCTTCGTTGAAGCCGGCCATCGTTCTGGTCGGGGGTGGGAAGGCGCGCCTTATACGCCGGCGTGAGACGTTTGAGGACCTCACTCGGTGCGATCTGGACTGAAAGCGGCTTCAAGGAGGGGATAATGGTGTGGCAAGTGTGCGGTCAGGATAGGGCGGTATCGCTCCTTGAACGTGGCCTTAAGAGGGGAACTCTTTCTCACGCCTATCTGCTGGTGGGGCCCCGCAACGTGGGCAAGATGACCCTGGCACAGGACATTGCACGGGCGCTTAACTGCGCCTCCGACGAACCGCCCTGTGGGGAATGTGCCTCGTGCCAGAAGATATCCCAGGGCAAGCATGCAGATGTGGTTGTGGTAGACCTGGCGCGGGCGGGGAGGGCGGGGGAGGACAAGTCCAGGGCCAAGATTGGCGTGGAGCAGATAGAGGACATACAGCGTCAGGCTAGCCTGCCTCCCTTTGAGGGACGGGTTAAGGTGTTTATCATAGACGGGGCGGAGCTGCTCTCCCTCAGCGCGGCCAATCGCCTTTTAAAGACACTGGAGGAACCGGAGGACAGGGTGGTCTTTGTCCTGCTTACCACCGATGACAGGCTGCTCCCGTCCACGGTGGTTTCCCGCTGTCAGCGGCTGGAGTTGACGCCGCTGGCCGTGAGCAAGGTGGAATCACTGCTTCAAGAGAGGGGGGGTGTGGAGGAAACGAGGGCGGGGCTTCTTGCCCACCTCTGCCACGGCCGACTGGGCTGGGCGCTTGCGGCCTCAGCAGACGAGGCGGTGCTGGCGCGACGTGGGGAGGTCATGGCGCGCCTCTCCGGAATGGTCGCCGCCGGTGGCTCGGAGCGCTTTGCCTATGCCGCCGAGTTGGCGACACGGTTTGCCAGGGATAGGGATGGGGTGGGGGAGGTGCTGGCCTTGTGGCTGGACTACTGGCGGGATATGCTGCTGGTACGTCTGGGGTGTGGCGATATAGTAACCAATGTTGATATGATAGAAGAGCTTACAGGGCAGGCTGAAAGATATAGCCTGCCCCAGATACGTGGGTTTATAGATAGCATAAAGAACGCCGGGGCTCAGCTTAAGCATAATGCCGACCCCCGGCTTGTTTTGGAGGTATTGATGTTGACTATACCCGAGAGGGGTGAGTTTAGTGGCTAGTGTTGTCGGTGTGCGGTTCAAGCAGGCGGGCAAGGTGTATTCCTTCGACCCGGATGGGTTGGAGCTGAAGGTAAACGATCTGGTGGTGGTTAAGACCACGCGCGGGCTGGAGATGGGGACGGTGGTCTCCCCTCCTAAGGAAGTAGCGGACGATGAGGTGGACAGTCAGTTGAAGCATGTGGTGCGCATCGCTACCGAAGAGGACCTCGAGCATACCCGCGAGTTGAGGTGCAAGGCCAAGCAGGCCATGGTTAAATGTGCCGAGCTTATAGATAATCACGGCCTGCCCATGAAGCTGCTCTCGGCGGAGTATGACTTGAGCGGCCGGAGGCTGACCTTCTTCTTCAGCGCTGAGGAGAGGGTGGACTTCCGCAACCTGGTAAAGGATCTCAATAACCACTTCAAGGTCAGGGTGGAGTTGAGGCAGGTGGGTTCCCGTGACGAGGCCAAGCTGATAGGCGGCTTTGGGCGCTGCGGCCGTCCCTTGTGCTGTATGAGCTTCTTAAGCGAGTTCTCTCCGGTTTCAATAAAGATGGCCAAGGAACAGAGCCTGCCCCTGAACCCCATGAAGATATCCGGCATTTGCGGACGGCTTATGTGTTGCCTTTCCTACGAAAGCAACTTGTATCATGAGATGAAGAGCAAGCTGCCCAGGGACGGCAAGATAGTGAATACCCCTGTGGGGCAGGCCAGGGTGGTGAGCAGCAATCCCTTGAAGGCAACGGTCAGGGTAGAGCTTGAGAGTGGGGCCACCGCCGATTTTGGCATAGACGAGATAAACGCGGCCCCCGCCCCCGCTCACCCCACCAAGGGTGGCAGCGAGTCGGAGCGCCCTGCCAGGCAGAACCGTGGCTCAAATCGTCCCCCAAGGGGGAGGGGTGGGCCCATGCGCTCCGCCAAGGGTAGGGGTGAACCTAAACCGCCCATCAATGAAAACAAGAAGCAGTCTGGCAAGGATAGCTGACCTAAAAGTTTCCCTCCCTTATTGAGGGAGGTATTTCTGCCATTGGGAGCGGTTGTCCAGGCGGTGCAGGGGTATGTAGAAGGGCAGGGAGCTTCTGGGTGGGGCGGGCTTGGTCAAGAGCTTCATGTTGGCCTCTTTGGGCGTCTTTCCCGCCTTGCGGCGGTTGCAGTCTGCGCAGGCGCTTACCACGTTCTCCCAGGTGTGCTGGCCGTCGCGGTAGCGTGGGATAACGTGATCCAGGGTAAGGTGTCGGGTCTTCTTTCCGCAGTATTGGCAGGTGTAGTCGTCGCGGTGGAAAATCTCCATTCGGGTGAGCTTCCTGGGCTGGCGCGGGCGTTTAACCATATCCTCCAGGCGAATTACCGAGGGCAGCGGGAAGGCTGCGCTTGCGGTGTGTATGAAACCTGAGCCGTTCTCCAGCATCTCCGCCTTGCCCCTATAGACTAGCACCACCGCTCTACGGGCACGGCAAATATTCAACGGCTCGTAGTTTTGGTTCAGCACCAGCACGGGAAGGTTTACCATAGCTTAAGACAGCTTTCCCTAAGCGCTTTGCGCACATTCTACTAGAAAGTCCAGGGTGATACAAGCGTAGAGCCGCGGACTACTTGCGGCTGCGGCGGGTGGTGCGCTTGGCTCTGGGCTTTATGTCGCCGCGGTAGTCCGGAGCCATGATGGTGAAGGCCAGGCTTATCTTGGGGTCTATGAGGCGGGAGGCTATGGGGCTGTCCATATCGTCTATGGAGGAACTGGTGGTTATTACCGTGGCCAGGCGGGCGTTATATCGGTAGTTTAGCACCTGGTAAAGCTTCTCCTGTGCCCAGGCGGTGGTGGCCTGCTCGCCGAAGTCGTCCAGTATCAGCAGAGGGGTGGTCTTCACCTTCTCAAACAGCTCGTCGTAGGATATCTTGCTCTCCGGGCTGAAGGAGGAACGCAGATGGTCCAGGAAGTCGGGCACCACGACAAAGAGTGACGGCTCTCCGGCCTGGTAGCGGTAGTTGGCTATGGCTGCCGCCAGGTGCGTCTTGCCACAGCCGTTCGTGCCCTGGAACACCAGCCAACCGTCGGGAGACTTGGCGAAGTCTATGGCCACGCGGAAGGCCTTGTCCAGGTTGTGTTGCTGCTCTTGAGTTAGGTTGTGGCGCTTGTCAAACTTGTCAAAGGTCATGCTCTTCTGAAGCTCAAACTCCGCCGGCCAACTGTATTCCAGATGGGCCTGCTTTTCCTCCAGGGTGTGGATGCGGCTTATGCGGGGGGACTTCAGCAGTGTGGCGATGCGCTCGTCCAGTTGTTCTATAGGCTCTATGACCACGATTACGGTGGGGAGATCATTGTTGGCGCGGTGGTTTAAGAGCTGCTCCAGTTTCTCCTTGGCCCAAGCGGAGGCTGTCTGGCTGCCCAGGTCATCCAGTATCAGGAGGGGGGAGTTTTTCACCTGGTCGAAGAACTGGTCATAAGCGACCTCGCTTGTGGGGTTGTAGGCGGAGCGCAGGTGGTCTAATAGGTCCGGCGTTGAGATGAAGAAGGCAGGGTAGCCCATGGCGAGGCGCGCGTTGGCTATGGCCGCTACCAGGTGGGTTTTGCCGCAGCCGTTGGGGCCTTGTAGCACCAGCCAGCCCTGGGGCTGGGCAGCGAACTCTTTAGCATCCTTCATGGCGCGGGCGAACTGGTCCTGGTCCACGGGGCGCCCGCTCCTGCCGCCGGGCACTAGGTCGTCGAAGGTTAGGCGGGACAGTGCCCCCAGGTTGCTGTATCTGAACAGCCTTGCGTGACGCTCTTTATCTGCCTCCTTCTCGGTGCACTTACACGGGACTATGCGGCTGAAGTCAGTCTTGCCGTTGGGGCCATTTGGGTGCACGAAGCCCACTCCATTGCAAATAGGGCAGGGTGGCGCCTTCGGCGTCTCTTCTTCAGCGCTGGAACATGTGTCCGTATTTTTGTTTGGCATACCTGTCTGGTGGCGCTTTAGAATCTCGCTTATGTGCTCCAATGCCCCTCCCTTCTTCGTCCCATGTCTCCAGTATGGCAGCTATATAATACCACTTGCGTTTGTTGTGCTTAACCGCTTCCCTGATAGCCTCCTCTATCCAGCCGGGCGGATAGAGGTCTGCCGCTGCTCGTAACTCCTCGGCTATCATGGGGGTAAGCATTCCGATGTTCTGCTCGTAGAGGGTGAAGATGTCGGGCTGGGGGCTGGTGGCGGCGGGGGGCGGCGCCGCGGCCTGGAGGCCGGAAAGCTTTATCTCCCCCTGCTGAATCCTCACTGCCATCTCCCTCTCTGCCTCCGTGTTGATGAGGTAGATGTCCTCCGAGCCCTTCTTGGCCTTCAGGGCCAGGTGTATCAGCGTGCCTCTGTCCACGGCTCTGTTAAGGGCGCCGCGCAGCGTTTCCTCGACGGGGGTATCCGAGCCTCCGCTTAGGCTGAGCACCAGCGCCTTCTGGGCCATAAGCTCGCTTGAAGACACGAAGCGGGGGTGACCCCGTTTGCGGTACAGTATGGCCAGAGCGTAGAGGGTAACCTTAAGCTCGGCGAGGTCATCTATCTGCGGCAGAAGCGTGCTGAAGAAACTATCGGGCAAGGCGGTGAACTCCGTCTTGCGGGGGAACCCACTGAAAATGTTCATGGCAGGCTCGGCTCTTCGTCGGCGGTTTGATGGGCTATGTTGTCAAATTTGGCTAGCTTGGAGATGAAGCGCAGGCTGGTCTGCCCCGTGGGGCCGTTCCTGTGCTTGGCTACAATGACATCGGCGATGCCCTGGGGGTATACATCATCGGGGTGCTCTCGCTCCCACTGTTCCTTGGTGAAGTAGTACTCGTCGCGGTAGACGAACAGGACCACGTCGGCATCCTGCTCTATGCTGCCGCTGCCGCGCAGGTCGGATAGCTGCGGTCGGTGAGAGGCACGCCACTCGGCGGCGCGGCTCATCTGGGACACGGCTATCATGGGAACGTTAAGCTCGCGGGCGATGGCCTTCAGCGAGCGGGATATATTGCTTATTTTCTCCACCTCGTCCCGCCCCTCCCCGTACATAAGCTGTAAGTAGTCTACTATTATCAGATCTATGCCGTGTTCGTAGAAGAGACGGCGGGCCTTGCTCCGCATTTCCAACACTCGTAGCTGCGGCGAGTCGTCTATATAGAGCGGCGCCTCGGAGAGGACGCCGATGGCATCCATTATGCGGCTCTCGTCCCTGTCGCTGTGAAGCCCCAGGCGCACCTGCTTCAGGTTTACGCTGGACTCGCTGGAGAGCAGGCGCAGTACCAGCGCCTCCCTGGCCATCTCCAGGCTGAACATGGCCACGCACGCGCCCTGATCTACGGCGGCGTTGCGGGCGATGTTCAGCGCCAGGCTGGTCTTACCCATGCTGGGGCGTCCGGCGACTATAACCAGGTCTGAGCGCTGAAGCCCCCCAAGGAAGTCGTCCAGGCCGTGGAAGCCGGAGCGTATGTAGGGCAGCTTTGGCCTCTCGGCCTCCTCGGCCTTGGCGGTGGTTTCATCAAAGTATTGGTCCAGCACCTGGCGGATGTGCACAAAGTCCCGCTGTGTCTGCCCGTGGCGGAGCTTGAACAGCGTGTCCTCCGCCTTGCTCAGGCTCTTTTCCACGTCGGGGTCGGCGTCGTAGCCGATGGCGGTTATCTGGTTGCCGGCGGAGATAAGATAGCGCATCACTGCCAGGCGATAGACTATCTGCGCGTAATGTTCGATATCCAGCGAGGTGGGCACTACGGATATCAGGCGGCTTAGGTAAGCGCTGCCGCCGCAGTCTTCCAGTTTCTTGCGGTGGTCCAATTCCTGGGCCACGGTTATCTGGTCTATGGCCTCGTCCCGCTGGGAGAGGGCCAGAGCTGCCTCGTATATCCAGCGGGTGCGCTCGCCATAGAAGTCCGCCGGTCTCAAAAAGGACGCGATTCTATGTATCGCTGCCCCATCTATAAGCAGCGACCCGATGGCCGCTTCCTCTGCGTCGTTGTCATGGGGGGGCAGTCTATCGGCTTCGTTCAAGCCTGCTCCTTGCCCTGCTCGGGCGCTTCTTCCGCCTCGGCCTTCGGTTCTTCAGTAGCAGTGGGGGCTTCGGCTGTTGGTTCCTCTGCCTCATCTGGGGTCTCGGCCGTTACCTCGGCTTTGGGCTCCTCCACATCGGCAGGGGCTTCTGCTGCCTGCTCGGCTGCTGGCTCCTCAACCTCGGTGGAGGTCTCGTCCGCTGCCTTGGCCGCCCGTTTTTTGGCCTTGGCCTCTTCCTCGGGCGCCTCCTCGGCGACGACATGGACCTTTATTATGGACACGGTGTCTTGCCCCAACTTTATGGCTATATCATAGCTCCCCAGCTGGTGAAGCGGCTTCTCCAGGTCTATTTTCTTCTTGTCTATGGCCACCCCGGCCACCTTCTCCAACTCCTTAGCAATGTCGGCGTTGGTCACGGAGCCGTACAACTTGCCCTCGACGCCCACCTTGGCGCTTAAGGTGACCTCTTTGTCCTTCAGTAGCTCTGCCTGCCCTGATACCTTCTTGGCCTTGGCCTGGGCTATCCTCTTCTTGATGGCCAACATCTGGGTGGCATCGGGGGACTGGGCTGGCAACGCCAGCTTCTTGGGTATTAAGAAGTTTCTGGCGTATCCGTTGGCGACCTCCTTGGTCTCGCCGGCGTCGGCGACGTTGGGTATATCATCTAGGAAAATGACTTTCATCCATTCCTCCTTCCCCTAGATTATAAATCAGTTGGGGGTTAAGAATAAAGGGACGGCGCTTTATTCGGCAAGGCTTTTCTTGATCCATACTGCGGCGGTAGCCCCATCGCCGGCGGCGCATATGGCCTGCCGCGCCGATCCTTGGCGCACGTCTCCCACAGCGTATACTCCGGGTATTTCGGTTTCCATCTTGGAGTCGGTTACTATGTAACCTGCCTCATCTAGCTTGAGCGTTCCTTTAAGGAAGGCGGTGTTGGGGATAAGCCCCACCGATACGAATACGCCTGAAAGTTTAATGTGGGAGCGCTCGTCGGTGACCACGTTGACTATGGTCGCTCCCTCCACCCGATCCTTTCCTTCTATGCTTTCCACCACGCTGTCCCACAGCACGTCTATCTTGGGGTGTTTTAGCACTGTATCCTGCAGGCCCCGGCTTGCGCGGAGCCTGTTGCGGCGGTGTATGATTGTTACCTTGGAGGCGAAGCCGGTGAGGTGTAGGGCCTCGGTGATTGCGGCGTCTCCTCCCCCCACCACTGCTACGGGGACGTCGCGGAAGAAGGCGGCGTCGCAGGTGGCGCAGTAAGCGACCCCCCTGCCCTTAAGCTCCTCCTCCCCCTTAACCCCCAGCTTACGGCGCTCGGAGCCGGTGGCTATTATAACTGCCCTGGTGGTGTATTCGCCCTTGTCGGAGGTTACCGTAACCCCTCCCTTATGAGGCGCTATGGAGCCGACATCGGCAAGCGCTATCTCCAGGCCGAACCTTTCCGCCTGCTTGCGCATAAGCTCTGTTAAATCCATCCCGCTTATACCTTCCGGGAAGCCGGGATAGTTCTCTACCACCTCTGCGGTGGCTATCTGGCCGCCCGTCATGCCTCGCTCTAAGAGCAGGCTCCTGAGCTTATCCCTGGCAGTATAGATAGCGGCGGCCAGCCCCCCCGGCCCCCCGCCGATTATAATAACGTCGTAGTCTTTCGTATCCTGTGTCATTTTGCTCATTTCCTTACCCCTGGCGTGAAAATTCCTCCGTTATGCCGGCCAGGGCATCGGGGTCGGCCAGCAGATCGACGGTGGTCATAGCCAGGGCCTTGGCGGCCATTATCACAGCCTCGTCTCCCTTTTCTGAAGCCGCCGCAACTGCGAAGCGGGTGGAGTGCACCTCCACCTCCGGTGGGGCGATGGCCACCATTGGGTGTATGCTGGGCACCAGCTGGCTGACGTTGCCCATATCGCTGGAGCCGAATACCGCACGGGGGTCGGTTAGCTTCATATCTCGTCCCAGCGAGGCTATGTTGGCGCAGAACAGTTCTGCCAGGGCGGTGTTGGTAAGTATGGGGGAGAACCGATGTTCGCTCCAGCGGTATTCCATGCGGGCGCCGCTGGCCTTGGCCGCGCCCTTAAAGCAGTCTATCACCCTGCCTTTAAGCTCTTCCAGTATAGTGTCGCTCTCGGCGCGCACCGAGAACTTCGCTGCGCTGTGTTCAGGGACTATGTTGGGCGCGGAGCCGCCGTCCGTGATTATGCCGTGGATACGGCTTGAGCCCCTTATATGCTGGCGCAGGGAGTTTATGGCGTTGAAGGCCTGTATCATAGCCTCCAGGGCGTTTATGCCCTGCCAGGGGCTAGCGGCGGCGTGTGCCGCCACGCCGAAGAACTCTACATCTAGTGTGTGGCAGGCTAATGCCTTTACCGAGGCCACGTCGCAGGTTCCAGGATGGATTATCATGGCCGCGTCTACGTCCTCAAAGGTGCCCTTTCGTGCCATGATGGCCTTGCCGCCTCCAGTTTCCTCCGCCGGCGTTCCGATAACGATGATGCTACCGCCATGCTCCTCCACCGCCGCCCTGGCTGCCGCGGCGGCGCCTACGGCGGAGGCGGCGATGATGTTATGCCCGCAGGCATGTCCTATCTCGGGTAGAGCGTCGTATTCCGCCAGTATGGCTATGTGCGGCTTCCCCTTGCCATATACGGCGCGGAAGGCGGTTTTAAGGCCGCATATGCCCTGTTCTATGCTGAAGCCCTTTGCTGCCAGGTAATCCGTGAGCCACCCCGCCGCCTTCACCTCCGTAAAGCCCAGCTCCGGGTTATTGAAGATACTGTGGCTTATGCCGATTATAGCGGCACGCTCCTCCTCCACCTTCTCCATGACGCGTGATTTAAGCTCTTTTTTATCCATAATCTTGGGGAGATTATAGACCAACTTCAGGGTTTAATTCCACCGTGAGGGGATAAATTGACTGGGCAAATAATGAGTGCTAGAATAACCCTGATTCGCTAAGGGATTGGAATAAACCGTCCTGGCGATAGGTGAGGCGACGTGGCCAAGTGGTTAAGGCGGGGGTCTGCAAAACCCCTATCACCGGTTCGAATCCGGTCGTCGCCTCCAAGTCTTTTTTGGGGGGTGTGATGCCCCTCTCCCCGGTCAGTAAAGTTCGTCGGATGGGGTTGAAGGTTGGAGTGCCTCCGATGCCGGCTCCTCCACTGCGGCGGTGATGATGTCCTTGAGCCTGATTCCGGCCGAGTCCCTCGGCTCCAGGTAGCCCGTGTCCGGGTAGTAGTACCACTCTCCCGTGGTCAGCTTCTCCCCGTAGCCCCACCCGTATCCGCTTACCCTGCAGACGTTTTGGCTCACTTGGGATATTTCCCAGGCGGCCTCGTTGCTGAGGGCATCGGCCAGCACTTGGTCGGCTTTATCTTTGGCGTTCGATTTGCTGGCTCGTTCGGCGGTGATGGAGGACTTGGAATTGGTCATATTGGTCAGGACGGTGTCTAGGGTTGTATGTCTGAATTCGTCCGAGCTTTCCCCGTCTTTAATAACTACATTTATACTGTATGCTTCCCAAACTTCTTCTTCACGGTCCCACTGCCAGTTCAGTTTGAACTCAACTACTTCATAATATTCGTTAGATAGATACCTTAGGTCGTCTTCAGAATATTCAACATACCACCAAAAACTTTGCCCTTGTGGAGACCCCTCCTGTTTCAAATCATGATCCCACCAGCCTATTTCCTCGTCTACCACTTCTCGAATATCAACTAGTGCGTTCAGCTTTTGGTTCATCTTGTCGATGCGGGCGTCCAGTTCTTCGATTTCGTCCATTATACCCGGCATGGCGGCATCGTGTATCTCAGTAAGGCTGGCGGCTATGTTCTCCGTGCTGCACAGGGGGTCTAAGGGCGGTCCGGCAGAGCCGCCGAGGTTGGGCACGCAGGCTGTGCATAGAAGAAGCACGGCGGCTGCGGCGGTGATTATAATAGCCTTTTTATTAATTTCCATCCCCCCTCAATTTACTGTTTCCTTAGGTATTTATACTGATACTGTATATCGCTGGGGTTGTCAATCGATTTTGCGGATGAATAACGGTGGGTGGTAGGGTAAGGCTGGGTTGGTTGACGCTTACATTGCGAGTAGCTAAAATGGCTGAGGGGCCGGGGTGGCGGAATCGGCAGACGCAGCGGACTTAAAATCCGCCGGAGCAATCCTTGTGGGTTCGAGTCCCACCCCCGGCACCAGATGCGCAATGAGAATCAGAGTCTATGAAGGACAAAGGCGGTGAAGAATGAAAATAGGAACAGTGATAAGCACCAATGAAGCAGAGGCCGCCTGGAACGCTTTCAGATTCGGGGTCGTAGCATTGGCTTCAAACCACGAAGTGAAGGTGTTTCTGATGAATAAAGGCGTTGAGATCGAGGATATCAAAGACGAAAGATATGATGTAAAAAAGCAGATTGATACGTTCATTGAGAATAAGGGCGAGATATTAGCCTGCGGAACCTGCCTGAAATCAAGGCAAAAAGGGGGAAGCGACGTTTGCCCGATTTCTACAAAGAAGGATCTGCTGAAACTAGTGGAAGAATCGGATAAGGTTTTAACCTTTTGAGGTTACTTCCTCTGTAAGATCCTCTCCATCGCTCGCTCTATATCCGCGGCGGTGAGGCCGTATCTGGCCATAAAGGCATCGGGCTTTATAAAGAAGGCAGGGAAACGAGATTTTCAAAAGCAGACTATTTTTTGTTCCCCTTGTAGATAAATATTTTTATCTTTTCTTCCGTTTTGAAAAAACGCTCTTTGCCTTTTTCTCAATCAATTAACAGGACTCAGTAGACTATTTGTAGCATAAGGGAAATTATACGCCATTTGGGGGAATGGATTATTACTCTTGAGAGCCTAAACTATAATGAAGAATATTTAGGAAATATAGCGTTTACGTTACTCTTCCATAAAATCTTTCTGCATAGTTTCAATATAATCAAGGTCCCATTTTGTTAAATCCGGCTGCTCTGAGACAAATTTTTCTATAATCGTTAAGAATCCTTCATGCAGGGGCCAAAGTTCAGCTAGATATATACCACTGATAATAGTCTCAAGTATTATATCTCGACATAACGGTTTGTTTTCGTAGCTCCCCTCCCAGTAAACGAAATCGCCTTCACTAATTAACTGTGTTAGGTTATCAACGAATGTAATCGCCACTTTCGTTATTTCATCATCTTTGGAGTCAATCCCAACGAGGCTAGCGAGACCGACAGGTTCTATTTCCCCCCTTGCGATGCTTCCATATTCTTCCACTCTCCTAATTGCCACTCTTCTTAAATCTTCCTTCACCACGCAGCCGGTCACGGCCCATTTAAACTTGCTGAATATATTACTAGCAATGTGTTTAAAAACTGTTTCTCTAATCTTATCCTCTTGACAATTCGCCATAATGACATCTACCCAAAAATGCAGATATATCAATACCTCGAAGTTGATATAGCCAAGCACTTTTTTCTTTTTTAAAGGTTTGGGAAGATTACTTTTTTTAAGGCTGGCGTTTAGCCTCTTAACCATTCCGTCAGCAAAGTTATCTACCAAAGACCATATATATTCGCAGGCTAAATTGGCATCTCTATCATCAATTTTCCCCACGGCTGTCCTCCTATATATTATTTATACTTTAGCCGAAGTTCCTGCTGATTGGTTGCCCCTAATTTTAGTAACGGTTAGAAAAAAGCATTATTCGATAATCGTAGTTGTCCTAACTTAATAGTGCCGCATGATAAAGAAAAACTCTTTAACTAATGATGTTGAATGGTTTTTAAAATCCCTTTGCCTCTTCCCTATACCATGGAGTGTGAGTGCCATGTTATGCGCCTATTTATTTCCAAAACGCTATACCTAGATTCAAACAATGTCAATAAAAAAGCAGGCAGGGAAACAGGGATTTTCAAAAGCAGGCTATTTTTTGTTCCCCTTGTAGATAAATATTTTTACCTTTTCTTCCGTAACTAAGCCTTTTTCTATGACGTCGTCAAGTTTTTCTTTAATTTTTTCTATGTTTTCCTTTTTGTCTGCAACTTCGATGATAATCGGAAGGTCGGTTGAAAGCCTTAAAATTGCTGTCGTGTGCAAATGACTTGCCTCACTAAATCCATCGACTCCTCGTATAACGGTAGCTCCTGCCAATCCTTCTTTTCTGCATAATTCAAGTATGTGCTTGTATAAGGGCTTTCCTTCGTGTTTATCGGCTTCTCCGATGAATATTCTCAGCAAAATTGCGTCTGATTCTCTTTTCATTTACGTCACTTCCATAAATTTAATGCGGCGAGCTTCCCCAAATAAATTGCGGCTATTGTCAAAGATACAGTTCCAGCCAAGTTGAGGCCAAACAAGACAAATTCGTTGTTCTCAAATAATCTAAAGGATTCATAACTGAATGTTGACATTGTAGTAAATGCCCCTAAGATTCCAATGGTTAAAAATGTTCTGGTTTCTTCCGAAAGGGCCCCCTGATATTCTGACGCATACATTATGAATCCCAAGAAGAAGCTGCCAATCACGTTTACTCCCATTGTGCCAAATGGGAAAGATGCTATGCTATTTTGTATGAGCCCGCTTAACAAATACCTAAGCACTGCTCCAATGAATCCGCCAATACCAATCCAGAGCACTATATGCATTTACACCACCTTGACATTTTTGAAGAAGTCATCAGCTTTGAAAAGCGGTTTTGGCTTTGCCAAGGTGGACTTCATCACCCAGTAATATAAATTAAAAGATGTGAATTATTTAGGTTTAATGTTTATATGCTGGGGGGGGTAAAGCACATTAGCATATAGCGGGTTGGAATGCTGGCTCGAACATCTTACAGCATTACCCCTCTTAAGGCTGCTTCCTTTGTAAAACCCTCTCCACCGCTCGCTCTATATCTGCGGCGGTGAGGCCGTATCTGGCCATCAGTGCTGCAGGCTTGCCGGAGCGGGCATAGGTATCCTTAACGGCCACGAACTCCATGGGGGTGGGTCTTTTTTCGGCCAGCAACTGTGCCACCTGTGCCCCCAGCCCCCCGTGTTGTAAGTGGTCCTCGGCGGTCACGATGGCGCCGGTTTCAGCGGCCTTCATGACGGCTTCCTCGTCAAGGGGCTTCAGGGTGGACATGTTCAGCACGCGGCAGTTCATGCCCTTACTCGTCAAGCTATCGGCGGCGTCCAGTGCCGCTTGAACCATAACCCCTGTGGCGATTATGGCGGCGTCATCGCCCTGCCTTAAGATATCCGCCTTGCCCAGTTTAAGCGTGTAGCCTGGGGTGTATATGGGAGCCATCTTGGGACGAGGTACCCGTATGTAGAACGGGCCCTCGGTGCGGGCGGCGGTTTCCACGGCGCTTTCAGTCTCGGCGGCGTCTGCTGGGACGATTACGTTGAACCCGGGGAGCGAGCAGACGAGCGCCAGGTCTTCTATTGCCTGGTGTGATGCGCCGTCCTCGCCCACGCTCACCCCGCCGTGGGTGGCTACCAGCTTTACGTTCAAGCGGGAGTACGCTACCGACATGCGTATCTGGTCAAAGCTCCTGCCGGGGGCGAACACGGAGAACGTGCTGGCGAAGGGTGTCTTGCCCGCAGCGGCTAGCCCCGCCGCTATACTTATCATGTTCTGCTCCGCTATGCCGCAGTCAAAGAAGCGGTCGGGGAACTCCTTGGCGAAGAACTTGGTCATGGTGGACTGGGAGAGGTCTGCATCCAGCACCACTATGTCGGGGTTGGCCTTGCCCAGCTCCACCAGCTTCCGGCCGTAGGCCTCTCTGAGGGATAGCTTCTCGGTCAACTTACTCAAGCTCCTTGAGCGCTTGCTTAACCTGCTCGGTGTTGGGGGCCTTGCCATGGAAGTCAGCCACGTTCTCCATGAAGCTAATCCCCTTGCCCTTTATGGTGTGGGCGATGATTACAGTCGGCTTGCCCTTTATGCCCTCGGCCTCCTTAAGGGCCTCCGTCAGCTTGGAAATGTCGTGGCCGTCGCACTCTATCACGTGCCAGCCGAAGGCTTGCCACTTGTCGGCGAAGGGATCCAGGTTCATGACATCTCGGTTCCAGCCGTCTATCTGTAAGCCGTTGTTATCCACTATGGCGGCCAGGTTGTCTGTCTTAAAGTGGGCGGCGGCCATTGCTGCCTCCCAAACCTGTCCCTCGTCGCACTCGCCGTCACCCAGCAGGGTATAGACACGGTAGCTCTGGGCGTTCAGCCGTCCCGCCAGTGCCATGCCCAGGGCGAACGATAGTCCTTGCCCCAGGGCGCCGGCGGACATCTCCACGCCGGGGCAGGAGCAGCGGTCGGTATGACCCTGAAGGCGGCTGTCTAGCTGCCTTAGGGTTTTAAGCTCCTCGGTGGGTATATAGCCGCACTCCGCCAGGGTGGCGTATAGAATGGGGGCAGCGTGCCCCTTGCTGAGGACGAAGCGGTCACGGTCCGGCCAGCAGGGGTTTTGCGGATCGTGTCGCATCTCCCTGAAGTATAGGGCTAACATAATCTCCACCGCCGACAGTGAGCCGCCGGGGTGGCCGCTTTCGGCCTCGCCTATCATGGTCACTACGTGGCGGCGCAGCTTCTTGGCCAGCGTCTCAAGGTCTTTTATAGATAGGTCGGAAAAGGCCTCGGCTCGGCTGCTGCTAGTCGAGGCGCCTGGACACGAGCTCTCCTGGTCGGACTTGGGCACTGCTACCTCCCCGCTTATTAACGGTCTAATTATAGCAGTGCCGTCTGTCCCACGTCTATATAATACGGCCCAGATTGATTTTTGTCTCCAGATTTGGTTAAATATCAGGTTGTAAGGAGTAGGGAAGGGGAAAAATGGAAGAAATAAAGATAAAGGTTGATAAAAGAGACGTGCTGGGCAAGAAGGTGAGGTTCCTGCGCCGTCAGGGTGTCGTACCCGTTCACCTTTTCGGGCACGGTGTGGAGTCCCAGGCGCTCCAGTGCGATGCCGATGAGCTTAAGGGGATAATAGACCAGGCAGGGATGAGCCGCCTCGTATCTCTCAAGGTCGCCGGCGATAAGCAGTCGCGCAAGGTGTTCATCCGCGAGGTCCAGAGGGACTTCATCAATGGGGGCATCCTGCATGTGGACTTCTATCAGATAAAGATGAAGGAAAAGATAAAGGCGGATATCCCCGTCGTTCTGGTGGGCGAGTCCCCCGCGCTGCGCCTTAAGGGACGCATACTGAACCAGGATCTCAGTGCCATGAGTGTGGAGTGTTTGCCCGATAAGCTGCCGCCCCAGGTTGAGGTTGACCTGAGCCAGCTTGAGGAGTTGGACCAGGCGGTTCATGTGAGCGATATAGACCTCGGCGACGACGTTGTCATCCATACTCCCGCCGAGCAGCTTATAGTTAAGGTGTCAGAGATCAGGATGGCCAAGGAAGAGGGGGTTGCGGTTGAGGAAGAAGCCGTTGAGGGCGCTGAGGGCGAGGCCGTTACTGAGGAGGGCGCCAAGGCTGAAGGGGCTGCAGAGTAAGTCTCCCCGCAGCGTAAGCGCTCCCGCGGCTTAAAATTAAATGGTTATTGACTTTCATACCCACGTGTTCCCGCCCCATGTGAAGCGGGATCGTGCCAAGTATGTTGCAAGCGATCCATGCTTCGCTGCCCTATATTCCGATGAGCGTGCTGAGTTGGCCACCGCCGATGAGTTGGTGGCCGCCATGGACAAGGACGGGGTGGATATGTCCGTGGCGCTCAATATCGGCTGGACAACCCACGAACTCTGCGTGGAGACCAATGACTACATAATGGAGTCCGTGGCCCGCTATCCCGATCGTCTGGTGGGCTTCTGCACCGTTCAACCGAAATGCGGCGAAGCCGCCGCGGCTGAGATAGAGCGCTGTGTAAAAGGGGGCATCAAAGGCGTCGGCGAGCTTAGGCCGGATGTGCAGCTTGGTGATCTTGGCGGCGAAAGGGATATCTGGGCCCCCGTTATGGAGGTGGTTAGTAAAAGTGGCCTCATAGTTCTGTTCCACTCCTCGGAGCCGGTGGGGCATCAGTATCCGGGCAAGGGTACCGTCACACCGGAACTGCTTTACCCCCTTATTTCCGGCTACCCTGGTGTTCCCATAGTGCTGGCGCACTGGGGTGGGGGAATGCCCTTCTACGCCTTCATGCCTGAGGTGAAGCATGCCTTAAAAGACGTGTATTATGATACTGCGGCATCGCCTTACCTCTATACCCCCGATATATATTGGCGCGCGGCGGACATAGTCGGCGCTGACAGGATACTTTTCGGCAGTGATTTTCCCCTTATGCGCCAGAGCCGTCCCCTGAAGGAGATAGGGGCCCTTTCGCTTGGCAAAGAGACCGAGGCCCTTGTCCTGGGAGGAAACGCCGCGAGGCTCCTGGGCTTGGCCGGCGGGGTCTGAGGGGGGCGGGTGCGGGCCTTCATCGCCGTGGAGCTTCCTGATAGTCTCAAGGCAGAGCTTGCCGAGCTTGAGTCTTGCCTGAAAGCAGGGGCCAGCGGTGGTGTGAAGTGGGTGGTTGCGGAGGATATTCACATCACCCTAAAGTTTCTGGGTGATATCTCCCCCGAAAGCACGCCGGATATCCTGGCTGCCATAGAGGCCGCCGCTGATGGTATAGCTCCCTTCCGGTTGGGAGTGGGGGGGCTGGGGGTGTTTCCCAATCTCACGAGCCCGCAGGTTGTGTGGGTGGGGGTGCGGGGTGACACAGAAAGCCTGGTCGCTCTTCAGGGCTGCCTGGACAAGCGCCTTGAAGCCTTGGATTTCCCCTTGGAGAGACGCCGCTTCTCGCCGCACCTGACGCTGGCGCGCATGCGCCGTCAGGCGACCCCTGACCAGAGGCAGATAATTGGACGCCTGGCTACTGAGACGACCTTTCAGGCTCACTCCCGTATAGACGTCGGCTCCGTTAGTCTGATGCGGAGTGAGCTTACCAGGGAGGGTGCTATACACACCCGAATCGGCTCCGTGGCGCTTTAAGGAAACCCTTGTCAACGGGTCGGGGGCTGTTGTATACTCTAGTGTATCTAAGTCGGCTGGGAGGTGGACTGAATGGAAAGCAACTCTTTCCCCAAGTGTCAAAAATGTAGTAGCGGTGACCTGGTGCCTTTATCGGACTTCGGCAGCCAAGGCGCGGCTATTCAGTACAAAGCATGGGTATGCACCAATCCTGATTGCGGTTTTAACCTCAAGATCAGGAACGGTGATGTATATATAAACGAGCCTATAATGAGCGGTTCGCTGCATAGCAATCGCTCCCATTAAGTGCCTAAAGCATCTTGCTAAAACCCTTGAACGGGGTGGGGCATTTGTTGCCGAAAGCGATCGGACTCAAAGGGATTGCACTGGATTTCCTCTTCCCCCGAATGTGTGTCGGTTGTGGTCGGGAGGGGGCTTTTATCTGTTCCTCCTGCCTTGCCTTGCTTAAGCCGATAATCCCGCCTATTTGTCCTTTGTGTGGCAGCCCTACGAGTGACGGAGGGCGTTGCTCCTCCTGCTCCTCATGGAAGGCGGCCGTAGATGGTATCCGTTCCCCGTTCCGCTATGAGGGTGTTATACGGCAGGCCATACACGAGCTTAAATACAACAATCTGAGGGCACTGGCCCCGACCCTTGCCGGCCTTCTGAGCGAATATCTGGCTGGAGGAGGCGTGTGGGGAGACGTGCTGGTGCCGGTGCCACTGCACCCCAGGCGCCTAAGGGAGCGTGGTTACAACCAATCGGCGCTTCTTGTTGAAGAGCTTGCCGGGCTTACGGGGCTAAATATGATGTCGGGCGTTCTGTCCCGCACTAGGTATTCCTCTCCTCAGGCGAGGAGCGCAGGGGTGAAAGAGAGGGGGGAGAACGTGGACGGCGCCTTCGCCGCTTACGGCGATGAGATTAGGGGCAGACGGGTGATTGTAGTTGATGATGTAGCCACCTCTGGCGCTACACTTAACTCCTGCGTCGTTGCTCTTAAAGCCGGGGGCGCCGCTTCGGTATGGGGGTTAACCCTGGCCAGGGATATATAATAACGACCTATGGAGTGAAAAGATGGAGCTAAATATATCGGGCAGGCATATGGAGATAACTCCGCGGGCACGGGAGTACATAGAGCAAAAGTTTGAAAAACTGGGCCGTCACCTGAACCGTATAACAGGGGCTAGGGCTAAGGTGGAGGTTGCCGAGGAGGCCACCAGGTCGCGCGGACAGCGCTTCGTGGTGCAGGTGACAGTGGAGCATAACGGCACGCTAATGCGGGGGCAGGAGAGGGGTGAGACACTCTCCACGGCGGTGGATAAAGTGGTGGAAGTCATGGACCGCCAGGTCAAACGCTATAAGGGCAAGCTGTATAAAAGGGGCAAGGGAGGCGCTTCCGTAAGGGAGATGGCCAGTGAGGAGACCGTGGAGCAGGAGCCTGCCGCTAAGGTGGTAAAAGAGAAGCAGTTTAATATCAAACCAATGTCCTTGGAAGAGGCCGTAGAGCAGATGGAGCTCCTGGGACACGATTTCTTCCTCTTTCTGGATTCCGGTGAGGGCAACTACAACCTTCTCTACCGCAGGCGGGAGGGCGACTACGGGTTGATCAGGACTCAGAAGAGTTGAGCCTTTCTTAAAAGGGCGAATGGACGCGGTTTTAGCATGCGCCGTTTTCCGCACCGCTCTGGGTTGGGTGGGATTATCTGCCTCTTCCGTAGGACTTATCAGGCTCGTCCTGCCTCGGTGCTCGGAGGAGGAGGCGCGTGATGCCCTCGATACTCCAGACGCTTCAGATGCGCCGTCGCGCTTCGGTGACCTTATAGAGCGTTTACAATCCTATTTCGGCATGGAGAAGGTCAACTTCCCCGACGTCGTTGATATTGATGGCGTGGAGGATTTCAGCCGCCGGGTGTGGGGGGTGGTGCGCACAATACCCTATGGCGAGGTGCGGAGCTATGGTTGGGTAGCGGCGAGAATTGGCGTGCCTGGAGCGGCGCGAGTGGTGGGGTGGGCGCTAGCCGCCAACCCTTTGCCTGTCATAATTCCCTGTCACCGGGTTTTGATGCGCGACGGTGGTCTGGGAGGGTTCCGGTGGGGGGTGGATATGAAGGAACGGCTTCTAGGTTTGGAGGGTGTCAGCGCTTGCGCATGGACTTGGGGTGGCCGGCGCGGAGTTTCCCCGCGATAGCTTTCAGTTTAATGTTCAGGAAGTCGCTGTCGTAATCATCTATAAGATCTGCGGCGGCGAAGCTAAAGTAGTTGTTGTCCCCGATGATAATGTGGTCCAGCACCTTGATGTTCATAATATGCCCTGCGTAGACCAGGTCTTTGGTGGCCTCCTTGTCGTTATTGCTGGGCTTGGGGTTTCCCGATGGGTGGTTGTGAGCGAAGATGATTGATACCGCGTTGTGGTTGAGTGCTCCCTCCATTACCTCGCGGGGGTGGACGGCGCTGGCGTTCACCGTGCCCTCAAACAGGTCCACTATCTCCAGTATGCGGTTCTGGCTGTCCAGGTAAAGCACCTTAAAGAGCTCTTTCTTCCGGTCTCGCATGGAGTGATACAGGTAGTCGAACACCTCGGGCGCGGAGGCGCAGACTGGCTTGTCCAGAGCCTTCCCCTTTAGGAACTTCCGCGCTACCTCATGCACCAGCTTTATGCAGATGGCGTTGTGCGGCCCGATGCCGTGTACGCTCTCCAGTTCCTCGGTGCTGGCATCCAGGACGCCGCGCAGGCTGTGGAAGCGTTCTATAAGCTGCTTGGCATACTGCTTACAGTCACGCCGAGGTGTGCCCATTATCAGGAGCAACTCTACTATCTCATAGTCATGAAAGCCGACGAGCCCGCTTTTAAGGAACCTCTCCTTTAGCCTTTTCCTATGTCCTGCCACGGAATTCTTGGTCGTCATGCTCTTCTCCTTGATAGCAGTTTCAAAGGGCCTTCTCCACTCGTATGCCCTCCTTTCCCACCAGTTCCTTGAGCAGGTGATGCAGCTCAGGGCAGTAGTGAGCATTGAGATTGGCCATCTTGAGTTTTATTATCTTGCCGTCGCTGTCTACATTTAAATTTACTTCATCTTGGCCCGGATAGTCTTTTAGGGTGTCTACTATATGGTGCAGGTAGGCTATGTCGGTTGCCTTTTCACCGCTTTGTATAAGGGTCAGTATCAGGCGGTGCTTCTCCTTCACCTCTTCCGCCTTGGTGGGCGCCGCCTGAGGGGTGGGGCTGGGGGCGGTTCTCTTCTTCTCCTCCATGGTGGCGGCCTCGGCGTAGGGCCGCACGTTGTCACAGCCCAGCTGTACCCTGTCCTCTTTCAATTTAACCTTTCCTCCTACTAGCAATATGTTGCCCTCTTCCCAAAGGTCCCTGGTATCGGCGTATACTTTGGGCCAGACCATTATATCTATCCTGCCGTCCAGATCTTCCAGCACGGCGCTGGCGAAGGGTCTGTGGTCGCGTGTGGATAGGTGGCGCACCGAGGCCACCATTCCGGCAACCACTATCGTTTGCCCCACCATCTCGGCGTCTATTTGGCCGCAGAGCATCACGTCCGTTGAGCTTACCTTGGCAGCGAAGGCGCTGAAGGGGTGCTCGGAGAGGTATACGCCGGTTAGCTCCTTCTCCCAGGAGAGCAGGTCCTTAAGCGGTATGGCTTCTCCTTCCATCTCCAGGCTGGGCAGAGGCGCCGTTGTCTGCGCCCCCCACAGGTCGAACATGGTGGACTGTCCTGTCTCCTTTAGCTTACGCTCGCGCTGGGCCAGGGCCATTATGCGGTCCGTATTCTGGAGCAGTACGCTGCGCTCCGCCAGGGAGTCTAGCGCTCCCGCCTTGATGAGCGACTCCATCACACGCTTGTTGATGCCGCCAAGGTTGGCGCGGCGGCACAGGTCCTCCACTGACTTGTATTGCCCCCCCTTGTCACGCTCGGCTATGACCGGCTCTATCGCAGAGGCACCTACATTCTTCACAACAGCCAGCCCGAAGCGTATGACTGGGCGTTCATCACCGTCCTTCTCTATGGAGAACGTGGCCTGGCTGCGGTTTATATCCGGCGGTTCTACGGCTATCTTCAGGCGGCGGCACTCGGCGACGGCGTTGGCCACCTTCTCATGTTGGTCGGCCTGGGTGATGAGCAGGGCTGTGATGTATTCGGTGGGGTAGTTGGCCTTCAAGTAGGCGGTTTGGTAGGCGATGAGGGCGTAGCTGGTGGCATGCGCCTTGTTGAAGGCATATCCGGCGAAGGGTTCTATAAGGGCGAAGACTTCATCGGCGACCTCGTCGGAGTAGCCCTTCTCCTTGGCGCCCTCCATGAAGTTGCGCTTCTCCTTCTTCATCACGCCGGCTATCTTCTTGCCCATTGCCTTGCGGAAGATATCGGCCTGCCCCAGGCTGTATCCGGCCAGGGTCTGCACGATGAATAGCACCTGTTCCTGGTATACGATTACGCCGTAGGTGTCCTTGAGTATATCCTCCAGGATGGGGTGGGGGTAGCGTATGGGGGCCTCGCCGTGCTTGGCCTTGATGAAGGTGGGTATGTGCTCCATGGGGCCGGGGCGGTATAAGGCTATCATAGCGGCTATCTCGCCGAAGGTGCTGGGCTTCAGCTCCTTGATATATCGGCGCATGCCCGCGCCCTCCAGCTGGAACACGCCTGCCGTCTCCCCCGAGGATAGCAGCTCGAAGGTGGCTTTATCGTCCATAGGTATGTTGTCCAGGTCTATATCCACACCGCGGTTGGCCTTTATTAGCCCTATTGCCCTATCCAGTATGCTCAGATTGGCCAGCCCCAGGAAGTCCATCTTTAAGAGCCCTATTCGGGCCACGTCCTCCATGGCGAACTGGGTCATAACAGCGTCTGGGGTGTTGCCCTTGCTTACCCTTTGCAGAGGAACGTGTTTGGTGAGAGGATCCTTGGCTATGACCACGCCGGCGGCGTGGGTGCTGGCATGGCGCACGATGCCCTCCACCTTCTGGGCGGTTTCTACGAGGGTGCTCACTATCTCGTCGTCCTTGTATATCTGATAAAACTCGGTGTTCTCCTGGAGACCCCTCTCCAGCGTCATCCCCGGGGCGAATGGCACCAGCCTGGCGACGCGGTCCACGTCGCTGTAGGGCATGGCCAGTGCCCGCCCTACGTCTCTGATGGCAGCCTTGGCCCCTAGGGTGCCGAAGGTTATAATCTGGGCCACGTGGTCCTGCCCGTATCTGCGGGAAACGTAGTCGATAACCTCGTCGCGGCGCTCGTCGGCGAAGTCCAGGTCTATATCGGGCATCTCCTTGCGCTCCACGTTGAGGAAGCGCTCGAAGACCAGTTTGTGCTCAATCGGCTCTATGCTGGTGATGCCTAGGCAGTGCAGCACAATGCTAGCGGCGGCGCTGCCCCTGACCCCGAACAATATGCCCTTTTCCCTAACGAAGGTGATGATGTCCCACACCACCAGGAAGTAGTTGGCGAATTGGGTTTTCTCTATGACGTCCAGCTCGTAGTGGAGGCGGTTCTGTATTTCCTCGGTGGGGTGGGGGTAGTAGCGGCGCATGCCTTTCTGGCACAGGTCCGTCAGGTACTCTTGGGCGGTCTTGCCCTGGGGGAGGTCTATCTCAGGAAGGTGTAAGCGGCCGAATTCCAGCTTTAGGTTGCACATCTCGGCGATGCGCTCGGTGTTCTCTATGGCCTGGGGTATGTCCTGATACATCTCCTTCATCTCGTCGGGGCTCTTCAGGTAGAAGAACTCCCCCGGCATCTTCATGCGCTTTTCGTCATGGATGGTGGTGTTGGTGCCCACACACATCAGCAGGTCGTGGGTGACGGCGTCCTCTTTGTTGACATAATGAACGTCGTTGGTGGCCACCAGGGGTATGTTAAGCTCCTTGCCGATGTCTATAAGCGCCTGGTTCACCTTTTCCTGCTCCATAGTGGGGTGGCGCTGTATCTCCAGGTAGAACTCGCCGAAGGTATCGCGGTACCAAAGTGCCTTCTCTTTGGCCTCCTCCATCTGCCCTGCCAGCACCAGGCGTGGAATCTCGCCGCTTATGCAGGCGGAGAGAGCGATGAGGCCCTGATGGTGCTTTTGGAGCAGGTCCCTATCCACTCTAGGTTTGTAGTAAAAGCCGTCCAGGTGAGCCTTGGTTATAAGCTGGAGCAGGTTCTGGTAGCCGGTGTTATCCCGCGCCAGCAGTACCAGGTGATAGCTGGTCTTATCGCCGGCCTTGCGCTCTCCCATTTTATTGGGGGTTATGTAGGTCTCACAGCCGATTATGGGCTTTATGCCCGCTGCTACGGCGGCCTGATAGAACTGTATGGCGCCATACAGTTTGCCATGGTCGGTTATGGCCAGGCTGTCCATGCCCAGTTCCTTGGCTCGGGCGACAAGCTTATGTATGTGGCACATGCCGTCCAGCAGGCTGTATTCTGTGTGGACATGGAGGTGGGTAAACACGTCGGCGCCCCCTTTTGGAAGATAGTCCATTATAGCATAGGGGGTGTGGGGGCGGCATCGTCCTTCGGGGTGGGGAGGGGCTGTTATTTTGCGCCGTTAAGGGTTAAAATCTTTGCCAATGGATGCAAGGCGTGCCCTCATGTTGGCGGCCAGGGCGGCATTCGTCGCCGCCCTGGTGGCGGTGGCGTTCTCCGCCACCATCGCCTGGGAGTTCAACAGCCTGTGGCTCTATAGGAGCGGCTTCCAGAAATACGATGTAAGCCGCACCACTGGTCTCGCCGCCGCCGAGTTGGACAAGGCGGCGCGTGGCCTTATGGATTACTTCAACTCAGACGTCGAGTTCATAGACGTAACCGTTTCCCGCGATGGCGAGGAGTTTACGCTGTTCAACCAGCGTGAGATGGATCACCTCAAGGACGTCAAGCAGTTGGTGCGGATGGACTACATGCTGCTCATCGGCACGGGTGCCTATGTGGGCGTATATGCCGGCATAATGCTCTCCCGCAGGCGGCGCAGTCTGGCCGGTGACCTGTTCTCTGGCGGCGCCGTTGCCCTGGGGATCCTCCTGGTAATGGGGGTGGGGTCCATGGTGGGGAACTTCCAGGGCATGTTCGTCCGCTTCCACGAGATCGCCTTCACTAATGACCTCTGGCTTCTGGACCCCACTAAGGACTACCTTATTATGCTCTTCCCGGAGCCGTTCTGGTATGACGCCGTTGCCCTTATGGGTGGTGTGGTGGCGGGGGTTTCGGGCGCTCTTATGGGGGTGGGGTGGTGGTATACGCGGCGGGCGGAGCGAAGGGATAATAAAGGGAGCCGTTGACGTCTCTGGGGCGTTAAAGCGTATCCATTCCCGATAGTCGGTTGACACTGGTTTTCCCTCGGCCGCATCTAGCTGAAATGTGCTGTTGCTACCCTCAAGCAACCCTTTTGTTACCTCATTGTTATACCCGTTACCGTTATCGTTACCTTGCTGTGCTATTAATAAAGTAGAGCTTAGTTGTAGGGGGGAGGTGAGAACGATGTGTATACATGGCGTGAAGGTAAAGCTGAGCCGCGATGGGGCGATGGGACGGGGGTGCTGGCAGTTGAGGCGCAACCCCGGCGGTAGGGTGTTGGGCTGCGTGCGCCGGGAGCATCGCGACGCCGCTTATGGTTACGGTTCGGGCGGCCTGGTGTGGGTGGGGGCGTCCTACGGCGCCGGCGGCTATATACGTGGCATGGGGGAGTTCGACAGCCTCACCGAGACCCTGGAGTATCTCGTAGCGGGGTGATGCCATGAAACAGGATAAGAACCGCACCGGTTTAGGTGAAATAGTGAAGCAGCAGCGGCTGATGATGTCGCTGACGCTTCAGATGTTGGCCGATAGGGCCGGGGTCTCTGCCTCGCATCTGGGACGCATAGAGAGGGGTGAGCGCTTCCCATCGGCTCATGTGTTGCGCAAGATAGCCGCGCCGTTGGGTTTTGAGGAGAACGAGCTTTTTGCCCTGGCTGGCTATCTGTCAACTCAAGCCCCATCGTTGAGTGAGCAAAACCCCACCTATACTGCTGGAAGACTGGACCCCTATGTAGCTAGGATGCTTTTGCAGGAGTCGGTTGACGTCCAGCGGGCTATCGTCGGTATCCTCACTATTTTAAAGGGGTTAGCTAAGAACATCACCCAAGAGCATTGAGATGCCTTGAGTTTAAGCGGCGACTAATGGCACATGATAAGAACAGGGCAGATTTTATTGACGCTGTAGCCCTTATGGGGGTGGGGTGGTGGTATACGCGGCGGGCGGAGCGAAGGGATAATAAAGGGAGCCGTTGACGTCTCTGGGGCGTTAAAGCGCATCCATTTCCGATAGTCGGTTTACACTAGTTTCCCCTCGGCTGCATCTAGCTGAAATGTGCTGTTGTTACCCTCAAGCAACCCTTTTGGTACCTCATTGTTGTACCCGTTACCGTTATCGTTACCCCGCTGTGTTATTAATAAAGTAGAGCTTAGTTGTAGGGGGGAGGTGAGAACGATGCGTATACATGGCGTAAAGGTAAAGCTGAGCCGCGACGGGGCGATGGGACGGGGGTGCTGGCAGTTGAGGCGCAACCCCAGCGGTAGGGTGTTGGGCTGCGTGCGCCGGGAGCATCGCGACGCCGCTTATGGTTACGGTTCGGGCGGCCTGGTGTGGGTGGGGGCGTCCTACGGCGCCGGCGGCTATATGCGCGGCATGAGGGAGTTCGACAGCCTCACCGAGACCCTGGAGTATCTCGTAGCGGGGTGATTGCCATGACTATAGTGATTATAGACAATGGGACTATCAAGAGGGCGCTTTTCCGCTTGAAGTGGTTGGCGATGTCTGACCGCGAAAGGTATGCCTACCTGTGTACCTGTGAGGCAGGACTGCCGAGTACATGCATCAGGGACATGACCTCCACTCCAGGTACGACGAACTATGGAGTAAGAGCGGGGATAAGCAACTCCAGGGCCCCAGGCTTCACCTCGTCCGCTACTTTAACGGCTCTATAAGGAGGCTCTGTGTGACTTTATGGTCCGCAGCTTGAGCACGTGTTGCCGCCGCAGCTTGAGCACGAGCTTCCGCCGATGGAGTTGGAGATACCGCTTTTGCCCTTAGAGAAGCAGGCGAAGGTAGAAAGCACCCGTTCGGCGCTATGACTGCACTTGGGGCAGGCAGTATCCTCGTCCCTGCGGCTTAAGCTTTTAAGCATTTCAAACTTGTGCCCACATTCCGGGCAGACGTATTCGTATAATGGCATCTTCCGTCCCCTTCTAAGTATTAGTTTAACCATTCTCATGGGCGGGGTCAAATAGATGTTTTGACATCTTGACGGCTTACGTGGTTAAGGTTTACTATTAAGGCCGATAGCCAAGTCTGGAGGGCATAAGGATTTATGGTAGTAGAGATTTCTGACCAGACCTTTGACAATGAGGTTCTAAGGGCCGATACCCCCGTGCTGGTGGACCTGTGGGCACCATGGTGCGGCCCCTGCCGCATGGTGGCGCCGGTTATTGAGAGCCTGGAGGGTAGATACGAGGGCAAGGTTAAGTTCTGCAAGGTGAACGTGGATGATAACCCGCAGACGGCGGCCAAGTATCAAGTGATGTCTATACCCACCCTGATGTTCTTCAAAGGGGGGCAGGTGGTGGATACCGTCGTCGGCGCTGTGTCCGAGCAGGCCCTCAAGCCCAAACTTGACACCCTTCTGTGAAGTAACGCCTCTGTGCGCTGCTTGATTAGATGGAAGATATAACCACGACCGCGGCCTTCGTGGGAGGGCTCTTGTCTTTTGCCTCCCCATGCGTGTTGCCTTTGGCGCCGGTGTACATCGCCATTCTGGCAGGGCCGGATGTGCTGGATGCCGGGCAGGCTAAGCCCCGGGTAAATATCCTGCTCCACTCCGCTGTCTTTGTGTCTGGATTTACCGCTGTGTTCGTCGCTATGGGGGCCGGGGCGGGCCTTACTGGCCTGGCCGTACAGGTGGATGTGTTCATCTTGCACAGGATAGCCGCCATAATGCTCATCGTGTTCGGCTCTCTTCTGTTGGCGGGGCAAAGATTTCCCCATCTGGCTTTTCAGCAGCGGCTATCCCCTTCCCAGGTCAGAGCCACCGGCTATGCGCGTTCCTTTGTCATAGGGGTGATATTCTCTATGGTGGCTATGTCCTGCGCTTCTTATATATTAGGAGGCATCTTGATGCTGGCCTTCGCCTCCGAGACGGCATGGCGCGGCGCCGGCCTGCTGGCGGTATACTCCCTGGGTTTGGGGGTGCCCTTCCTGGTCATGGGCGCCGCTTTCGACGTCGTTAAGCCGGCGCTAGCCCACATACAACGTCATGCCAGAGCGCTTTACCTGGCCAGTGGCGTGTTGCTGGTGGTGTTGGGTATACTGCTGTTCAACAATCGACTGAGTTGGCTTTAGCCGCGGCGTAGTGGTAAAATTAGGTTTGTTCCATGAGAAATCATAAGATTCTATTGGCAGTGATTTTAGGTACGCTTTTAGTGGTGGGGGGATGCGCTTCCGCACCGCCCTCTTCCCAGGAGCCTGAAGCCCAGGCGCCGCAGGGCTCCGTTGTGGGGCAAACAGCCCCTGACTTCCAACTCCCGGCCCTTGATGGTAATCCCGTGACCCTTAGCGAATTCAGTGGCAGGCCGGTGCTATTGAACTTCTGGGCTACCTGGTGCGGCCCTTGTCTATATGAGATGCCGATGCTGGAAGCCGCCTACGAGGGGCACTCCGATGAGGGTCTCATGCTGCTGGCGGTTAATGTAGGGGAGAGCAAGGAGAAGGTTGAGGCCTATCTGGCGAGGTACGATCTTTCAATACCCGTTCTATTGGATGTCCGCGGTTCATTGATGCAGGTATACGATGTCCAGTTCTTCCCCACCACCTTCTTCATAGACGGAGACGGCGTTGTCAGGGCCAGGAAGATAGGCGCCTTTGCCAGCGCGGAGCAGTTGGAGTCGGCGCTTAACGAGATTATGCCGGGGGACACCCCTCTTGAATAGTAAGGAGATTTCCCATGAGCGATATACTGGATGAAGCCCACGCCGTAGCCCAATGTAAGGACTGCCCGTGGTATAAGTCTTGCGTATCCCCGATGAGGTTTACCGCCGAGGATATCCGTCGTCAATTAGAGCAGCAGGGGAGCGCCATGGGGTTACCGCCTTCTACCGACGAGGGTATGCAGAACCTGTTTGCCAGCATGGCAATTTCTGCTCAGAACTCCATAGTGGAGGGCTGCCCCATCTTTATTAAACGCCTCAAGGAAGACCCGGAGCTCGCCAAGCGCGTCAAGGAACTGATGCAGAACTGGCGCCAGGACGAGTAACCACTTCAGGAAGGCTGGTTTCCCCTTAAATAATGTTTGACAAGGGATGCGGGATATCCTATATTAGTAATAGGAATTATTATTGATAGAGGGTAGCTCCGACCTGTTAATTTAGGGCTTTAAGCTACTTGTAATGCTATGCCTAGGTATGTTAAGCTATATCGGAATGTTACTTCAGAGTTGCTTTATAGGAGTAACCCCGCAAGGGCATCTTCGTGACTATTTTACCCCCGTTTTTTAATTCGCCGGTAGCGGTTGACTCTTTGGGCAGCATTGAACAACAGGTCGGATGTAATTAATCAACTGGAGGCGTTTAGCAATGAAAGGGAGGAAGAATGGCTAAGCCTAAGGTAGCATTGTACTGGTGCGCTTCGTGTGGTGGTTGTGAGGAGACAGTGGTGGATCTTAATGAGAAGATCCTCGCGGTGGCGGACGCGGTGGAGTTTATGATGTGGCCGGTGGCGCTGGACTTCAAGAGGAGCGATATAGAAGCTCTTGATGATGGCGAGATAACCGTCAGTTTCATAAACGGCTCGGTTAGGTTGGAAGAGCAGGAGGAGATGGTGAAGCTGTTGCGGCGGAAGTCGCAGCTGGTGGTAGCCTTTGGTGCCTGTGCCCATCTGGGCGGGATCCCCGGGCTGGGCAATTTCTGGAACAAAGAAGAGATATTCAAGCGTGCATATCTGCAGAGTCCCAGCACGGTTAACCCGGATGATGTCGTCCCCCAGCATAATACGAGCGTGGAGGGGGGTGAGCTGACCCTTCCCGAGTTCTATGATACCGTTCAGACGCTGGATCAGACTATCCCTGTGGATTATTATCTCCCTGGCTGTCCGCCGAACCCCGAGTGGGTGTGGAACGCGATAGAGGCTATACTGGAGGGCAAGCTGCCGGAGAAGGGCTCCGTGATAGCGCCCAACAAGGCCCTGTGCGATACCTGTCCCAGGAAGGACACCAAGCCAGAGAAGATATCCATGACGGAGATAAAGCGGCCTTGGGAGCTAAAGATAGACCCGGAGAAGTGCTTCTTGCTCCAGGGCATGATATGCATGGGCCCCGCCACCCGCTCCGGCTGTGGCGAGACCTGCATCAGGGCCAACCAGGCCTGTCGTGGCTGCTACGGTCCCACCCTGGAAGTTCAGGACCAAGGGGCCAAGGCGCTGTCTATGATATCCTCCATACTGGGTATTGAGGATGAAGACCAGATGAGTGACGAGGACGTGGCTAAACTCATCGGTAGCATTGAAGACCCCGCGGGGACCTTCTACAGATTCAGCCTGGCCTCGTCCCTACTTAGAAGAAAGCGAATGGCGGTGAAATAGGAGGTTGTGATGAAAAAGATAACTATTGATCCCATAACTAGGCTGGAAGGCCACGGTAAGATAGAGGTTTTCCTGGATGATAAGGGCAACTGCGATAGGGCTGTCCTCCAGGTTCCGGAACTGCGTGGCTTTGAGACCTTCGCTGAGGGCAGGTGTGCTGAGGAGATGCCCCGCATCACCACCATGATATGCGGCGTGTGTCCCACCGCCCATCATATGGCGGCAACCAAGGCGCTGGACGACCTGTTTAAGGTTGACCCACCGCCCGCTGCTAAGAAGATAAGAGAGCTGATGTACAATGCCTTCACCGCCGAGGACCATATCTTACACTTCGTCTTCTTGGGCGGCCCCGATTTCGTCGTTGGGCCCACAGCACCCAAGGCGGAGAGGAACGTGTTGGGCGTTATCGGCAAGGTGGGGCTTGAGGTTGGTGGCAAGGTAATCGAGATGCGCAAGCGGCTGAGACAGGTGCTGCGCATAATCGGCGGCAAGCCGGTCATGCCCACCGCTGGGCTTCCTGGCGGCGTATCTAAGGGTATAACCGAGGATGAACGCAAGCAGATAATAGAGGCCGGCGAGTACGGCGTGGAATTTTGTAAGGTAGCTCTCCAGCTCTTTGACGACGTCGTGTTGAAGAACAAGGATTACGTGGACATCATCGTAGGCGATATCTACAAGCACCGCACCTATTATATGGGCTTGGTGGATAAGGACAACAAGGTCAACTTCTATGACGGCATGATAAGGGTGGTTGACCCCAATGGCAAGGAGTTTGCCAAGTTCAAGCCTCAGGATTACCTGAACCACGTTTCTGAGCATGTGGAGCCGTGGAGCTATGTGAAGTTCCCTTACCTCAAGAAAGTAGGCTGGAAGGGCTTCGTTGATGGTGAGGACAGTGGCATATACCGCGTTGCCCCGCTGGCTCGGCTAAATGTTAGCGATGGCATGGCCACACCGTTGGCCCAGGCGGAATACGAGAAGATGTACGACGTGCTGGGTGGCAAGCCGGTGCACAACACCCTGGCCTTCCATTGGGCGCGTTTGGTGGAGGCTATGCAGGCGGCGGAGACGGTGGTGAAGCTGGCTCAGGACCCGGAGATTACCTCACCTGATATCGTTACCCTACCCACCCAGACCCCTAAGGAGGGGGTGGGTGTTGTGGAGGCTCCCAGAGGCACCCTGTTCCATCACTATCAGAGCGATGATAGAGGTATGCTCACCAAGGTCAACTTGATTGTGGCTACGGGCAACAATGCGGCCCCCATGAATATGTCTATCAACAAGGCGGCCCAGTCGTTGATTAAGAACGGAGAGGTCAATGACGGCCTTCTGAATATGATAGAGATGGCATTCCGTGCCTATGATCCCTGTCATGCTTGCGCCACTCACTCGCTGCCGGGCAGGACGCCCTTCGAGATTAAGGTCTATGATGCAGACGGCGATCTCATGAAGACCATTATGAGGGGGTAACGCCGGGGCTTATATGCTATAACAGGATAATAGGAGGGGTATAATAATGGCCAAGCATATGTCCGCTGTCGAGGAGGTGCTGGACGAGTCCAGTGGGAAGATATACCAGGCGCCATGTCAGGGGAAGTGCCCTCTGGATATAAGCATACAGCGTAATCACATACGGGTTGCTCTTTTGTCTCCCGATCCCAAGGTGGCTGAGGCGGGGATGTTGGAGATAGGCAAAGAGGTATATGAGCAGAGCCCGCTGTTCCCGTTGCTGTGTGCCTATGTCTGCGGTCTATGCGAGACGGAGTGTAACTATAAGGACCAGACAGGTGCGGTCAGACGCCGCATGATCATGCGGCCGGTGGCCAAGGCCTATGTGGATAGATACCTCCCGTCCGCGCCCGCCATGCCTGCGCCTACAAAGGACAAGGTGGCCATAATCGGTGGTGGCCCCGGAGGCCTGATGTGTGCCTATGAGTTGGCCAAGCGGGGCTACAAGCCAACTATCTTCGAGAAGAAGCAGGAGCTCGGGGGCGCGTTGCGTTATATACCCCTCTATCGCCTGCCCCGCGAGCTTATGGATACCGTTATACATAACCTGCTCAGAATAGCCCATGTCGAGGCCAGGCTTGGCGTCGGTATAGGAGAAGATGGCAAGGGCCTTGACGCGCTTAAGAAGGAGGGCTACAAGGCCGTATTCGTGGCCTCCGGCACTCCCGTTCCCCGTCCCCTCACCTTCGGGCGTGAGATGGTTTCCGGCACGGATGTGGAAGGGGTGTCCATGGGCTTGAACCTCCTCTACGAGGCCAATCAGGGCTTGGTAGACCCTAAACTCTACAAGGGCAAGAAGGTGCTGGTAATCGGCGGCGGCAATGTCGCCTTTGATGCGGCGCGCACCGCGCGCAGGCTCAATGCCAAGAAGGTTACCGTCCTCTGTCTGGAGGGCCCGGATAAGGCCGTTAAGGGCGGTATCCCCGCAGATGTGGAGGAGATTGAGGGCGCTGAGGAGGAGGGGATAAAAATCATCTACTCCCGCGGCGTGGCTGAGGTCATAAGCAAGGGTGGTAAGTTTAAGGCCATAAAGTGTCCTAAGTGCACCGCCGTGTTTGATGACGAGGACCGCTTCAATCCCCAGTTCAATACCGAGGATGTGGAGACCGTAAAGGGAGACGTGCTTCTGGTCACCATCGGGCAGGGCCCGGAGAGACCTTTATATCAGAGCTTGGGCCTTTTGAATAAGGACGGCAGGCTGGATTTGGACAACGTTACCCTGATGAGCAATGTCCAGAAGGGCTTATTCGTCGGCGGCGATGCCCGTCGCATAGGCTTCGCCTCCGAGGCGATGCGCGACGGCGCTGCGGTGGCGGAGTCCATAGACCGCTATATCCAGGGTAAGGACCTTGCCGCTGATCGTGAAAGAGAGACCGAGAAGGCACCCATACCCGAGGGTGGAATATACAAGGCTCAGCCTGAGCTGAAATGGGTGAAGGCCAAGAAGAGGGTGAAGGACTTCAGCCCCTTTGAGGAAGACTCCCCTCTTGAGGATGTCCTCCGCGAGGCGCGAAGGTGCCTCTGCTGCGGGCCGTGCCTGACCTGTAAGGGCTGTGTGGAGATGGGGCTTAGAGACGATATACCTGATATCGAGGTTATAGAAGAGATGTGCTCCGGTTGCGGAATATGTGTCACTGTGTGTCCCTATAACGCCGCCCAGCTCAAGAAGAACGACGACGATAGTATAGTGTCCATAATAGACTTGAACCAGTGTAAACGCTGCGGTGCCTGTGTAAGTGTCTGTCCCTCCCAGGCCCGCGTGATTAAGGATGATATGATGGAAAGGGTAGACAAGGCCCTCGCCGCGCTGTAATCTGTTATTAGGAGGAAGACAACGAAAGAGAAGGTAGAGTCGGTTTTAAATAGAGTTAGGCCTGCCCTACAGGCCGATGGTGGTAATGTGGAGTTGGTGGATGTGAAGGATGGGGTGGTTAAGGTTAAGCTGACGGGTGCCTGTGGGAGTTGTCCTATGGCTACTCTTACACTGAAGAGCGTCATAGAGCGTACTCTAAAATCAGAGATACCAGAGATCAAAGAGGTGCTTTCAGTTTAACTGTCGCCTTTGGCGACATGCCGCGCTGCCGCTTTAGGGCTTTAGATAGACGGTCTGGAGGAGGCAAGTGGAAGGGCATAGGATGCGCTATTCCTGTTATATCTGTGGGCGGGAGGCTGAGAGCTCTCCTGGTGAGCCTCCCTGTAAGGTGCTCAAGAGCTGGCTGATGATATCCCATTGGTATGATGTCGGAGTGGTTGACCATTACTACTTTTGCTCCTTCCAGTGCTTAAAGTCCTGGGCGGATTCCCAGGTCCCCAACGTGCCTGATATATTCCTTAATTCCTTTGATGAAGACAAGGGCTGAGGAGGGTTTTAGTCTATAGTGAAAACACTAGCTTTGGGTATCGGAAACCCCATACTTACCGATGACAGTGTGGGTATTAAGGTGGCTCACAGGCTTGCCGAGGAGGTCCCCGAACTGGATGCCGAGGAGGCTAGCGAGATAGGTGTTGTGCTGCTGGACTTCGTTCCCGGCTACGACAAGCTGCTGATAATAGATTCCATAAAGACGGAGGGGGGTGAGGTGGGGGATGTATATAAGCTGGGTATGGAGGACATTAATTACGGCGAAGGTTTCTCCATGTCCTCCCATGGGATGGATATTGCCACCGCCTTTGAGCTGGGGCGGCAGTTGGGCTACGAGATGCCCGATGAGATACGCATATATGCCATAGAGGTTAAGGATAATGAGAAATTCGGCGAGGATCTGAGCCGCGAGATGGAGTCCAGGATGCCTGATATAATCGGGCAAATAATACGTGAGGAGGCGCTATGAAGGATTTTAAACCCAGGATTGTTATCTTCCGTTGCGATTATTGCAGCCCCCCGGGAGTGGGGGAGAGGATGGCCGTCCAGATGAAGGACAATTTCCGCCCCACCGTGATAAGCACCACCTGCACAGGACGGATAGACCCGACCTATGTTTTAGATGCCTTTGCTAAGGGCGCCGACGGCGTGATGGTGATGGGGGACACCCTGGGCGACTGTCACTTTGTCACGGGTAACTACAAGGCCATGCGCAACGTATTACTGCTTCAAAAACTGCTGGGCCAGATGGGGATTGAGCCAGACCGCCTTAAGGCGGAGTGGACCACAGCCGATGCGCCCAAGTTCCTCACCTCGCTCAATAGCTTTGTAGATAGGGTGACCCGGATGGGCCCTCTCAAGGCGGCCTGAAGCCCGGGCCTCAATACTAAGGTAAGGAGGTGGAGGCGAGATGACACAGCAGACCGTGCCGAATGTGGTGGGTGTTAAGCAGAACGTGGACTACTGTAGTAGCTGTTCTATATGTTCTACCCTCTGCCCTTACGAGGCTATCACCAGGGACGAAGAAGGCAGTATAGTCCTGGATATCACCAAGTGCCAGGTGTGTGGGCTGTGCTATGCCAACTGTCCCGCCAGGGCCATAGATACCATCTATTATGATCTTGACTCCCTGCTGGCCTACCTGGCCAAGGCCAAAGAGAAGTATGCCACTGATAACCTGGTTATAATGTGTCGGGGCAGCGCCCCGGACTTCGCCGGCGTGGCCGACCTCTTCGGGATTAAGAACTTCGTTCCCCTGTTGGTTCCCTGTGTGGGACGTATCCCCGACGAGCTTTACCTTAAGGCCATACTTATGGGCATAAATAAGATATGCCTTTTGGCCTGCGATGAAAGCTACTGCCGCTATGAGAGAGGCAGCCCCGTTACGGGGCGTGAGATACTGGCCTTAAACGTGGTATTGAAGCAGTTGGGCTATGGCAAAGAGGCCATAGCTTTAAAGCGCCACAGCTTGAAGGTGAAGGTGGACAGGGACCTTTGTATAAGCTGTGGCAATTGTGTTTATTACTGTCCTTACGGCGCCGCTAGCCTGGTTGGCTCCGAGGCGGCTGAGTTTAACCTTGACCTCTGTCGCGGCTGTGGCCTTTGTGTGGCCATGTGCCCCGCCCTGGCACTGGATATGGAGCACTGGGAGGGTGACCGTATGGTGGAACTCATCGACGGGATGGCCCGCGAGATGAGGCACCCTAAGATGCTGGTGTTCCGTTGTCAGTGGGCCGTTTTCCCCGCCCTGGATGAAGAGGAGTCTCCGCATGTGCGCTATGTGGACCTGCCCTGCGCCTCGCGGTTGGATATGTATCACCTGCTTATAGCCTTCCAGAAGGGCATAGATGGCGTGATGGTCGCCGCCTGCTCCGAGGACGACTGCAAACAGGATAAGGCCAGCGCCAAGACGCAGCATACCATGGTGAAATTCCACGACAAGCTGTGCCAGATAGGCTATGAAAACAGGGTTCACTACCTCACCACCTCCCCTCGTTATCCGGAGGAGTTTACCGCCGAGATGGAGACCTTTAAGGAGAAGATATCGGCGCTGGTGGGTAAGGAGGGCAAGGGATGATAATAACCACGCAGAAGTCGATTGATGAGATACTGACCAACATCTCTCCTTATACGGATATCCTCGTCGTTGGGTGCGATGGCTGCACCCAGCCTCCGCGGGGCATAAAGGAGGCCGATATATTGGCCCAGCTGCTGGAGCTGGCGGGAAAGGCTATGGATAAGGCCTTTAAGTTCAAGGTAGTCACCACGGCCAAGCAGTGCGATAAGTATGTAACCGACATCGCCCTTAAGGAGGACGTAGGCAAAGCCAAGGCGGTGCTTTCACTGTCCTGCGGCATAGGAGTGCAGTCCCTGGCGGAGCTTTATCCGGGGCTGCCCGTGTTCCCTGCCCAGAACACCCACTTTATGGGCGCTGAGGACAGAGAGCAGGGAAAGATGGAGGTGAGGTGTGGTGGCTGCGGCGACTGCCTGCTGGCTGTTACCGGAGGTGTCTGCCCTGTTATCAGGTGTACCAAGGGGCTTTTAAACGGTGCCTGTGGTGGGGCCAAGGAGGACAAGTGCGAGCTGGACCCGGAGCGCGATTGCGCCTGGTGCCTGATATACGAGCGGCTTAAGAAGCTGGGCAAGCTTAATGTCCTCAAGGATTACCGTCAGCCCAGGGACTACCAGCTGATCGGTTGGAGGATTACTACATGACAAATTGGGGAGGGATAGGTGGTTGTGCGGGTAAAAGAGCTAAAAGCGGCCAAGATAAGCGTGCGTGGGGTGGTGCAGGGTGTGGGCTTTCGGCCCTTTATTTACCGTCTTGCCCGGGCGCATAGCCTGGCAGGATGGGTGTGTAATACCTCGGGTAGCGTGGAGATAGAGGTTGAGGGTGAGGGTGGGGCGGTGGAGGCCTTTATCGATGACCTCCGCGCTAAGGCACCTCCTATGGCTCGTTTGAAGGAGGTCGTAAGCGCTCCCCTCCAACCCCAGGGCCACGCTGACTTCCGCATATGCCAGAGCCAGGCGCAGGAGGGCGTTTACCAGCTCGTATCTCCGGATATCGCCACTTGTGATGACTGCCGCCGCGAGATTATGGATCCCTCTGACCGCCGTTTCGGCTATGCCTTCACCAATTGCACCAACTGCGGACCGCGCTTCACTATAATCGAGGATATTCCCTACGACCGCCCCAAGACCACCATGCGCCGTTTTAAGATGTGCCCTCGCTGTCAGTGGGAGTATGAAGACCCTCTGGATAGGCGTTTTCACGCCCAGCCCAATGCATGCCCAGTGTGCGGCCCTGCCCTGGAGTTGGTGGATGATAAAGGGCAGGTGGTTGCTTGTGACGATATTATAGCCAAGGCGGCGGATATCCTTAGGCAGGGCTATATCGTGGCCTTGAGGGGGTTGGGGGGCTTTCAGCTTGCCTGCGATGCCTCAAGTGACCAGGCGGTGGCGCGGCTTCGTTCAAGGAAGCGTCGTCCCGCCAAGCCCTTCGCCGTGATGCTAAAGGACATAGAGGGGGTTAGGCAGCACTGCCAGGTATCGCAGGAAGAGGAGGCATTATTACAATCCCCCCAGGCGCCCATCGTGCTGCTTAAGTGGCGGCGCGGAGCCTCCGCCATCGCAAAGGGGGTGGGGCCCGTACTCAAGTATCTGGGCGTTATGTTGCCCTATACTCCCCTCCACCACCTTCTTATGAAGCAGGGTGGCATACCCCTGGTGATGACCAGCGGTAACTTAAGCGAGGAGCCGATAGCCAAGGATAACGATGAGGCTCTTAAGCGCCTTGGCGGCATAGCGGACTACTTCCTCATGCACAACCGTGACATCTACGCCCGCTACGACGATAGCGTGTATATGGTTGAGGAGGGCGAGCCGCGGGCGCTGCGCAGGGCGCGGGGCCATGCCCCGTATCCTGTCTTCCTGCCCTTCAAGGCCAAAGAGATTCTGGCCTGCGGCGCCGAGGAGAAGAACACCTTTTGCCTAACCAAGGACGACCATGCCTTTTTAAGCCAGCACATAGGAGATATGGAGAATGAGGAAACCCTGGAACACTTCCAGGATACCATAGACCTCTATAAGCAGCTGTTTCGCATTGAGCCGAAGGCCATAGCCTATGACTTACATCCGGAGTATCTATCCACCAAGTATGCGCTTCAGGCTGGCTTGGAGCTTGGCATAAGGACGATACCCGTTCAGCATCACCATGCCCATATAGCCAGCTGTATGGTGGAGAATGACGTCACGGATCCCGTCATCGGGGTAGCCTTTGACGGCACCGGCTATGGCACGGATGGCACCCTGTGGGGTGGGGAGTTCCTGCTGGCCGATTTAGGGTCTTTTGAGAGGGTGGGGCACCTGGAGTGCCTGCCGCTTGCTGGCGGTGCCGCCGCTATAAAGAGGCCCCGCCGTCTGGCGTTGGGCTATATAAAAGCCCTTACGGGGGAGGGCTTCTCCACTGAAGGCCTGCCCTTGGGCGACATCTCCCCCCAGGAGGTTGACATAATAACAAAACAGGTTCAGCGCGGCATAAACTCGCCGCTCACTTCCAGCGCGGGAAGGCTGTTTGACTGTGTGGCCGCCCTTTCAGGTGTTAGGGGGGAGATACAATACGAGGCCCAGGCCGCAATTGAGCTTGAGATGGCGGCTCCGGACGACGTGGAAATGGCTAATGTGGAGCCGTATCCCTTCAAACTGGTTGAAGGGGAGGGTGTTAAAGTGATAGGCTTAAGCGAGTTGATTGCGGCGGTTATGATGGATGTGAGGGAAGGTGTGGAGGTGGGAGTGATATCGCTCAGATTCCACCGCACAGTGGCTGAGCTGATAGCCGAAACCTGCTGCGCTATACGTAGGGAGAGGGGGGTGGAGGGGGTTGCCCTGAGCGGTGGGGTGTTCCAGAACCGGCTGCTGTTGCGGACGGCAGCGGGGCTGCTTAAGAGGTGCGGTTTCCGGGTTTTAACCCATCGTTTGGTGCCTACCAACGACGGGGGCATTTCCCTGGGGCAGGCCGTGGTGGCCAATTATAAATTATAAATGAGAGGTATGGAGCATGTGCCTAGCAGTTCCGGCGCGCATAGTGTCGATAAAAGACAGCGAGGCTGAAGTGGAGATGGGTGGTATAACCCGTCGCATAAGCATATACCTGACCCCGGAGGCCAGGGTGGGTGACTACGCCCTGGTTCATACCGGCTATGCCATAAACATCATAGACCAGGAGCAGGCCGAGGAGACGTTAGGCTACTTGAGGGATATAGTCCGGGTGGCTGAGGAGGAGGAAGGGTGAAGTTCGTCACTGAATTCAGGCGGGCTGAGATGGCACAGGGGTTGGCCAAGCACATACGGCACCATTCCAAGACCCCGGCTCGCTTCATGGAGTTTTGCGGCGGTCATACAGTGGCTATCTTCCGCTACGGCATACGCGGTATGCTACCTTCTGACCTTAAGATGGTTTCGGGGCCGGGTTGCCCTGTGTGCGTAACCGCCAATTCCGACCTGGATAAGGCCATATATCTGGCCGGTATGCCAGGGGTTATCATCACCACCTTCGGTGATATGTTCAAGGTGCCGGGTAGCTATTCCAGTCTGGAGAGAGCCAAGGCCGGCGGCGCCGACGTGCGCATGGTTTATTCTACAATGGACGCTCTGGATATAGCACGCTCAAACCCCACAAGTCAGGTGGTATTTCTGGGGGTTGGCTTTGAAACCACCGCTCCCACCGTGGCCGCCTCTGTCATACAGGCCCAGAGCGAGGGTTTAGGGAACTACTATGTCCTCTCACAGCACAAGCTGTGCCCGCCGGTTATTAGAGCGCTTTTGGGATCGGGGGAAGTGCGCCTGGAAGGTCTTATCTGTCCAGGGCACGTCAGTGCTATCATTGGCTCCCATCCCTGGGAGGTGGTAGCACGCGACTATAAAATCCCCTGCGTGATATCGGGCTTCGAGCCTTTGGATATACTGAAGTCCGTGGATATGCTGGTCTCCCAGTTGGAGGAGGGGCGGTGTGAGGTGGAGATAGCCTACATGCGAGGAGTGCATCCCCAGGGCAACGAGCGGGCGCTTGAACTTATGGATCGGGTGTTCCAGCCCTGCCCCGCCGACTGGCGCGGCGTGGGCGTCGTTCCCGAAAGCGGCCTGGGATTCAGGGACGAGTTCCGCCGCTTCGATGCCGAGCAGGCATTTGAGATAACTCCCCCGCCTCCCCATGAGGCCAAGGGCTGTATCTGTGGGGACGTATTGCGGGGGGTGAAGACCCCGCTGGACTGCAATCTGTTTAAGAAGGTGTGCACCCCTGAAAGCCCGGTGGGGCCGTGTATGGTGTCCTCGGAGGGGAGCTGTGCCGCCTATTACCGTTTTGGAGACGATATTGAAGGATAAGATACTGCTGGCGCACGGAAGCGGTGGTAGGCTGGGCCACGATCTGGTACAGAAGACCTTTGCCGCGGCCTTTGAGAACCCCATTCTCTCCAAGCTTGACGACAGCGCAGTGTTCGATATAGACGGCCGCGTGGCCTTCACCACCGATAGCTACGTCATAAGCCCCATCTTCTTCCCCGGCGGCGATATAGGCAAGCTTTCCGTATGCGGCACGGTGAATGACCTGGCAACCTCTGGCGCCAAGCCGCTCTATCTTAGCCTGGCCTTCATCATAGAGGAGGGGCTTTCATGCAGCGACCTGGATAGGGTGGTGGCCTCGGCAAGGGACGCTGCCTTGGAGGCCGGTGTGGACATAGTAACCGGTGATACCAAGGTGGTGCACCGCGGCGCTGCTGACGGGCTTTTTGTGAATACTGCGGGGGTCGGTGTGGTGCCGTCGGGTGTGGATATATCTGGCGCCAACGCCCGCGTGGGCGATAAGATTATATTAAGTGGTTTCATCGGCGACCACGGCATCGCCGTGGTCAGCCAGCGCGAGGGGTTGAGCTTCTCCACCACTGTTGAGAGCGACTGCGCCCCGCTGGGCGGTATGGTTGCCGATATGCTTAAAGTAAGTCGTGATATAAGCTGTCTTCGGGACCCCACTCGGGGGGGGCTGGCTACAACCCTGAACGAGCTCGCCGCCCAGTCGGGGGTGGGGTTGCTTATAGACGAAGACAGTATACCCGTGCGCGAGCAGGTGCAGGCCGCCTGCGAGATGCTGGGCTTCGACCCCCTATATGTGGCCAACGAGGGCAAGCTAGTGGCATTCGTGGCCGCTGAGGACGCGGCGGCGGTGTTGGCTGCCATGAAGGGCAGCCTTTACGGCAGTGATGCCTCCATTATAGGTGAGGTGGTGGCTGAGCACCCTGGGCGGGTGGTTATGAAGACCACCCTGGGCTCATCGCGGATAGTGGATATGCTCACCGGAGATATGCTGCCGAGGATATGTTAGTATGCATGAACTTGCCATAACGCAGAATATGCTGGACGTGGTGCTGGAGCAGGCCTCCAAAGAGGGTGCGGGGGATATAAAGCGCATCAACCTGGTGGTGGGTGAGCTAACCGGCATAGTGGAGCAGTGCGTTCAGTTCTACTTCAACTTCTACGCCAAGGACACCATCGCCGAGAAGGCCGAAGTGGTGTTTAACCGAGTGCCTCCCACCGCTCGTTGTGGGGATTGCGGGAACGAGGTTAATGTGGACAAGGAGGGCTGGAAGTGCCCCGTCTGTGGTGGTGAGGACATGGAGCTTATAAAGGGTAGGGAGCTTTACATAGAAAGTATAGAGGTGGACTGATGGAAATAAAGGTGGTCAAGGATATCTTAAGTGCCAACGAAGAGCTGGCGAAGAAGAACCAAGAGCTTTTGGATAAGAACGGCGTGCTGATGCTTAACCTGATGTCCTCGCCGGGGGCCGGCAAGACCAGCCTTATTTTAAGAACGATAAGGATGCTTCAGGGGAAGCTGGCTGTGGGTGTGATAGAGGGTGACGTAAGCTCCCGTGTGGATGCCGACACCGTGGCCAAGGAGGGTGTGCCCGTGGTGCAGATAAACACCGACGGCGGCTGCCACCTGGACGCCAATATGGTGGCCGACGCCCTGGCCCAGCTGCCGATTAAGGATATAGACCTGCTCGTTGTAGAGAATGTGGGCAACTTGATATGCCCCGCCGACTTCGTCTTGGGCGAGCACGGCAAGGTAGTGATGTCCAGCGTGCCTGAGGGACACGATAAGCCGATTAAATACCCCCTTATTTTCAATATCGCCGACGTGGTTCTGGTTAACAAGGTGGACCTGTCCCCTTATATGAACTTTGACGCAGATGTCTTTATAAAGACAGTATCAGCTATGAACAGTAAAGCCCCAATTCTGCCCCTCTCATGCGAGACTGGAGAGGGCTTTGAAGCCTGGCTTTCCTGGATTTTAGCCCAAAAATAATCGGCTCTTTTATAGTTTGACAAAAGTCTGTGGTTCTGATAACATTTAAATGCTCAAAAACAGCACTTTAACAACTGAATAGCGGAAGGAAATAATAAGGTTTTTTGTTTAGAGAGTTTGATCCTGGCTCAGGATAAACGCTGGCGGCGTGCCTTATGCATGCAAGTCGAACGGTATTGATGAATCAAGCTTGCTTGGATTGTCAAGAGAGTGGCAAACGGGTGAGTAACGCGTAAGCAATCTGCCCCTAAGTGGGGAATAACCTCGGGAAACTGGGGCTAATACCGCATGTGATGACGGCTCTTATGTGTTGTCATTAAAGCCTTCGGGCGCTTGGGGAGGAGCTTGCGTTCGATTAGCTTGTTGGTGGGGTAATGGCTCACCAAGGCGATGATCGATAGCTGGTCTGAGAGGATGGTCAGCCACACTGGGACTGAGACACGGCCCAGACTCCTACGGGAG
>CAZVIZ010000002.1:0-109374 GCA_964627215.1 uncultured Dehalococcoidales bacterium
GTAGAGAAGGACTCTGGTTTTGAGGCTTAAAAAATGACAAGCCGTTTTGAAAAGTTCTCGGAGAGGGCGCGACGGGTGCTCACCCTGGCTCAGGAGGAGGCCCAGCACTTAAGCCATAACTACATCGGCACGGAGCATATCCTGCTGGGGCTGGTGCGGGAGGAGGAGGGTGTGGCGGCCAAGGTGCTCACCAACCTCAACGTGGGCCTGAGCAAGGTCCGCGCCTCGGTGGAATTCATCATCGGCCGCGGTGAGAAGTCCGCCTCCGGCGAGACTGGCCTTACCCCCAGGGCGAGGCGGGTGATTGAGCTTGCCATAGACGAGGCCCGTTACTTAAGCCACAACTACATCGGCACCGAGCACCTGCTCTTAGGCCTTCTTCGCGAGGGCGAGGGCATAGCCGCCGGCGTTCTGGATAGCTTCGGTATAAACCTGGAGCGTGCCAGGGCGGAGATAACGCGTGTCCTAAGTCAGGGTGCGCCCAAGACCGCCAAGGCGGCTCGCAGCGCCTCTCAGACGCCCGCTCTGGATCAGCTGGGTTTGGACCTTACCGATGCCGCACGCGCCGGCAAGCTAGACCCCGTTATCGGTCGCGAGAAGGAGATAGAGCGGGTTATTCAGATTTTGAGCCGTCGTACTAAGAACAACCCTGCCCTGATCGGCGAGCCCGGCGTTGGCAAGACGGCCATCGTGGAGGGGCTGGCGCATCGAATAGTCGCCGGGGACGTCCCCGAGGTACTGGAGGGCAAGCGCCTAATCGTGCTGGACATCGGCTCGGTAGTAGCGGGCACCAAGTACCGCGGCGAGTTTGAAGAGCGCATGAAGAAGATAATAGACGAGATTAAGAATGCGGGCAACTGCATGCTGTTTATAGACGAGTTCCACTCCATGGTGGGCGCTGGGGCGGCGGAGGGGGCGGTGGATGCCGCCAACCTCCTAAAGCCGTCGCTGGCCAGGGGCGAGCTTCAGTGCATAGGTGCCACCACGCTGGACGACTACCGTAAGTATATAGAGCGAGACGCCGCCCTGGAGCGGCGCTTCCAGCCCATACTGGTGGAGGAGCCGTCCACAGATGATGCCCTGGCCATACTGCGCGGAATCAAGGAGCGCTACGAGGAGCACCATCGCCTGGAGATAAGCGACGAGGCTCTGGAGGCGGCGGTGAATCTGGGCAGCCGCTACATACCCGATCGCTTCCTCCCCGATAAGGCCATAGACCTGGTGGACGAGGCGTCCTCCCGCGTGAGGATAAGGCAGAGGAGCATGCCCATCACCCTGAAGGATGCCAAGAAGGTTGGCGAGCGGGTGAGCAAGGACAAGGACGATGCCATGGCCAACCAGCAGTACGAGTATGCTGCTGAGCTTAGGATTAGAGAGCGTCAGATAGACGATAAGATAAAGAAGCTGGAGGAAGAGTGGCGGGGCAAGCAGGAGCAGGAGAAGGTTATGGTTACCGCTGAGGATATAGCCGAGGTGGTCAGCATGTGGACCAATATCCCCGTGGTACAGCTTGCCGAGGAGGAGTCCGAGCGGCTTTTAGGCATGGAGGGTGCCTTACACGAGAGCATAGTGGGCCAGGACGAGGCTATAACCACCATCGCCAAGGCGGTGCGGCGTGCCCGCGCGGGACTCAAGGACCCGCGCCGCCCCATAGGCAACTTCATCTTCCTAGGCCCCACTGGTGTGGGCAAGACCGCCCTGGTACGGGCGCTTTCACAGTTTATGTTCGGCAGCGAGGAATCGCTGATCCGCATTGATATGTCAGAGTTTATGGAGAAACACTCCGTCTCCCGTCTGGTAGGGGCGCCGCCGGGCTACGTGGGCTACGACGAGGGCGGCCAGCTCACGGAGGCGGTGAGGCGCAAGTCTTATAGCTGTATCCTCCTGGACGAGGTGGAGAAGGCGCACCCCGACGTGTTCAATATCCTCTTACAGATATTTGATGACGGGCATCTCACGGACGCCAAGGGGCGTAGGGTGGACTTCCGCAACAGCATAATAGTGATGACCAGCAACATCGGCGCTGAGCTTATCCGCAAGGGAACCAGCATCGGCTTCGCCTCTCGCTCCGATGAGGAGAAGAGCCGCGAGGACACGTATAAGAACATGAAGGAGAAGCTCCTGGAGGAGCTTAAGAAGGCCTTCCGCCCCGAGTTCTTGAACCGCGTGGACAATGTCGTGGTGTTCCATCCTTTGAGCAAGGAGGACATCAGGAAGATAGTAGACCTGATGCTGGACACGGTCACGCAGCAGTTGGGGGAGAAGAAGATAAAGCTCCAGGTTAGCGATGCTGCCAAGGACTTCCTGGGGGAGAAGGGCTACGATGAGGTCTACGGTGCCCGTCCGTTGAGGCGGGTGATTCAGGATATGGTGGAGGACAACCTGTCTGAGGCCCTCTTGGGTGGCAAGTTCCACCCAGGCGATACCGTGGTGGTGGACATTAAGGGGGACCAGATCACCATAAACCCCTCCCCTGTGGGGATGGTTGCCGGTGGGAAGGACAAGGATTAGCGGGCAGGACGTGCGCGAGTGGTTTATAATAGGCGGTAGCGCTCAGCTTAACTGGGTAAAATCGCCTATTGTTATATTTAGAACGCCGAGGTGTGAAGTTGCCTGATGAGGTTGTAGAGGTCCCCATAGCGGGTAAGATTATCAGTATAGAGGTGAAGACGGGTGATGAGGTGGAGGAGGGGGATACCCTCTGTATACTGGAATCTATGAAGATGGAGAATCCCATAGAGGCCCCCGAGGACGGGGTGGTAAAGGAGATAGGTGTCTCCGAGGGCCAGATTGTCCAGCCCGGCGATACCATCGCCGTGATAGAGTGCGAGTAAGGCTTTAGGGGGGCCGCCGCTAATGGAGCGGCGGTTTTATTTTGTATTACGGCTTTAAGCGGGAGGTGGAATCATATTCAGTAAGATACTAGTGGTAAACCGTGGCGAAATAGCCCTTAGGGCGGTGCGGGAGTGCCGCCAGATGGGCATAAAGGTGGCGGTGGTGCACTCCGATGCTGATGTGGATGCCCTTTTTGTTAGGGAGGCCGACGAGGCCCACTCCCTGAAGGCCTCCACCCCCGGCTCCAGCTATCTTAACGTGGACAAGATAATGGAGATTGCCTCAAGGTGCGGTGCCGACGCCGTCTATCCGGGTTACGGCTTCCTCTCCGAGAATCCCCAGTTCGTTAAGAGCTGCGAGGACAAGGGGCTAAAGTTCATCGGCCCCCCTTCTCACTCCATGTGGCGGGCCAAGCCCAAGCACCGCATGCGTGCCCTGATGGAGGAGAATGGCATCCCTGTATCGCCCGGCATCGGCCATGTATCCGAGGTGGATGAGAATATAGACGATGTTCTGGATGAGGTGGAGAAGGTGGGCTATCCGGTAATCGTCAAGCCCAGTGGGGGTGGGGGCGGCATCGGCATCGGGGTGGCCGAGAATCGGGATGAGCTGATGAAGGCCATGAAGTATGCCCACTCCAGGGGCACGTCGGCCTTTGATGTCGCCGCATTCTACATAGAGCGCTATATCCCCCGCGCCAAGCACATAGAGATACAGGTGCTGGCCGACGAGCACGGCAATATGGTCTATATGGGCGAGCGTGAATGCTCAGTCCAGCGCCGCTACCAGAAGCTCATAGAGGAGGCCCCTTCGCCGGTGATGACGCCGGAGTTGAGACAAGCCATGGGTGAGATGGCGCTTGATGTGGCGCGGGTGCTGGAATACCAGAACGCCCTCACCGTGGAGCTTATCTACTCCGTGGACACGGGCGAGTTTTTCTTCAATGAGGTGAACACCCGCCTTCAGGTGGAGCACCCCGTTACCGAGCTTATAACGGGCAAGAACCTGGTGCGGGAGCAGATACGCATAGCCGCCGGCGAGGAGTTGGGTTACTCCCAAGAGGACATCAAGCTTACGGGCTGTGCTATAGAGTGCCGTATAAACGCAGAAGATCCCTTCCATGGCTTCCTGCCCTCCCCGGGCGAGATAACCGCCTACGACCCGCCTGAAGGGCCTGATATCAGGGTGGACAGCGGCGTCTACGCCGGCTACATAGTGCCCTTCTACTACGACCCCATGATAGTGAAGCTCCTGGCACGCGGCGACAGCCGCAATAAAGCCATAGCCAATATGAAGCAGGCACTGGGTGCGTTCCATATAGAAGGCATAAAGACAAACATACCGTTCCACAAGCTGGCCCTGGACGACGATGACTTCAAGAAGGGCGAATACACCACCAAGTTCGTTGAAGACCGCGACCTTGTAAAGCGGGTTAGGCGGGCGCTTAAAGCCGGCGAGATTTAAGCCGCCCCATCCCCGCCCACCCCTTGAATTACAGCCTCAAATTGGGTAAAGTCAGTTCCGTGAGCAGCTCTGAAAAGCAGCGTTCCAGGGTGGTCTATATCTGCCAGCAGTGCGGCAGGGAGAGCCTTAAGTGGTTGGGGCGGTGTCCCAACTGCCAGGAGTGGAACAGCTTCGTGGAGACCCGCGTGGCGGCCTCCGCGCCTTCCCGCGCTGCGGCCAAGAGTGTTGCCCCTCCCCGGGAGCTTTCCACCGTATCCACCGAAGCCGAGGAGCGCTTTCCCGTCTCTTTGGGAGAGTTGGACCGCGTGCTGGGTGGGGGGGTGGTGCCGGGGTCGCTTACGCTCATCGGCGGTGAGCCGGGCATCGGCAAGTCCACACTGCTTCTCCAGGCGGCGTCTCTGGTGGCTGGGGGGCGGGGTCGGGTGGCCTACGTCTCCGGCGAGGAGACCGAGCGTCAGATTAAGCTCCGGGCGGGGCGCCTGGGGGTGGGAGGAGAAGGGCTGTACGTTATCGCCGAGACCGACCTGGAGGCCGTTCTCGCCGAGCTTGAGGACATGTCTCCCGACCTGGTGGTGGTGGACTCCATACAGACGGCCTATATGCCTCACCTGGAGGGGGTGCCGGGCAGCATCTCCCAGGTTAAGGAGTGTACCCTGCGTCTTATGCGCTGGGCTAAAGAGAGTGCCGCGGCGGCCTTCATCGCCGGGCACGTTACCAAGGACGGTGCCATCGCCGGCCCCAGGGTGCTGGAGCACATCGTGGACGTGGTTCTGTACCTGGAGGGCGAGCGCTTCAGTTCTTTTAGGCTTTTAAGGTGCACCAAGAACCGCTTCGGCTCCACCAACGAGGTGGGCGTCTTCGAGATGAAGGCCGAGGGGCTTATGGAGGTGGCCAACCCCTCCCGTCTCTTCCTCGCCGAACGTGACGAGGAGGCCGTGGGCTCCGTGGTGGTGCCCACCATGGAGGGCAGCCGCCCCCTGCTGGTGGAGGTACAGGCGCTGACCAACCTGACCACCTTCGGGCTGCCCCGCCGCACCGCCAACGGGGTGGACTTCAACCGCTTGCTCATGCTGGCGGCGGTGCTCTCCAGGCGGGCGGGCTTGAAGCTGGCCAACCAGGACATAATAGTAAATGTAACCGGCGGCCTTAAGGTGGGCGAGCCGGCGGCGGATATAGGCATAGCCCTGGCCATAGCCTCCAGCTATCGCGATAGGGCGGTGGCGCCCCACACGGCGGCGCTGGGGGAGGTGGGCTTGAGCGGGGAGGTGCGGGTGGTATCCCACTTGGAGCGGCGCCTTAAAGAGGCGGCTCGGCTGGGCTTTAAGCGCTGTATAGTGCCCCGGGCCGGGGCCAAAACAGCCGTAAAGGGCATAGAGCCCGTTGCAGTGAGCACGCTTAGAGAGGCCATAAGGGTGGGGCTGGTGGAGGGGTAACGCTATTATGACAAACCTGTCGTGTAAATCCACGGTTAACAAACTACTCGAGGGTGGCATAAACTACAGAGGATACAAAGAGTTAGCGGACTACTTGAGGGAGCAAACTAAAGCGCCACTTGTGGATATTGCCCTAATTAGAACGCCAGAAATTAGGGAGAAGTTTTTCATGGCGATGGTTGAGCTTCAAAGAGAGTTGGTTCCTCGACATATTGATTTCCCCTCCCTTTATAAAGAAGTGTGGGAGCTTTTTAGAGAAGTTGTGCTAAACAAGTCCATATACCAAGACTCGGCTGAATTAGAGAACAAGGTGTCTGTGTTCTCGAGAGAAGTAAAGAAACCTCTGGTAGCCTTTGATGTAATTTATGAGATTAGGAATTTTAATATAGACGGCAGGCACTTTAATCTCGGGGGGGTTGAGGTCTTTGAGCTAACGAGCGAACATTTAGAAAACTTCAGTTTGAATGAGTGGGGTATTGGTGATGATTGGCAACATAAGGTTGTTGCCAAAGTAGAGATAGACGCTGCGGATTCAAACGCAGCCAATATTATAGGTGATGCTGAAATTACTAGTGCCTTGGACATTTTGAGGCTTGCTATTAGAAGAGAGTCCCTAACTGGAAGTTCTGACTCCTCATTTTTGTGGGATTTAGGCAATTCTATCGTCATATCAAAGTCAAGGCTCAAGTTTGGTGTCATGTGCGAGGTATTTGACAACCGCAAAACTCGCCCCTTCATCACAGACCTGAGTAGTATGGTTGAGAAGTCACTGGAAAATGGAAGCTACTGGCGTTATATACTTGATGCTAAACTACCCCAAGATATACACAGACGTGTGATGAGAGCTATTAGATGGATTTCCCATGGCATTGTTGGGAAGGACATGGATTACAAGCTGGTAAATCTGTTCACAGCCTTGGAGATACTCCTATTACCTGAAGAAGAGCGCGAAACTGCCAAGGGTAAGGGTGCGCTTATAGCGCTTAGGCAGGTATTGGTCGGACAGAGCACTTATTGTGAGCCTAAGGGTATATTTAGCCTGTATAAGCTTCGAAACAAGATTATTCATGGCGGTTATCAAAATATAACGAGCTATTCGGATTACATTCATTTGCTTGCGTGTTGCGTCAATGTTTTGGAAGCAATCCTTCGCCTTTCGCAGAAATACCCAAGTATATGTAGCTCCAAGGCGTTACTTGATGAGGTGGAGAATAAGGAAACATTGAAAAAGTTTATTGAGGACTACAATTCGGGAAGTCATAAATGCCGTCAAGTTAAGGACATCGCAAAGAGGCTTCTGAAAAAGTGCTGTTGTGAGAATGAATAAGACCGAAAAGATAGGCGCCATAATCGCCGCCGCCGGCGGTGGGGAACGCATGGGTGGGGTGGACAAGATATGGGCCGAGCTGGGGGGCAGGGCGGTGGTGGCCTGGGCGCTTCAGGCATTCTCAGATTCAGGCCTGGTTGATGAAATTGCTTTGGTATTATGTGAAAAAGATTTGGAGCGGGGGAGGGAACTGGTTGACAAGGAGGGGTGGAAGGGTGTGAGGGTGGTGATGGGGGGGAGGCGGCGGCAGGACTCGGTGGCGAACGGGCTTCAAAAGCTTGTTGGCTGCGACTGGGTGCTGGTGCACGACGGCGCCAGGCCGCTGGTGACTTCGGACATAATAGAGCGTGGCCTTGAGGCCGCCAGGGAGACGGGGGCCGCCGCCGCCGCTGTGCCTGCCACCGATACCGTGAAGGCCGCCGCCCCCGACATGATGGTGCTCCAGACGCCGCCACGTGGAAATCTGTGGGCTGTTCAGACGCCGCAGGTGTTCTGCTACTCGCTTCTTATGAAAGCCCACCAGAATGCCGCAGACGTCACCGATGACGCTTCCATGGTGGAGGTGCTGGGGGGCAGGGTTAAGCTCTATATGGGTGCCTATGATAATATTAAGATAACAACCCCATCGGACCTCGCCGTGGCAGAGGCCTTACTCAAGGGGCGGATTAAATAATGGATATGCGTGTAGGCATAGGCTATGATGCGCATCGTCTGGCTGAAGGCCGTCGGCTGGTGCTGGGTGGGGTGGAGATACCCTTCCCCCAGGGGCTTTCCGGCTGGAGCGACGCCGACGTGCTTACCCATGCCATTATGGACGCACTGCTGGGGGCGGCGGGCTTGGGGGACATCGGGGGACGTTTCCCCCCCGGAGAGCCTGAATACGAGGGCATAGAGAGCCTCAAGTTGCTTAAGCGGGTGGGGGGCATACTTAAAGATAACGGTTGGCAGGTGGCCAACATAGATGCTACTATTGTAGCCGAGAAGCCCCGCCTGAGCGGGTTCGTGGATGAGATGCGGGCCAACCTGGCGCGGGCGTTGGATGTGAGTGTGGGGAGGGTGAGCGTGAAGGCGACCACCCAGGAGGGGGTGGGCTTCACCGGTAGGGGGGAGGGGATGGCGGCTCTTGCCACCGCCCTCCTGGAAGCTGCCGATAGGTGAAGCCGAGCTTAAAACCTGGGGGAATATCTCGGTAAGCGAGGTGAGGTTCTATGTCGCTTTGGGAAAGCATCGATAGGGATATACAGGCCGCGCTGGACAACGACCCTGCTGCCACTGGCAGGTGGCTGGTATTTTTTACCTACCCTGGCTTTCACGCCCGTTTACATCACCGCCTGGCCCACGCCATCTATAAGGCGGGCTGCCGCTGCCTGGCGCGGGTGGTGGCCGGCGCCAGCCGCTTCCTCACCGGCATAGAGATACACCCCGGCGCCCGCATAGGGGAGGGGCTGTTCATAGACCACGGCATGGGCGTGGTGATAGGAGAGACGGCCGAGATAGGCGATAACGTGGTTCTGCACCAGGGGGTTACCCTGGGTGGCACCAGCCATAAGCGCATCAAGCGCCACCCCACCCTGGAGGACAACGTGGTGGTGGGCACGGGGGCGCAGATAATCGGAGATATAGTCATCGGCGAGGGCTCCAAGGTGGGCGCGGGCTCGGTGGTGGTGAAGTCGGTGCCCCCCCACGCCACCGTGGTGGGCGTGCCGGGTCGGGTGGTGGCCATAAGGGACCCCGATACCGATACCGTGGAGAAACTGCCAGACCCTGTGGGTGAGAGGCTGAAGTCCCTGGAGGACAGGTTGTCCGCATTGGAGAAACAGGAGGGAAAAGGGAACAAGTGAAGGTGCATAATACCCTGTCCGGGAAGAAGGAGGAGTTCATCCCCGGGGAGGATAAAGAGGTTAAGATGTACGTCTGCGGCGTGACCCCATACGACGACTCCCACATCGGTCATGCAATGAGCTATATCATCTTTGACGTAATCCGCCGCTACCTGGGCCGTATAGGCTATAAGGTTAGACATGTACAGAATATCACCGATATAGACGATAAGATTATAAACCGCGCCAACGAGCGCGGCGTGTCCACTGCGGAGCTGGCGGGACGCTTCGCCGCCAGCTACTTTGAGGATATGGAGGCGCTAAACGTCTCCCCCGCCGACGTATACCCCCTCGCCACCGAGGAGATACCCAAGATAATAGAGGTGATAGCGGGGCTTATAGATAATGGCCACGCCTATCCCGCCGGCGGCAGCGTATACTTCAGGGTTAAGAGTAAACCAGATTACGGCAAGCTGGCTCACCGCACCCTGGATGCCATGCTCCGCGAGGCGCGGGTAGAGGCGGGTAGTGATAAGGAGGACCCCATGGACTTCGTCCTGTGGAAGGCGGCCAAGCCCGGCGAGCCTTCCTGGGATAGCCCCTGGGGGCCGGGGAGGCCGGGGTGGCATATAGAATGCTCCGCTATGTCGCTCAAGTACCTGGGGGAGAGCCTGGACATACATGGTGGGGGGCAAGATCTGGTCTTCCCCCATCACGAGAACGAGATAGCACAGTCGGAGGGGTATACCGGTGTCGTCCCCTTCGTAAAATACTGGCTGCATAACGGGCTGCTTAACCTCGGTGAGGACAAGATGAGCAAGTCCCTGGGCAACCTTATAACCATCAAGGATATTTTAAGCAATTACAGCGCAGACGGCCTGCGTATATTCATACTTAGCTCGCACTACCGCAGCCCCCTCACCTACTCACAGGAAACCCTGGAGGCGGCGGAGAGGGGTGCCGCCAGGCTGAGGCAGGCGGTGGGGGGACGGGGCAGCGGCAAGGGCGATGCGGGGATAGATCGCGAAGCCAGCCGCCGCCGCTTTACGGAGGCCATGGACGACGATTTCAACACCCCGCAGGCCATCGCGGTGCTGTTTGACCTGGCGCGGGGTATAAACCGCGCCGAGGACGGAGGGCTGGACACTAAGGACGCGATATCGCTATTGAGAGAGCTGGGCGGCGTGCTGGGGCTTACCTTTAAGGCCAGGGGAATGCCGGCGCTGGACGCTACTCCCATACGGGGGCTTGCCGAGGAGATTGCGGAAAAGGCCCGCGGCGCTGATGCGCCGGGGCTGGCCGGGGAGATAGAGGCGGTGGTGGTGGAGGGGGCGGGTGGCGATGATGCCGAGAAGGGCATAGAATTGCTCATCGCTATGCGCGGCATACTGCGCAGTCACAAGCAGTATGGCCTCGCCGACGAGGTGCGGGAGGGGCTGGCCGCCCTGGGGATAGCCCTGGAGGACGGTGCTGCTGGAACTACTTGGAAGAGGAAGGTATAGGGACATATGGGACGGGATATAGGCGTCATAGGGCTGGGCGCCATTGTCCTGGGGCTGATGGCCTGGGGGCTTAGGGGGTTCTTCATGGACCCCAATGTGCACATCGGCCTCAGGGTAGGAGTGGGTGCAGTGGGTGTGGTGGTGCTGTTCTGGGTGATAAAGCTCACCGGCGCCAAGATCATGAAGGCCGTTCGGGGTAGGAGGCGCGATAAGTGAGTTGCGCCGTCGCTATATGGAGGTTAGGGGTTTTTGAGAAGCGTATTAGAGGAACGTTTAGGGAGCTTGCCCCATGGTCCCGGCGTGTATATATTCAAGGACTCCGCTGGTAAGATAATCTACGTGGGCAAGGCGGCTGACCTGCATAGCAGGGTGAGGTCGTACTTTGGCCCCCCTGCCGGACTCTCCCCCAAGACGGTTCGTCTAGTGTCTCACGTGGCCGATGTAGACTTTTTCGTCACCGCATCGGAGCAGGAGGCGCTTATCCTGGAGTGCAACTTAATAAAGCGCCACCGACCCCGCTATAACATACAGCTTAAGGACGACAAGAGCTTCCCCTACCTGAAAGTCTCCCTTTCCCAGCAATGGCCCGGTGTTTATGTAACCCGCAGTCTTGTCGAGAACGGGAGTCGCTACTTCGGGCCCTTCGCCAGCGCCAAGGCAGTGCGTAAGGCCTATAAGGCTATCAGGGGTATGTTTCCCTTTCGCTCATGTAATAAAGAGATTACAGGCCGAAACGAACGAGCCTGCCTGAACTATTACCTAGGGCGCTGTCTGGGCCCCTGCGTAGGCGCCGTAACGCCCGATGATTATGCCGAGGCGGTCGGCGAGGTGGTCATGTTCCTGGAGGGGAGGGGTGATGCTGTTTTGACACGTTTGGAGGAACGGATGGAGCGCGCCTCCCGGGGGCTTGACTTTGAAAAAGCCGCCGCCATAAGGGACCAAATAGCCGCCGTGAATCAGGTTATAGAGGGGCAGAAGCTCGCCACCAAGGTTAAGGGTGACCAGGATGCCATAGCCTTCGCCGCCGCCGGGGACCAGGCCTATGTGATGGTGTTCTTCATCCGCGGCGGCAAGCTCATCGGCAGGGAGAGCTTCGTTCTAAAAGGCACGCGCGCCGAGTCCACTGCAGAGGTCATGAGCGGCTTCCTAAAGCAGTTTTATAGTTCCAACCCCCACATACCGCCTATTATCCTGCTCCAGCACCCCCCCGCCGACTCGGCGGTCATTGGGAGGTGGCTGGGGGGCAAGCGGGATGGGGGGGTCAAGCTGATCTCACCCAAGCGCGGTGGGGCCAGGGAGCTTATGGATGTAGTGGCTCTGAATGCCTGCCTGGGGCTGGAACAGCTGCGGATAAAACATATGTCCTCTCCCGGGGCGCTTAAAAAAGCCCTGGAGGAGCTCGCCGTGGCATTGGGACTTCCCTGCCCCCCCGACCGCATAGAGGGCTACGATATATCCAACATACAAGGGGGCGCCGCAGTGGGCAGCATGGTGGTATTTCAGGAGGGCAGACCTGCCCCCTCCCGTTATCGGCGCTTCAAGATAAAGACGGTAACCGGCGCCGATGACTGCGCTATGCTGCGTGAGGTGCTTACGCGCCGCTTCAAGCGGGCGGCCAAGGCGGCGGACGGTTTCGCCGAGATGCCCGCTCTTGTCCTCATAGATGGGGGTAGGGGGCAGCTAAATGCCGCACTGGAGGCGCTTAAAGGGGAGGGGATGGAGGGGGTGCCGCTTATGGCGCTGGCCAAGGAGCGCGAGGAGATATTCCTCCCCGGCCGTCCCCAGCCGCTTCAGCTTTCGCGCGCCTCGGTGGGGCTTATGCTTCTCCAAAGAGTCAGGGACGAGGCGCACCGCTTCGCAGTGGGTTACCACCGCCGAGTGCGCCGTGGTGACACCTTCGCTTCCATCTTGGATGGCGCTACGGGAATCGGGCCCAAGCGAAAGCGAGCGCTCATGAGGCGGTTCGGCTCTGTCGGCGCTCTTCGGGACGCCTCGGTGAAGGACATCATGGGGGTGGATGGAATGGGCCGCACCTCGGCCCAAAGACTTAAGGAGTATCTGGGATAGCATGCCTGCCAACCTGCCGCCGCACTATTTTGAGGCTGAGAAGCGCTACCGTGCCGCCAAGGACCCCGCTGATAAGATAGCCGCCCTGGAGGAGATGCTGGCTATCATGCCCAAGCACAAGGGCACCGATCATCTGAAGGCCGACCTGAGGCGTAAGATAGCCCGCTTAAGCCAGTCCGCCGAGAGGAAGGCGGCCACCCAGCGAGCCTCCATGCTCATAGACAAAGAGGGGGCGGCGCAGGTGGTGGTGGTGGGACTGCCCAATGCGGGCAAGTCCAGCCTGGTTAGCGCTGTTACCGGGGCCTCTCCCACTGTGGCGGACTATCCCTATACCACTCAGAGTGCCATCCCGGGCATGATGGGATTTCAAAACATCAATATACAGCTTATAGACGTTCCCCCCATAACGGAGCAGTCCTTTGACTGGTGGCTACCCCATATGATACGGCGGGCGGACGCCATATTGATAGCTGTAGACCTCTCCGGAGACCCCCGTGCCGACGTGGCTGGGGTGCTTAAAGCGCTTGATGATAAGAAGATACCCCTTGAAGGAGCCAAGGTGTTGGCTGTGGGCACCAAGCTGGATATGCCTGGGGCTGGGGAGGGGTTTGAAGCATTAAAAGATAAGTATGGAGATGGCTTCCCCTTAGCCGCCGTCTCGGCGCAGGTTGGCGATGGCCTGGATGATTTCAGGCGTGCCGTATATGACGTTTTGGGCGTCATACGGGTTTATACAAAGGCGCCGGGCAAGAAGCCGGAGATGGACGACCCCATTATCCTCAGGCGCGGTAGCACCCTCGCCGACGCTGCCGAGGACGTCCACAAGGACTTCGCCGTCCGTCTGCGCTATGCCCGCATATGGGGGTCGGGCAAGCACGATGGTATAATGGTCAAGAGGGACCATGTCCTTCAGGATGGGGATATAATAGAGCTTCACCTCAGGAAGGGTGGAGAAGGGGGAGGGGGTTAACCTTGGGCTATCGACCCAACTGGAACGAGTCCTACTGGAAGAACCTGGACAAAGAGACGCGGAAGACTCTCAGGACGCAGTGTCCGCGTTGCGGCAGCACCAAGACGTATTACAATAAGCAGTCCAAGGTATGGCGCTGCGGTCGCTGCGAGGCAGCCTTCACCGTGAAGGGATTGGACGAGAGGCCGTGGTGGCGGCGCATCTTCCGCCGTTAGGGATAAGCCTTCCTATGCGTGTAATATCGCCCCACGGTGGGGGCGAGTTTCCTAAGGAACTATGTAAATCCAGCCGTCCCGGCGTATAAAAAAACCCCTTCGGATTGGTCTTTACAACCAATATAACCGATGATATAATACCTCCGACCTATGGCCAAGGTACTAATTTCAACCGGATATTGACTTTGCGAGCGGCGTGGTCGATTATTATGTAAGCGGTCAGCGCCGAGTTTTTTCGGGGGCTGGAATCTAATAAGTCTCGGCCCCTTCTTGAAATTGCCGGGAGGATTATATAAGAACCATGTCTTGTGCTAAAGGGTCGTGTTCAAGAAAGAGGCTGGAGGCTATCCTAGCTCGCTACAAAGGGGTGCGAAGCGAGCTTATCCCACTCCTCCAGGATGCCCAGGCGGAGTTCGGTTATCTGCCCAAGGATATCATGGGTGAGATAGCCGATTTCCTTCGCTTGCCCGCAAGCACCGTTTTCGGTGTGAGCACCTTCTACGCCCAATTCAAGTTCGTTCCCATGGGCAAAAAGGTTATCCAGGTCTGCCGAGGAACTGCCTGCCATGTCAGGGGTGCCGACAAGATTGTCCAGGAATTTGAGAGACAATTGTGCATCAAGGAGGGCGAGACCACTTCCGATCTAGAGTATACCCTGGAGACGGTTGCCTGTGTGGGTGCCTGCGCCCTGGCCCCCACGCTGATGATAAACCGTGAGGTCCAGGGGAAGATGACTACCCAGAAGATCAGGGACATAGTCAAGAAGCAGTCCGGCGATGACGAAAAGAAGGCAAGCGAGGGCCAAAATGACTGACAAAGGGCACACCATACTCGTCTGCGAGGGCACGGGCTGCGTTTCAGCCAAGGCCGTGGATATCCGCAAGGCTCTGGAGAAGGCCGTGGAAGAGGCCGACATAGACGTCAAGATAGACTACACCGGCTGTCATGGCTTCTGCGAGCAGGGCCCCATAGCCATAGTGGAGCCGGAGGGCATATTCTACGTCCACGTCTCCGAGAAGGACGCCGCCGAGATAGTGGAGTCTCATCTGGTAAACGGCAAGCCGGTGGAGCGGCTCTACTACAAGGACCCCGTGAGCGGCGAGGCCATTCCGTATCATAAGGACATAGACTTCTACGCCAAGCAGCAGCGCATAGTTTTAAGGAACTGCGGCCGCATAAACCCGGAGAGGATAGGGGACTATACCGCCCTCGGCGGCTACGAGGCGCTCAAGAAGGCGCTGCTTGAGATGACGCCGGAGGAGGTCATCGCCGAGGTGGGGCGCTCCGGCTTAAGAGGCCGCGGCGGCGCCGGTTTCCCCACCGCCCGCAAGTGGCAGTTCTGCCGCTCCGCCCCAGGGGACATAAAATACCTCATCTGCAACGCTGATGAGGGTGACCCCGGCGCTTTTATGGATCGCTCCGTCATGGAGGGCGACCCTCATACCGTGATAGAGGGCATGGTCATCGCTGCTTATGCCATCGGCGCCTCGGAGGGCTATATCTACATCCGCGCCGAGTACCCCCTGGCGGTGAGCCGCCTGCGCGTGGCCTTGAAGCAGGCCGAGGAGAGCGGCTTCTTGGGCGACGACATCGTAGGCTCCGGCTTCAGCTTCCACGTTCATGTCAAGGAGGGTGCTGGTGCTTTCGTCTGCGGCGAAGAGACCGCTCTACTGGCCTCCATAGAGGGTAAGCGCGGTATGCCCCGCCCCCGTCCGCCCTTCCCGGCAAACTCGGGTTTGTGGGGCAAGCCCAGCAACATAAACAACGTGAAGACCTTAGGCGTGATCCCCGTTATCATAGCGGAAGGCGCTGATAAATACGCAAGCGTGGGCTCTGAGGAGAGCAAGGGCACGGCGGTGTTCGCCCTAACGGGCAAGATAGCCAACAGCGGTCTTATAGAGGTGCCCATGGGCATGTCCATCCGCGACATAGTCTACGGAATCGGCGGCGGCATACCCGGGGACAGGGAGTTCAAAGCCGTTCAGACCGGCGGCCCCTCCGGAGGCTGCCTGCCTGCCTCTATGCTGGACTTGCCTGTGGACTACGAGTCGCTGGCCAAGGCTGGCTCCATAATGGGCAGCGGTGGCATGGTGATTATGGACGAGGACACCTGCATGGTGGACGTGGCCCGCTACTTCCTCTCCTTCACCCAGGAGGAGTCCTGCGGCAAGTGTGTACCCTGCCGTCTGGGCACCAAGCATATGCTGGACATACTGGAGCGGATATGCAAGGGAGAGGGTGAGGAGGATGATATAGAGCTGCTCTTAAACCTGGCCGAGGACATAAAAGCAGGCGCCTTGTGTGCCTTAGGCGGGACGGCGCCCAACCCTGTCATCACCACCATTAAGTATTTCCGTGAGGAGTACGAGGAACACATCTTCCAGGGGAAGTGCCGCGCCAAAGTCTGCCCTGAGCTTACCTCCTACTACATAGACGCTGACCTGTGCCAGGGCTGTATGATCTGCATTCGCAACTGCTCCTTGGAGGCGATAAAGGGCGACAAGCGCATGGTGCATGTGGTAGACCAGGATAAGTGCGTTAAGTGCGGTATTTGCCTGGATGTCTGCCCGCCCAAGTTCGGGGCGGTCAAGAAGGTTTCTGGGGAGGAGTTCTCCGCACCCAGCGAGCCTGTCCCGGTGAAGCCACTGAAAAAAGAATAATAGAGGGACTTGCGAAAAGTGGATACTATTAAGCTAACCATCAACGGCAAGCAGATTGAAGCGAACAAGGGTATGACGGTGCTGGAGGCTGCGGAGTCGGCAGGTATCTATATCCCCACCCTCTGCGCCGACCCCGATCTTGCGCCATACGGGGGCTGCCGGCTGTGTATAGTGGAGATTGAGAATATGCGTGGCCTGCCTCCCGCCTGCACCACGCCCGCCGCCGACGGCATGGTGGTCAACACCGATACGTCGCAGGTGAACCGGGTGCGCAGGACCGTTATGGAGCTCCTCATCGCCGACCACCCCGCCGATTGCCTGAACTGTGCCGCCAACCAGCGCTGCGAGCTGCAGCGGGTGGCGGCACATCTGGACGTGGAGGAGCTACCCTTCCGCAGGACGGAGAGGGAGTTCGATATAGATGACAGCAATCCCTTCTTCTACCTGGACCGTAATAAGTGCGTACTGTGTACTAGGTGCACCCGCACCTGCGAAGAGATAACAGGAGTAGGCGCCATAGAGCTTGCCTATCGCGGCTATCAGGCCCAGGTGTCCACCTTCGGCGCTGTGCCGCTGATGGAGTCCATCTGCCGCTCCTGCGGGGAGTGCGTGGCCCACTGTCCGGTGGGGGCGCTTATGCCCAAGGAGACCGCCCGTCCCACCCAAGAGGTGCTGACTACCTGCCCTTACTGCGGCGTGGGTTGCGGAATGTATATCGGCGTACGCGAGGGGAAAATTATATCCGTGCGCGGCGAAAGGGATAACCCCGCTTCTAAGGGAAGGCTTTGCGTCAAGGGACGCTTCGGCATAGCGGAGTTCGTCCACCACCTCGAGCGTCTCACCACCCCGCTGGTGCGCAAGGACGGCGAGCTTAAGGAGGCATCTTGGGACGAGGCTCTGAACCTGGTCGCCGAGAAGCTGTCCGGCTATAGCGACGATGAGTTGGCTGTGTTCTCCTCGGCCAAGTGCACCAACGAGGATAACTATGTGGTGCAGAAGTTCGCCCGGGCTGGACTGGGCACAAACAATGTGGATCACTGCGCACGCCTGTGCCACGCTCCCTCTGTGGCGGGGCTGGTGCAGAGCTTCGGCAGCGGCGCCATGACCAACGCCATCTCTGAGATAGCTGAGGCTGGCTGCCTGTTTGCCATTGGCACCAACACCACCTCGGCGCACCCCGTAATTGGCTTCGAGGTGAAGGCGGCGGTGCGGGGTGGGACCAAGCTTATCGTAGCCAATCCCAGGGAGATAAACCTCTGCCGCCATGCTGATATCTGGCTGAGGCAGAACCCCGGCACTGACGTGCCTCTGCTTATGGGTATGGCGCGGGTTATCGTAGATGAGGGTCTTATGGACGAGGCCTTCCTAAAGGAGCGCTGCGAGGGCTTCGATGAGTTCAAGGCTTCCTTAAGTGACTTCGACCTGGATACGGTTCAAAAGATAACAGGTGTTCCCAAGGAGGATATAGCCCGGGCGGCGCGGCTGTATGCCGCAGAACGCCCTTCCTCGATCCTCTACTCCATGGGCATCACCCAGCACTCGCATGGCACGGATAACGTCATCGCCACCGCCAACCTGGCTATGCTCACCGGCAACGTGGGGCGGTGCTCAAGCGGTGTGAATCCCTTGCGTGGGCAGAATAATGTTCAGGGTGCCTGTGATCTGGGGGCGCTACCCAACGTATACCCCGGCTATCAGGCGGTGGGCAACGAGGCTTTAAGGGAGAAGTTTGAGAAGGCTTGGGATGCCAAGCTGAGCCCGTTACCTGGCCTAACCGTAACCGAGGTCATACCGTCCATCGGCGAGGGCAAGATAAAGGCACTATATATAGTGGGCGAGAACCCCGCCCTTTCCGACCCCGACGCCGCCCATGCCCAGGAGCTCATCTCCCAGCTTGATTTCCTCGTGGTCCAGGACATATTCCTCACCGAGACCGCCCAGCTTGCCGACGTGGTTTTGCCCGGTGCCAGCTTCGCAGAGAAAGACGGTACCTTCACCAACACGGAGCGGAGGGTGCAGCGGGTGAGGAAGGTCATAGAGCCCTTGGGAGACTCCAAGGCTGACTGGTGGATTACCTGCCAGATAGCCCAGAGGATGGGCAAGAAGGGGTTTGAGTTTGAAACCCCCGCCGCCATAATGGCAGAGATAGCCGAGGTAACCCCAAGCTACGGCGGCATCTCCTACGAGCGCCTGGACGAGGTTGGCTTACAGTGGCCCTGTCCTACCTGTGACCACCCCGGCACGCCCTTCCTCCACAGCAACTTTTTCACGCGGGGCAAGGGACGGCTCATCACGCTTACCTACAAGCCGCCCAAGGAATTGCCCGATGAAGACTATCCGCTGTTGCTTACCACAGGGCGCAGCCTGTTCCATTGGCATACCGGTACCATGACCCGCAAGGTAGGTGGTCTGAACGCCTTTATGGGTGAGGAGCTGGTGGAGATGAATCCCGCCGACGCTGCCGAACTGGGGCTTAGCGATGGGGATAAGGCGAAGGTGGCCTCAAGGAGGGGGGAGGTTACGGCGCGTGTCAAGCTGACCGAGGTCTCGCCGCCGGGGGTGGTCTTTATGACCTTCCACTTCGGTGAGAGCTCCGGGAACGTGCTCACCAACCCGGTTCTGGACCCCGTGGCCAAGATACCGGAGTTTAAGGTCTGCGCGGTCAGGGTTAAAAAGGCCTGAAACGGCTCCCTTAAGCCTTGCTCCAGGCCGCCTTAGCCAGCTTCCAGGAGATGTTCTGGCACAGTATAATGGTGTCTTCTCCACAGAGGTAGTCCGCTATGTTGGCGTCAAAGAGTATACTGGCTGCGGGGGGAAACTCGTCGTCACCGCGCCACACCGCAAGCGTCAACGGAACCCTGGGGAGTGCATTTATGGTTACCGCCGCATCGGCGCAGTCCGCCCTCTTTGCTCCAAACATACTAGCCGTCTGATAGATTAGCTCCGGCTTAGCGCCGAAGGCGTCCTCCAGCGGCTTTATAGCCCGCTTGTAGAAGGTGGGGAAGTAGTTCACCCCCTCGGGCAGCTCCTTGAGGGTTATCAGTCTGTTGCTGGGCGGCGTCCCCTTGGCGCGTAGGAGATAGTGGAGCAGTAGAATTTTGTCCGTTATGGGCACCTCCCCTTCGCCCTGGCTAGAGACGGCTATGGGGGTGAGCGTTATGGCGTAGTCGCGGCCCATGTAGCGCAGAGTGATGGATTTTGCAGGGTCCTTATCATCGCAGACGGCACCGCTTTTACGGCACAGCGCAACCGCATCGGATCTCTCCTGAAGCTCGCGGCAGGCAAGGCTGTAAGCCTCCTTATAGGCCTCGGCATAGCCGTGCCGCTGGGGGGAGTGGTACGAGGGTATTTGTTTACTCATCTATAAAAAGCGAGATGGATCTGGGGCATTCCCTTATACTCCGGCGGCCTCCAGTATTTTAGGTACGTATTTATCCCATCCCAGGGGCATCAGGTGTACACCCTGGCACATATCCTGCATATCCTTTATCAGCTTGGCGGTTATCTCTATGGACGTGGCTACTTTGTCGTCGGTCTTGGTCATACTCTCTATTATGTCGTCGGGGACATTTATCCCTGCGACGAACTTGTTCATATACCTGGCCATACCGGCGGACTTGAGCGGGATAAGCCCTACAAGTATGGGCACGTTAAATTTCTCCACCCGCTTCATGAAATTGGCGAAGACGTCGGCGTCGTAGACGGCCTGCGTCTGGAAGAACTTCGCCCCGGCGGCTATCTTTTTCTCCATCTTTATTATCTGAAGCTCCATGGAGGCCTCAGTGTCGGCCCCGGGGTTCACCACCGCTCCGGGGAAGAGATCGGGCTTGCCCTGAAGCTCGTTGCCCACCATATCCTTGCCTAAATTGAGTTCGGTTATAACCTGCAATAGCTGAACTGAGTCCAGATCGTAGACCCCCTTGGCCTGCGGGTGGTCGCCCAGAGAGGGTAGATCTCCGGTGAGGGCCAGGACGCTCTCTACCCCCAGAACCCAGGCGCTCAAAAGGTCGGACTGCAGGGCTATCCTATTTCTATCGCGGCAGGTTATTTGGAATATAGGGTCCAGGCCGCCATTCTTGACCAGGTGGCATGTGGCCATTGAGCCCAGTCTCATTACGGAGCTCTGCTGGTCGGTTATATTGGCGGCGGATACCTTGTCCTTAAGTAGCTCGGTTACCTCTTTGATTTCCTCGGTGTCGGTCCCCTTTAAAGGGCCTATCTCCGTGGTGACCGCAAACTCCCCTGATGTTACGTCTTCTCGGAAGCTCATAACCATGCCCTCCTTTCACAGGATTTGTCCCTTGTTATGTGATCTCAAGGCTGCGTGGATTAAGCGTCTTGCCGTAGTTGAGTGGGGGAAGGATTTTGTTTAGCTTATCCAGTTGGCCCAGTTGCTTCAACCTCTCGTATATGGTCAGCCAGACGCATTCGTGGTTGGGGTCTTGCTCGCACTTGCCCATCTTATCACCGGCGCAGGGGCCGTTCAAAAGCCTCTTGGGGCAACGCGATATAGGGCAAAGGCCGGCGAAGTCAGCCACGATACATTCGCCGCACTGGATGCAGGTTTCCTCAAACTTGTCGGGGCCTCCCATCATATCGCCCACGGCGTCGGCGGCGGGGTAAAGGGGAACCAGCATGCCCAGATCTTCTACCAGTATCTCCCCGACCATCTGCACACCACAGCCACAGCAGAGCATGAGCATGGCATCGGAATGGGCTATCTGCTGGGAGTGAATCTCTAGTCGCTCCTTAGATTCGGGGGCGTGACAGGTGGCCTGCCCTAGTGGCACCGGTATGGCAACCACGACTTCCTTGCCCTTCTTGGTCAGGGTCTCGGCCATAGCCTCCACCTCCGCCTCTCCACCGACGCGGCACATACTAGCGCATCCGCCGCACCCCATTAGGACCAGTTTGTTTTTCCCCTCCAGCGACTCCAGGATTGTCTGCAACGACTTTTGTTTAAGCCCAATCATTGTTCGCCTCCTTGGGGGTTCTTCTAGTTATAATTTATTGTATCACACCTCAAGCCAAGAATGTGAATAGAGAATTTCTCCGGTGAGCACCCTGACAGTCTTTATGTATTTCATATCCTCCGCTTCCAGGGAGGAGGTGTCAACCTTTTCTCCATCCATCATGCGGTGTATGGTATTCACCAAGTCTTGCTTCTCGCCTCGGGCTATGCGGATAAGCTCGGAATCGTAGGCGTCCACTATGGCGGCGTGAAGGCCGTATTTCATCAGCATCATCAGGTAGGTGCGGTTCAGGTAGGGCCTGAGCTCGTTGGGACTGCCGTTGGACACGTTGGAGAGGCCAACCACGGACTTTGCGCCGGGGGCTATCTCCTGGAGCATGCTCATGAACTCCAGACACGGTTTCACCTGATTAGTGTCCACGTTGGACGCCGGTGTTACCACGGGGTCAAACCAGATGCGCTCGTTAGGTATGTCCATGGCGGACGCGGCCATCATCAATTCAGAGGCTATCATCGCCCTCTCGTCGGCGTCTCGGGGCATGCCGTCGCGGCCCCAGAGCAGGCCTATCATATCGGCGTCATACTTGCTCACCAGGGGCAGCTCTTCCTCCATGCGCGGCAGGGATACGGAGTTCATTAGTGCCTTGCCCTTATGCACCTTTAACCCCGCTTCCATGGCTGCCGCGTTGGTGGTGTCCAGGGAAAGGGGTTTATCCGCCGCCGCCTGGACGGTCTCCACAACCCAGGTCATGAAGTCCTCGCCGTTCTTGCGGGCGGGCCCGATGTTCACGTCAAGCCTATCTATGCCGGCCTTAACCTCTTCCCTGGCCATGGCCTGGATTGGCTCCGGGTTCCTGTCTCGCATCGCCTGTCCGGTTACGGTAGCCGTTATATTTATGTTCTCACCGATAAGAATCATGTTATCTCCTTTAAGCCTTCCAGGCCTTTAAGTATGCGGGTAGATGCGCCGCTTCCCTGGGGCCGACCATCACTTCCCAGTCCCCCAGATCGTCTTCCACGCCGCCGCTCTCCATGGCTATATAGCCCGGTAGTATCAGCTTCTTGTGCTTTACCTTATCCATTATGCCGCTCTTCTTAACGAAGGTAGCGATGTTGTCTCCCACGAAGGTGCCAGCCGCCCAGGCGGTCATCACGGAGAGGCCGTCGGTGTTCATTACCAGCAGCCAGGACGGTACGCGGCTGGACTCTATCTCCCCGGCGACGATGAAGTAGGTCAGCGAGAAGTTGGTGGTGATAAGTATGGGCGAGTTCTCGTCGGGGTTACCTATCTCGTAGATGCCCTCCTCGGTCATCAGCGGCCTCTGGGGGTCGGTGTAGATGTTAAGTCGCTCCACCAGCAGGTTGAACAGGCTCTCCCCGTTGAAGTCGGAGAGCACCAGTATGCCGGCGTATTTGGCGATTAGTATGCTTGCGTACAGCGCCTCCTTCATGGGGTCGTCTGTCATCTCGTTTACTGGCACGATGGTGGGGAAACCCAGGGGGCGGAACTTATTATTGAGGGCAGCGCTCCTTATGATTATATGGTCCTGGAAGACCTGCCTGAGTTGCCTGGCCCCGCTGTCCAGGACTATGTCCTTGACCTCGGCCTGAGAAAGCTTCTCGCTAATCTCGGCTAGCTCGTCCAGATTGGCGGCCTTGACCGCCAGGGGGCAGGAGTGCTTCTTAGCAAGCTCGGCCATCGCGTCGGCGTTATCCTTGGTGGCGGCGTAGATAAGCGGTTTCTTATCTCCGCAGACCGCGAGTGCCGCTGCTATGGCGTCCGTGCTATCGCTCATCAGTATAAGGGGGTGTTCGGTGTCGGAGGCCGCCTTCTTGGCAAGCTCTGCGAACTTGCCGGCGTCTCCGGAGTCGTTCTTAAGAGCCGCCAGGTCGGCATGCAGGTTGAGCCCTATCCTCTCAAAGGTCAACTCATTGAGTTTTTTGAGGCGGCTTGTCACTTCGGCGTCGTCCATGGAGTCGCTTATCAGTATGGCTAGCCCGCAGGGGTGTTCAAAGCGCTTTTCGTGGCGGAACATTACCGTTTCCCCGCCCACGGTGAGCTTTTTATCACCTGTTCCTATGGCCACAGCCCTTATGGGCGGCGCCGAAGCCTCGGAGAGATGCTCCTTGGCCTCGTCGGATACGTGGGGGCAGGCGGAAAGCTCTGCCTTGCCCTGTGCCAGGCTCATGGCGAAGGCCAGGCATGTGGGCACGCCGCAGTCTCCGCAGTTGGTCTTGGGCAATAGCTTAAAGATCTCTATTCCTGTAAGGGGCATGGTCAAAGACTCCTTTTAGATTATTGACTCCATGGTGAGTGCGGGGTGCTGCTTCTCCTGGAGGAAGGGCAGTATCTCGTCCTCGGTGGTGCCGACGGTCTCGTCGGCTATCCTGTCCAGCAGATCGGGCACGCCCATCTCCTCGGCGCGGGCGTTGAACCGCTCCGCTATCTCCTCCTTGAGCATCTTGGGCATCCACACTAGCCTCTTTATGCCGCCGTCGGCGGAGATAAATTTCTTCTGGGTAATGTTATATTTGCCGTGGCCGATGAAGCCGGGGGTGCTTATGCCGCCGCCGACGTTTCCGGCCAGGGTAGTGAACTTCATTCCGCAGGGCGTCTCTGCGTTGTATTCCCGATTTACCGTCATAATCCCGTTGCACATGGGCAGGATGGCAGCCACGCACTCACAGCAGCCGCAGGTGGTCCAGGGCTCGTGTATCATGCTGTACATGCTGTAGCGGTCCAGCTTGCCGCGGGAGGCCTTCTTGATGAACTCGTTTACGCCCTTCCACTGGCCCATCTTATCGTCCAGGGTCTCCCCTTTCTCTATAGGCTGGTTGGGGCCGGTGGGGTCTATCTCAAAGGCGGCCTTACAGTCCATCCAATTGTAGGAGCCGCACAGCCCCGTCTTCTCCGGGGTGATTACGCAGACGTGGCTGGGGGCGAAGGACTGGCACAGGGTGCAGGAGTAATAGGTTTCCGTGGTCTCGTCGGTCATGCCCTCTATACGGGCGTCACGGTGGTGGTAGGACTCCCTGGCCTGCTCCCTTATCTCCAGCACCTTGTCCTCCTCGGTGTATAGCTTAACCTGGAGCTTATCGAAGATGCGCCCGAAGTCTTGGTGCAGCTTGGCATGTAAAAGAACGCCGATATCGCGCAGAGTGAAGCCCTTCTCATGGGCCACCTTGCTTATGCGCAGCCAGCCGATGTCCCGCTGGCCCTGGTGCCATACCCCGCTGGCATAGTTTATAAGGTGGTGTATCTGCCGTTCCAGGATAGGCTCATAGTCCTCCTGGAACTCCCTGCCGGCTACTTCTACCACTATGGCCAGTGGCAGGTGGGCCTCCGGCTCTATGTCGGTTACGTCGGGGCCTACGACTTCTATTCTGCCGTCCTCTACCTCGTTCATTTCCTTGGATGTCACCCACTCGCACATAGGGGTGGGGGGCTTGCCGGTTCCGCACTCCAGATACCACTCCCCCTTACGCACTCTCTCGCCTTCAAAGGCGGGACCGTAGGCTACGGGGATGGGTATCTCAGTTATTGATGTCTTAAGCCCTCTCACCTCCACCGCCTTGGCTACTATCTTATCGTGGGGCACGTTGGAGACGACGTGTTCGTAGGTGCAGATGCCGCTGGGCAGGATCTCCGGTATGGGGGTGTCGGCGATGGTGGGGAAGCCCCACAGCACCGCCCCGGCGGCGTTGGCGTACCATTCATCGGTTACATATCCCAAGGGCAGGACGAAGGAGAAAACGCGGTCCTTGTTGTATATCAAAATCTTTCTGTAGTCGCCGGGCTCTATGCCTCCGAAGCTCATGGCCGCCCTGGTGGCGAAGCCCAGGGCAAACACGGCCGCCGAGATTTCGGGGCCGAAGGGAACCAGCCTAACCGGCCAGCCTATCTGCACTCCGGCCTCTACAAGCTGCTCAGAGAAGCGCTTGCCCTCGTGGTCGGCGCACATGAATATATACAGGTTCTTGGATTGAAGCTCCTGGGCCATATTCTTGGCCGTCTCGGCATCCGGCGCGGCGCCGCAGATGGCGGCGAAGCCAGGGGCTGTGCCGTCCACGAACTCCACACCCCTCTTCCTGAGGATAACATCGTCGGCTGCGCCCAGCCAGATGTTGCCGTCGGATACATCCTCGCCCTGAATATAGAAATCGGGCTGTTCCAGGTATCTTATGGCCTCTATAATCTCCTCGGCGAAGAAGGTGGCCATGCCGGCGTCCAGGGCGGGGGCCAGGTATGGCAGGGGGTGCTCCTGCCTCACGGGCGGAGGCAACAGTGATTTACACTTCTTAATCACCTTCTCCATATCGCCCAGCTTCTCCACCTTATGTCCCATAATGCCGTAGATTACGGGCAGGTAGTAGGTGGTGTTGGGGAATCCCACCGGCTCGCCAGCGCCGTACTTATCCATGGCCTGCTGCCAGGACTTCTCGGCGCGACCAATTATCTTATATGCTCCTCTTATAGCTGCTGATGCGATTATTTTGGACATATTGCTTTTCCCTCTTCCCTATGGGTATTAGTCAAGCTCTCGTCTCATTGCCATGTCGTAGAGAACCCTTTCCCTGGCCTTATCTATGCCTAGCTCCTTGCGCTTTCCGTCTATCTTCTCAATCATAAGATGGGCGGCCTTTATGGGGTCTGGCTCGAAGGCCCACATGCCGCCGTAGATCTCGCCGAACTCCTTGAACAGGTGGTCGGTGACCTCCTTGCTGCCCAGGGTGGGCCAGTTGACGCCGAACACGGTGAACACACCGGAGCCGACGAAGTAATTGCCGATGGCTAGGGCTTTCTCGCTCATCCATTCAGGTGCGGCGCCGACTACGGGCATGTCGCAGACGTCGTCGCCCAGGCCCCCGTCCTTCACCATGGCGCTGGCGGCGACGAGTATGCGGCTGTTGTCCACGCAGGACCCCAGGTGCAGCACCGGGGGTATGCCCACGGCCTCGCACACCGAGGCCAGCCCCTCGCCGGCGTACTCGGCGGCGGCTTCGGGCAGCATCAGCCCGGCCTTGGCGGTGGCCATGGCGGAGCAGCCGGTCTGGAGCACTAAGACATCGTTTTTGATAAGCTCCTTTACCATACGCACATGGACGTCGTCGTGGGTTACGCGGGCGTTGTTGCAGCCCACCACCCCGGCCACGCCCCTTATGCGGCCGTTTATTATATTGTCGTTCAGGGGGCGGTATGATGCGCGGTACAGTCCGCCCATAAGGTAGTTGATGGTCTCGTGGCTGAAGCCCGCAATGAGGTCGGTCTGCTCTTTGGGGATTCTTATATTCTTGCCCCTGTTTTCAAAGTTGTCTATTGCGGTTTTTATTATCTTCTTGGCGACGTCAGGGGCATGGTGCTCGTCGAAGTCTATGTGGGTGGCGCCCTCTATGTGTGCCCTGGGGTCGGTGGTGATTACCTTGGTGTGGTAGCACTGGGCCACATCGGCCAGGCCCTGCATGATACACTGGACGTCCACTACTATGGCCTCCAGGGCGCCGGTGACTATGGCCAGCTCCTGCTGGAGGAAGTTCCCTGCTATGGGAACGCCGTGGCGCATGAGTATCTCGTTGGCGGTGCAGCACATACCGGCCAGGTTTATGCCCTTGGCTCCCTTGGACTTGGCGTATTCTATAAGCTCCTTGTCCTGGCACACCACCGCCAGCATTTCTGCCAGCTGCGGCTCGTGGCCGTGGATGATGATATTGACCTCGTCATCTTTCATCACGCCTAGGTTTATGCGGCTCAAAACCGGTGATGGCGTGCCGAACATGATGTCCTGAAGATCGGTGGCCATCATGCTGCCGCCCCACCCGTCGGAGAGGGCTGTTCTTACGCTCTGCTTGAGCAGGCTCTTATAGTCCTGGTCCACGCCCATATGGGTGCGGTGCATTGTCTCCACCACCTCGCGGTCTATACCCCTTGGCATCACACCCTGCTTGCGCCACAGAGCCTGACGCTTCAAGGGGGCGCGTTTGGTCATGATAAGCTCGCCCTCCTGGCGGCCGAATTCCTTCATCACCACCTCGCCGATTTCTACGGCTATCTCCTGGTTGGAGCGGTCGCCGATGTCCACGCCGATGTCCAGGGCCAGCTGGAGGAGCTTCTGCTCGTCCTTTATCTCATATCCCTGGGCCTCCCCCTTGGCTACCAGCAGGAAGGCCTCGGCTACCTTGCGGCCGTGGTCGCTGTGGGCCGCCACTCCACTCGCCACCATGCGGGCGAAGTTGCGCGCCACGATGGTCTCGGCTGTGGCGCCGCAGACGCCCTTGCGCTTGCCCTTCTCCTCCGGGGTCTCCTCCTTGCCCTTGGGTAGGGGTACACGGCATGGCCCCATACTGCACAGGCGGCAACAGGTGCCCACTTGTCCGATAGGGCAGGGCTTCATGCCCTGGGCGCGGTCGAAGACCACGCTGCAGCCGTCCTCGGCTGCCTTGTCAATCATATCCAGCGTTGCGTCATCAATGCTGGCCTTTTGTTTTTCTTTTTCTTGTGTCATTTTACCCCTCTCCGTCCTCGCTGTTTTGAGCCTGCCCTTTGGGGGAATGGGAGTTCTGGCACTGAATACACAGCCCACAGAACTCCAGGCGGTGGTAGCTTATCTTAAAGCCCGTGTTTCTGGCAACCCTTTCATCCAGGGCCTTATCCACGGGCTCGTCTATGTCAAACAGGCGGTTGCACCCCTCGCACTTGAAGTGGTAATGGTTCTGCGTCTTGCCGTCGAAGCGCCTCAGGCCGTCCGCCAGGCTCACCTCAATTATGTCCCCGTCCTTTTTCAACAGCCTCAGGTTACGGTATACCGTCCCCAGGCTGATGTGGGGCATTTCCTCCCTCACCTGGACGTATATGTCATCGGCGGTGGGGTGGCAGTCGGTTGCCCGAAGCATCTTCAGGATGCCCTCTTTCTGTTTAGATTTTCTGCGCATTATAAAATACTGTGAGTACACATAATAATAACCATTATTATATAATGAAAGCTGGTTTTAGGGAAATATGCCCTGTTCTGTCAAGGCGTGTTGACCTTGGGATTAGGGCATATTTTATGAGCCTTCCCTTACCTTCTCAGGCGGCCAGCTCGGAGGTTGTCTCCTTTACCAGGCTTATCGCTTCCGGATGCCTCATGATCATTATGTCCGCGCCCGCTATTAGCAATACCATAGCCGATATCGCTTCCATGAGGATGCCCCTCTTGGCGGCATCACCCATATTCTGTTCGCCGTCCGGGAGATGAACCTCCTTCGTTTTCCAGGCGTCGTTGGCGATATTACATATGATGGGGAACTGCAGCTTCTCATCTTCCTGCGTAAGCCCCGCCATCCTCATCCTCTCTATCACCGAGTAGGAGTACTCTATTCCGTACCCCAGCACGCTGGAGGTGGGATCCATGACTATCTTGCTATCCGGTACACCGAGATTGCCCAGCAGGATATTGAGCTGTTTGGCCAGGTTGATATCTATGGGGCTGGAGGACACGATGGTGTGGTTGTAGCCGATGGCTGAAGCGCCGACCTTCTTATGGTTTGCCTCCTCCACCGGACCTAACACCAGGTTCTTTCCCTGGCATAGCTCGGAAACCGCTTTAAGCACCTCGGTATCCTTGTCGGTATTGGCCGTCCCCCAAACGATTAGAGGCACGTCTATGGCGTCAGCTACCTTTTTTACCACCTCGGCCGCCTCGGCGGCGCCTCGGTTCTGGCCGTTGGGGTCTGTGCTTATAAGTGAAAGGGCTATCATCTCCGCCCCGTATTCGTCTATGCACTTCTTAGCCCAGGCCACGGGATCGTCCTTAACGTCGGCGAAGTGCTTAAGTACTGCGTCGGGCCACTCCTCCGGTGAAGAATCCAGCACCTCCATGGCTATCTGGGGGGCGTGGGGCATCTCCCCTTCAAACAGGTAGAAGGGGTAGGCGGTCGCGCCGCCCACGGTTATGGACTTGCCTCCGTCGCCCAGCAGTATTTCCTTTATCTTGCCAGTGTACTGCGTCTTTGGTATCTCTATCGCCATCCGTCGCTCTCCTTTAGGCTCAAGCCGGGTTCTTTCTCTTTTCGCTACCGTACCAATCCTTTGAGTACCAGTATCTCTCGCCGGACTCCAGGTACTTCATCTTCTCGGCTCTATCTTCTAGCCTCTCTCTCCACATTCCCATCCCTTCGCCCTCAGGCTTCCCCGCCTCGTAAGTCTCTCCCAGCACCTCCACCTTGTCCCGCCCCGGGGCACTCTTGGACTCTACTTGATATTCCACCGTCACCTCCTTACCGGATAGGCTAATAAAGCGTGTTTATCTAGGATGTAGATATTAACAATAAAAAAAAGTAACAGACCACAATTCTAACTTAGGTATTAAATCTACGTCAAGCCTGAACCCCCTGAATTATAGGTAACGTTGCCCCGAACAGGGCAACGTTACCTATAAAGGCTTGCTTTATGCGTTTTGGCGGGGTATGTCTCAGGCTTAGGCTATACCCGATAGCACTTTGGCCGCCTTAAGGGTGTTGAGCATGAGCATTGTTATGGTCATGGGGCCTACGCCGCCAGGAACAGGAGTGATGGCCTTGGCCTTCTCCTTAACAGAGTCGAAATCCACGTCTCCGGCCAGTATCCGCTTGCCTTCTGGGGTGGTGCCTATTTGGTTGACGCCCACGTCGATCACCACTACGCCTTCCTTAACCATGTCACCGGTGATGGCATTAGCCTTGCCCACGGCGGCGATTATTATATCGGCCCGTTTGGTGTGGAAGGCCATGTCCTTTGTCCTGGTGTGGCACAGGGTTACGGTGGCGTTGGCGTTCTTGTTCTTCTGGAGCAGTATGTTGGCGATTGGCTTGCCCACGATGTTGCTGCGGCCCACTACTACCACCTCGGCCCCCTCTATGGGTACGCCGGTGCGGATTAAGAGCTGCCAGACGCCGTGGGGTGTGCAGGGTATGTAGTCCGGTTCGCCTATCATCAGCTTGCCTACATTTACGGGATGGAAGCCGTCCACGTCCTTCTTAGGGTCTATGGCGTAGAGCACCTTGGTCTCATCTATGTGCTTGGGCAGGGGCAGCTGGACCAGGATACCATGTATCTTGGGGTCATTGTTCAGCTTGTCGATGAGCTTTAATAGATCCTCTTCCTTGGCGTCCGCAGGCAGGTCATGTCGTTCGGAGTAGAAACCCAGCGCCTTGGAAGTCTTCTCCTTGGATCCTACATAGACCTGGGAGGCGGGGTCGGCGCCTACCAGGACGGTTACCAGCCCCGGCACCACACCGTGCTTATCTTTAAGCTCGGTGACATCCTTCTTTATCTCCTCACGAATCTCCTTGGCGACCTCGGTTCCGCTTATAATCTCTGCTGCCATTTTCTCTGTTAAAACCTCCTTCAATATATATTAAAAAATAGCATCCTTGGTTTACTTATCGTTTAAAGGCCAAAACCATCTAATTCTAATACAATTCGCCCACTAATTAAAGCCTTTAGCGAATTATCGGGTTAGGAGACTTCTCATAAGCTCGTCCACCGCGCTTACCGCCGTGGAGGTAGGGGGTAGCTCTAACAGCGGCTTGGACTCCAGGTCGTAGCGGACTATATCGTCGTCGGCGGGGATTATGGCTGCGGGCTCTATACCCTGTTTTTGAAGCTCCTCCGCAACGGCCGGGGCGAGCGTATCGGGGACCATGTTTATTATGACCGATTCCCGCTTGACCCTGAGCCTCAGTTCGGCTATCAGCTGTCTTATCCTGGCGATGGTGCGTACTCCCTTCACGGAGTGGTTAGAGACGATTAATAGCTCGTCTATGTCCTGGGTAGTGCGACGAGAAAGGTGCTCCATGCCGGCCTCGTTGTCCATCACCAGGTAGGTGTAGTTCTTGGCCAGGGCGTCGGCCATCTTGCGTACTATCAGGTTGGGGTAGCAGTAGCACTCTGGCCCCTCCCCCCGCCCCATGGTGAGCAGGTCCATGCCATCGGCTTCGGTGATGGCCTCGTTAAGCTTGTACTCCAGGTAGACCTCCTTAGTCATTCCTGCGGGTATGGCTATCTTAGTGCCTTGGAACTCGTCCAGTATCATGCCCACGGTGCGCTCTGCCTCCAGCCCCAAGCTCTCCCCCAGGTTGGCGTTGGGGTCGGCGTCTATGGCCAGTATGGGTCCGTCCCCCCTGGCTTTCAGGTGACGGATTATGATGCTGGAGATGGATGTTTTACCCGTGCCGCCCTTGCCGGCTACGGCTATACTAAGGGTCATATTCAGTACTCTTTTCGGTTATTCTTGTGTCTGCCCAGGCGCTTGTATACCGAGGGGAACTCCTCCTCGTTGGGGTGGGGCAGGAACATGCTGGCGGTATAGTGGTTCATAAACTTGGGGTCCACGCTTAATTCAACATTGGTCATCATATTGGCCACGGCCGCTCCATCATCCAGTATATCGGTGGAGAAGGACGTCAGACGCGCCCCCAGTATAGAGCCGTTGCCGATGAAGAAGAACCGCTCGCGTGGTATATCCGGCAGTAGCCCGATGGTGATGCTGTGCTCTATGTCTATGTGGCTGCCGAAGGCGCCGGCGATAATCACCTCTTCCAGGTCGGCACAGCCCATGCCCACGCTTTCTATAAGCGTCTTATATCCGGCATAAAGGGCTGCCTTGGCTCTTATAAGGTTATCTATATCTACCTCTGTTATGACGATGTCCTTCTTGGTCTTCGTCTCCCCCCCATAGGCGAGTATGTATTCATAGCCGTCGGGGCCTTTTCTAACCCTGTCGGTGGAGAGGTGGGTGTGGAACTTGCCGTTTTGTCCCAGTACGGCGGCGGTGAGAAGCTCCGCTATGATGTTTATAAGCCCCGAGCCGCAGATGCCCTTGGGCCTGCCCCCCCCGATTGTTTTTATGGTGGGTTTAAGGGTGTCCGGGTCTATGCTGAAGTCCTCTATGGCGCCCTCGGAGGCTATCATGCCGTGCTTTATGCCGCCCCCCTCAAATGCGGGGCCGGCGGAACAGGCGGCGGTTACCATCCAGTCCGAGTTGCCGATGACTATCTCGCCGTTGGTGCCGATGTCTATAAAGAGGGTCAGTTTCTTGCGCTGGTGTATCCCCGCGCCTACCACCCCGGATACGATATCGCCTCCCACATAGCTGGCCACAGCGGGTATGGCATAGACACGCACGTGCTCTGCCATATCCATTCCCAGCGAGGAAGCCCGCGCCAAAGGCGCGGTGCATATGGTGGGGGTGTAGGGGGCCAAACGCAGGTATTTGGGCTCCAGGCCGAAGAACAGCTGGGTCATGGTGCTGTTGCCTGCTATCACCACAAAGGCTATGTCCTCGCCCTTTAACTTACATTCGGAGAGCATGCGGCTGGTTATCTCGTTCACCGTGCCCATTATGGCACGCTGCAGCTTCTTAAGCCCTCCCGCTTTGAGGCAGTAGGAGATGCGGGAGATGACGTCCTCGCCGTAGCTTATTTGGCCATTGTAATCCAGCGCCTCGGCGAGCACTTTGCCATTGGCCAGGTCCAAGAGCTGGCCCTTAACGCCGGTGGTGCCGATATCAAACGCCAGCGAGTAGAGTTGATCCCTGGTGTCCCCTGGCTCTATATCGGCCAGCAGTAGGGGCATGTCTGAGGCGTTGGGGCCGGGGGTGATGGTGGTGGCGGTGACCTTCCAGTTCTCCTCGCGAAGCACGTCAGCCAGCTTGCGCACCACGCCGAAGTCCACGTTGAGCTTTTCAAGGCCGGCGTGTTGGGCGAGCCCCTTAAGCAGCCTGGCCAGGTCGCACTTGTTGTCCTCTATGGTGGGTGGGGTGAGCTCTATGAAATGCTTCTGGATAGGGGGGTGGAAGCACCAGCCGGTGGCGATATCCTCCGCCGGTTTAAGCCCCTTCTCTGTCTCCAGGGCCATAACCGCCGTCTCCAATCTGGACTCTATGGGGATATCCACTACCAGGTCGGTGAGCACCGCGCTCTGGCAGGCCTGCCTTGTGCCGCTTTTGTATTCGGCGGGCGTGATCCACTCCGTGCGGGTGGACTCCACCTCCCCTTGAACTATGTTTACCTTGCAGGTCCCGCAGGTACCTGCACCGCCGCAGGAAGCGGCGATACGCACTTCGGCGTCTATCGCCGCTTCCATGAGGTTCTTTCCCTTCCTCACCTCCACCTCCACCCCATTCGGTTCGAAACGAACCTTAAGCTTTCTCGGCGGCATATCTTTCCTTGTCCCAGCGGATAATGGGGCGGTATTAGAACAGCCCGTTGACCTTGCCCGTGTTAACATCCACGTCCACCTTACGGAAGGCGGGGCTGGATGAGGTTCCCGGCATTAGGGTTATGGCGCCGGCACAGGGGCAGAGGAACTTGGCACCGGAGTATATGAGCACGTCTCGGATAGGCAGTATCCATCCCTTGGGCACACCCTTCTTGGCGGGGTCGTGGCTCAGGGAGAGATGCGTCTTTACCATCATGGTGGCGTAGTCGTCGTACTTCTTGTCGGCCTCGAACATCTTGGCCTTCGCTTCGGCCTCTGGGGTCCAGGACACGCCGTCGGCGCCGTAGACCTCCTTGGCTATTGCGGCTACGCGGTCGCGCAGTTTGGTCTCGTTTGGATAGAGGAACTTGAAGTCACTGGTGTCCTCACAGGCTTCCTTGACCACGTCGGCCAGCTCCAGGGCGCCGTCGCCGCCGTCAGCCCAGTGTGTGGATACGGCGCAGCGCGCTCCGGCGGCCTCTGCTGCCTTCCTCACTGCGGCTATCTCGTTCTCGGTATCGGTATGGAAGCAGTTGACGCACACCACGGGGTTGATGCCGGACTTGCGGATAACGCCGATCAGGTGGGTCATGTTCTCCATGCCCTTCTCCAGCAGGCCTACGTCCTCCCTGGTGTATTCCTCGGGCAGAGGCAGGCCGGCTACTACCTTGGGGCCGCCGCCGTGCATCTTGAGTGCCCTGATGGTGGTGGTGAGCACAGACACGTGCGGTTTGAGTCCGCTGAAGCGGCACTTGACGTTCCAGAACTTCTCGAAGCCGATGTCGGCGGCGAAGCCGCTCTCGGTTACGTTGTAGTCAAACATCTTAAGGCCGATGCGGTCGGAGATGATGGAGGACTGACCCACGGCGATGTTGGCGAATGGCCCAGCGTGGACCATACAGGGCTGATACTCAGCGGTGCACATCAGGGTGGGGTTGATGGTGTTGCGCATCCAGGCTGTCATGGCGCCGCCGACTTCTAGATCGCCGGTGGTTACAGGCTCGCCACTCTTGCTGTAGCCGACGGTTATCTCGTCCATCCTCTTTCGCATGTCGGCGAGGTCGGTTACGATGGATAGCATAGCCATCAGCTCGGAGCTTACGGCGATGCCGAACTTGGACTGCATGGTGAAGCCATCATAGCGTCCGCCTAGGCCGATTATGATGTTGCGCAGTGACTGGGCGCAGAAATCCAAAATCCAGCCCATCTCTACGCGGGTGGGGTCTATGTCCAGGCGCTTCATCTTGGTCAGCCTGGCCAGCTGCTCGTCGTTGTAGTTTCGCTCGTGCTGCATCCTGGATGTCAGTGCTACCATGGCCAGGTTGTGGGCGTTCATAATGTCATTGATGTCCCCCGTGAGGCCCATGGAGAACTCGGTCATGGGGATCAAGAGGGAGTTGCCGCCGCCAGCGGCGGTACCCTTGATGTTCATGGTGGGGCCGCCCGATGGCTGCCTGAGCGCGCCGCCTACGTTCCAGCCCCTCTTGCCCATACCTTCTATAAGGCCGCAGGCAGTGGTGCTCTTACCCTCGCCCAGGGGGGTGGGGGTGATGGCGGTTACCTCAATGTACTTGCCGTCAGGTTTGTTCTTGAGGCGGTCGATTATCTTCGCAAAATCGAGCTTGCACAGTCTCCCGTAAGGGATGACCTCTTCCTTCTCCAGCCCCAGCTTCTCTCGCCACTCGTCCGGAGTAGGCATGTTCTTTTCGGCAGCTTCTGATATCTGCCAGTCCTTCATTTTTACGGCATCATAGGCCATAAAATACCTCCTTTAGGTTTTTTTAGGTCCGTTTAGGCTTTCAGGTGTCTTCTAGAGTACTATTTGATAAAGTCTGGTATATTGCGTCGACCGCCTCGGCTACCCTCTTGCTTGAGCTAAGAATGGGATGGTTGCCGAGGTCCGCATCTGCCAAGACCTGATCATAGGGAATAAAGCCCAGAAATTCGAATCCGGGCAGGTTAGAGAGCAATATCTCCTTCTGGCGGGGATTCTTTATCTTGTTCCCCACTAGGGCGATGTTGTTGAGGCCTATGTCTTGGGCCATGGTGCTTATCCTTAGTGCGGTTTCAATGCTTCTTCTACCGGGTTCCACCACGATGATGAGTTTATCCACTGCCCTGGCCGTTCCCCGCCCCAGGTGCTCCACCCCTGCCTCCATATCCAGTATGACCACCTCGTCCCTGGCTATGAGCAAATGAGCCAACAGGGCTTGCAGCAGGGAACTCTCTGGGCAATAACAGCCCGCGCCACCCTGCTTTACCCTCCCCATCACCATCAGCTTGATCCCGTTATATTCTGCCGCATATCTCTGCGGTATGTCATCGACCTTAGGGCTTAGTTTATAGAGCGACCCGCTCTTGCCCGGCCGCGCCCCGGTCCTTTCCTCTATGAGATCGGCCATCTCCGATATGGGCGTTACCTCCTCGGGATGAGGGAATCCTATAGTGGCGGCCAGATTGGCATCTGGGTCGGCATCTATGGCTATCACCGCATATCCCTGCTCGGCGAAACGCTGGCAAAGGAAAGACGACAGCAGGGTTTTGCCCACCCCGCCCTTACCGCTGATTGCGAGCTTCATGTTAAGCTCCGTATTCTATCTAAACTGGGACAGCCGCCGCTTCAGGCGGCTATTGGGAACAAAAGCCCGGACCCGCCCCGTTTAGGTGGGGCGGGTCGGTATATAGCGTACAGCTTTACGCCGTGGCTCCTACTAGAACCTTGTCCTTGATCTCTACCTTCTCTGCCGGACCCATCTGCTTCAGCTCTTCGGTGAACTCGGTAACTACCTCGGCGAAGCGGGTGCCTTCAGCGGCGGAGACCCATTCCAACCTTAGCCTCTCCGGCTCTATGCCCATCTGGGGCAGCATCTGCTTAAGCATCAGCACGCGCCGGCGGGTCTTGTAGTTGCCGCATATGTAGTGGCAGTCTCCGGGGTGGCAGCCGCCGATGAACACACCGTCGGCTCCCTGGCGGAAGGCATCCAGTATGAATTCCGGATCCACCGCGCCGGAGCACATTACCCTTATCACCCTAAGATTGGGTGGGTACTGTAGCCTGGACACACCGGCCAGGTCAGCGCCAGCGTAGGTGCACCAGTTGCACAAGAACCCGACTATCTTCGGTTCGTACCCTTCTTTGGACATATCTTTTATACTCCCAAACTAGCTCTTACCATAGCGCCTATCTGTGTCTTGCTGAAGCCCCTCTGCTGGGCCGCCCCGGAAGGACAGGCCGCGCAGCAGGTTCCGCAGCCCTTACACAGGGCCTCGTTGACCTCGGCCACGCCTCGTTCTTTATTGACGTGGATGGCGCTGTAAGGACAGACCGTCTCGCAGGTGCCGCAGGCGGAGCACATGTCCTCGTCTATCGAGGATACTATGCCCTCGGCCATTATGGTCTCCTTGGCCAGGATGGTCCCGGCTCGGGATGCGGCGGCCTCGGCTTGCGTGATTATCTCGTCCAGCGACTTGGGTGCGTGGGCCAGCCCACAGAGGAACACGCCGTCTGTGGCGAAGTCCACTGGGCGCAGCTTGACGTGGGCCTCCAGGAAGAAGCCGTCTTCGTTTATAGGCACCTTGTAGAAGGTGGCTACCTCTTTGGCCTCCTCAACGGGCACTACGGACACGGACAGCGCCAGGATATCGGCGTCTATGGCTATGCTGTCTTCCAACACCGGGTCGTTGCCCTCTACCCTTATCATGTACCTTTCGCCCTGTCGCATCTGGGTGACCTTAGGCGGGTTGGCGGGGTCGTAGTTGATAAACATAACGCCTTGCCTGCGGGCCTCATGGTAGAAGTCCTCATTGAAGCCGTAGGTCCTTATGTCGCGGTAGAAGACGTAGATGTTCATGTCTGGCTTGAGGGCTTTAAGCTTCAGGGCGTTGGCGACCGCCTGGTTACAGCATGTCCTGCCGCAGTAGGGGCGTTTCTCGTTGCGGCAGCCCACGCACTGAATCATCACCAGGTTATCGCATTCCATTACGCTCTTGTCTTGCTTGACAATCACGTCCTCCAGCTCGGACTGGGTGAGCACTCTGGGGTCCTTGCCGTAGAGGTATTCGCCCTCGGGCTTGTATTCCTCGGCGCCGCAGGCGACTATGGTGGCGCCGTGTTCTATTTTCTCCACGGCCACGCCGCGGTGCCTCATCACCTCGGTGGTGAAGTTGCCCACGTACCCGTAGGCGTCCACTATCCAGGTGTCTGTGTTGACCTTGATGTTGGGGTTGTCATCAACCTGCTTTATCAGGTCTGCCAGGTAGGCCTGGACATTGTCGTTGGTGAGGGTGTAGTGCATCTTGCGGGTTATGCCGCCGAGCTCGGAGTTCTTCTCTACTATGTGAACCTTGAAGCCCTGTTCGGCCAGAGTGAGCGCGCTCACCATGCCGGCCACGCCGCCGCCTATTACCAGGGCGGAGTGGTTTACAGGTATGAGCTGAGGAAGTAGCGACCTCTTGAGCGCTACCTTGGCTGCCGCCATGCGTACCAGGTCCTTGGCCTTGGCGGTGGCCGCCTCCGGCTCGTTCATGTGGACCCAGGAGCATTGGTCGCGGATATTGGCCATCTCAAAGAGGTATTTGTTTAGCCCGGCCTCTCGTAATGTCTCCTGGAACAGGGGTTCGTGCGTCCTGGGGGTACAGGAGGCCACCACGAGGCGGTTGAGCTTGTTATCCAGTATGGCCTGCTTTATCTTGTCCTGGGTATCCGAGGAGCAGGTGTAGAGGTTGCAGTCGGCGAACTCCACTCCGGGCAGCGTCTTGGCGTATTCCGTAACTCCGGGGACGTCCAGGTAGCCGCCGATGTTGATGCCGCAGTGGCAGATAAACACGCCTATCCTGGGCTCCTCGCCGGTTACGTTTCTTTCCTCGGGGTATTCCTTCTGGGTTGTCAGGGTGTTGCGCCCATCAGAGAGCAGGGCGGATACGCTTCCCGCCGCGCCGCTGGCTTGCATTACGGTCTCGGGGATGTCCTTGGGGCCCTGGAAGGCGCCGCAGACGAAAACGCCATCCCTTGACGTCTCCACCGGCGAGAAGGTGTCCGTGTGGGCGAAGCCGTATTTATTCAGCTGGACGTCCAGCCTCTTGGCCATGTCCACGGCGGGTGGCGAGGGGTCGAGCCCTACCGACAGCACCACCAGGTCGAATTCGCGGGACTGGTTTCTGTCGTCTTCGCCGAGGAACTTGATCTTCAGGTTGCCTTCCTCTTCACCTGCCTCTATGCCGTAGACCTTGGCGCGGACGAAGTCTATGCCCTTCGCCTTGCCCTTCTCGTAGAACTTGTCAAAGTCCTTGCCGTGCGTTCTTATATCCATGTAGAAGATGGTCTCGTTTAGCTCGTAGTCGACATGCTCCTTGGCGATCATGCCTTCCTTGATGGCATAGGTACAGCATACGGAGGAGCAGTAGCCCCTGCCTATGCTCTCGTCCCTGGAGCCGACGCATTGTATCCAGGCGATGTTCTTAGGCTCCTTGCCGTCCGAAGGTCGTATCAAGTGGCCCTGGAAGGGGCCGGATGCCGAGAGCATCCTCTCGAACTCTATGCTGGAGACCACGTTGGGGTACTTGCGGTATCCGTACTGGTATAGAGGGGTGGGGTCAAACTCGTCGAAGCCGGGGCAGAGTATCACCGAGCCCACGTTAAGCTCTGCTATCTGGTCAGTCATATCGTGGGTTGTACTGGTGATGGCATCTGCTTGGCAGGCTACTACGCACTGCTTACACTCGCAGCAGAGACCGCAGTCCAGGCATCTGCCAGCCTCTTTGACTGCCTGCTCCTCCGTGAGTGCCAGCTCTATCTCCGTGTATCCCGCTCTCTTGTCCACAGATAGCACGGTTGCGTTCTCCCTGGCTTGTCGTTCCTCACCCCAGGGGATGAAGTCCAACTCGGCAGGGGTCTTGTCGGGGGCTGTCCTGCCCTCCTTCAAGTCCTTGCCCTCTATGAGGCGGGCGATGGACTCCGCCGCCCTGGCGCCTTCCGCCACCGCGCCCACCGCGATCCAGGGGCCGGTCTGGCAATCGCCGCCGGCGAAGACCCCATCCTTTGAGGTCTGAAGGGTTATCTCATCTACCTTTACGGTGCCCTTCTTGGTGAGCTCTATGCCGCTCTTGGCGAAGGGTGATGTCTGAGGTGACTGTCCGATGGCGGGGATTATGATGTCCACCGGCATATCAAACTCGGAGCCCTCGATGGGCATGGGGCGTCTTCTGCCGCTGGCATCAGGCTCTCCAAGCTCCATCTTGGTGCATTTAAGGGCAGCTACCTCGTTGCCCTTGGTTACTACCTCCAGTGGGGCTACCAGGTACTCTATCTTTATGCCCTCTTCCTCGGCGCCCTCTATCTCCTCGGCACGGGCGGGCATCTCCACCCTGGTGCGGCGGTATAGTATGGTGACATCATCGGCGCCCTGGCGCAGTGCCGAGCGAGCCGCATCTATGGCCACGTCTCCACCGCCCACCACCACCACCTTGCCCTTGGTCTTCACATCTTTACCCAGGTTTATGTCTCGGAGAAGCTCCACGCCGGGTATGACGCCCTTGGCGTCCTCGTTGGGTATGCCCAGCTTCTGGTCGCCGTGGGCACCCACGCCGATGAAGACCGCCTTGTAGCCCTTCTTCATAAGGTCTTCTATCTTGGTCTTATCGCCGATGGGGGAGTTGGTCTTTATCTCGATACCCAGGTCGGCTATCTCCTGTATCTCCTCCTTGAGGACGTCCTTGGGCAGGCGGTATCCGGGTATGCCTACCTGGAGCATGCCGCCGGCCTTGGGTAGCGCCTCAAAGATAGTGGGCTGATAGCCCTGGAGCCTGAGGAAGTAGGCGCAGCTTAGGCCTGCCGGGCCTGAGCCGATTATGGCCACCTTGCCCTCTTTCTCCTCTATCTCCGGCTTGGTGTCCTGGCCCTTGGCGGTATCAGCGACGAAGCGCTTTATCTCGCGTATGGCCAGGGGTTCCTCTATCAGCTGTCGGTTACACTTCTCCTCGCAGGGGGCGGGGCATATACGGCCCAGCGCCCTGGGGATGGGAAGCTTTTCTTTCATTACCTCAAGCGATTCGGCGAACTTGCCCTGGGAGCACAGCGCCACGTATCCCTGAACGTTGGTTCCCGCCGGGCAGGTGAGCGTGCACGGGGCTCTCTTTCTCTTGTCCACGGCGAAAGCGTTAGGGTAGGCCTGGGCGAAGGGGCGGTATACCGCCTTCCTCTCGGCTAGGCCCTGTTCAAACTCGCTGGGGGCCTCAATAGGGCAGACCTCGGCGCACTCGCCACAGCCTGTACACTTGCTCTCATCCACAAATCTGGGATGGCGCACTATCTTGGCCTTGAAGTCGCCTGGCAGCCCGTCTACCTCCATAAGCTCGGAGCAGGTGAGCAGCTCTATATTGGGGTGCCTCCCGCATTCAATAAGCTTAGGGGATAGGATACACATGGAACAGTCCAGTGTGGGGAAGGTCTTGTCCAGCTGGGCCATCACACCGCCTATAGCGGGGGATTTCTCCACCAGGTAGACCTTATATCCAGCCTCGGCGAGGTCAAGCGATGCCTGGATGCCGCCGATGCCGCCCCCCACCACCATCACCGCCCCGATAGTCTTATCAGACTTCTTAGCACATTCTTGCATTACTTACTTCCTCCTCTAGGCTTTAACCTTCTCCTTGCCCAATGCTCCGTCCGCAAGCTGAGCCACCTCTTGGTTGGAGGGTTCAGCCTTCTTGTCCAGTATGGATAGCACCATGCCGTGGCGCAGACGCTGCGCGAAGGAGTCTATCTCTCTTATCTTGTCTACGAAAGAAGGATGGACGTAACCTTCCCGTACCGCCAGGCTCCGTAGCGCCTTCATCACATCGGCGAAGTCCACGCATTGGGGGCAGTGGGCCTGGCAGGTGTAGCACTGCGAGCAGAGCCAGATTGTGTTGGAGGACAGAACCTCCTTCTTCATTCCTAGTAGCACCATGCGAATTATCTGTCTGGGGTTGTATTTGGGGTCAATGTCGGATACAGGACAGCTGGCGGTGCAGAGTCCGCAGGCGAAGCAGTGCTTGAGGTTATCGCCACCCGGTTCCGCGGCTACATCGTATTTGAACTTGCTGTCCAGTTCGTTTAAGACTATTGTCATCTTCCTCCTCCTTAAAAGTCTTTAGTTTAATCCCTTTCAGTTAGTCCCTCTGGTTATGGAATATTCACCTCTATTGGTTAAGGAACTCTCCAAAGTTCACTGCAGTCCAGCGGCCTCCAGAATCTCTGGGACCCTGTCCTCCTTGCCAATGAACATGATGTGGGTTCCGTCACACAGTTTTTCTTCCTTGGCCTTTCTTATCAGCCTGCCGGCTATCTCTATCCCCTTCTGGATTCCGGTGCCCTTGGGGGCCTCGGACAGCTCATCTATCATGTATTGGGGCACGAAGATGCCGGGGACGTGGTCGTTCATGTAGGCTGCCATCTTGGCGCCGGTAGCTGGCACTATGCCCAGCAGAACCTTAACCTTGTCGTCCCACTTGCGTACCGCCTCCGTGAACCGCTTTATCTCCTCCAGCTCATAGACGGCCTGTGTCTGTATGAAGTCCACACCGGTGTCAAGCTTCTTCTTAACCCTTATCATCTGCGGCTCTATGGGATCCGCCGATGGGGTGGTGGAGCAGCCGATGCAGAAGTCGGTCTTGCCGTGAAGCTCATGGCCCTCCATGTCCTTGCCCGAGTTCAAGGTGTGGACCATATGGATTAGCTGGGTGGAGTCCAGGTCGAACACTTGCTTGGCCTCGGGGTGATCGCCCACGTCTATGGAGTCTCCGGTGAGGCAGAGGACGTTGCGTATCCCCCGCGACCAGGCGAAGAGCAGGTCAGCCTGCAGGGCCAGGCGGTTGCGGTCGCGGCAGGTCATCTGTAAAACAGGCTCGCCGTCGTTCTCTTTTATGAGAAGGCATACGCCGACGGATGGATAGCGCATGACCGAGCTTTGATTGTCGGTCACATTCAGGCCGTCCACCTTGTCCTTGAGTATCTTGATGTGCTCCATTGAGTGGTCTGTGTTGGCACCCTTTAAGGGGGCCGCCTCAGCGGTGACCACAAAGTCCTTGGTTTTCAGTACTTCTCTTAAATCCTTCGCCATCCTTCGTCTCCTAAGCCTTCATCGCTTCTATCCTACCCGGTCGCTTTACGGCGCGGTGGTTCTTGGGCGGGTAGTACGTTTCCATAAGCTCCAGCCTACCTTGTTTGGCTAAGCGGTCGTATATCAGCGTCCAGGCGCAGTCCTTCTCCTGGTCTATCTCACACTTGCCGCCTTTCCTGGTACCGCCGCAGGGGCCGTTTAAGAGACCCTTGGCGCAGCGCACCATGGGGCAGACGGCGCCGGTCTTATCCAGGACGCAGTCGCCGCAGTGGCCACAGTTTTCCAACCACAGGCCCTCGCCCTCGGGACGCCCCAGGAAGGTGGTGTTGACGCCAGGTACTACTGGAGTGTCTTCAAACACCTCGGCGGTGGTCTGTATCCCTGCCCCGCAGGCCAAGGATATCACCACCTCTGCCGCCTCCACCTGGTCCTTTATGTCTTCCAGCATCTCCTTCTCGCACTGTCTTTCCACGGTGGCTTCAACCAGGTCTATCGCTTGGCCTGCCTTCTCGCGGGCTAGCTTTATCTGCGATGCCAGGATTCCCACCTCTTTCTCGCCACCTGCCCAGCAGATGGCCACGCAGGTGTCACAGCCTAAAAGGAGCACCTTCTTGTAGGGAGCTATCATGTTCAGTATCTGCTCAAAGGGCTTTCTTTCCGCTATTATCATGATTTCACCGCCTCTCCCTTTATTCTCTGGTTCATATCTTTGACTATCTTTACGAACTTATGGGGGGCGTTGGCAGCCAGTTTAGCCATGGCCACGCGGTTACCGTCTATGCCTGCCTCATTGAGCAGTTTCTCGGAGTAGTTTACCCTCTCTTCTGCTCTCGAGTTTCCGGTGAGATGCTTACACAGGTCCTCCTCGCACCCCAGCACCAGGACCCCTTCAGCACCCTCTTCCATAGCCTTGAGGATATGGAGGATATCCACCCGTCCGGCGCAGGGGACGCGGATAACCCTCAAGTTATCGGGGCATTCCAGCTCTTGCTTGCCCGCCGCATCGGCGGCCAAGTAGGCGGAGTGTTGACAACAGAAAGCTACAATTTTTCCGTTCATGATGCTCCTATCGCTTCTATTTGTGCCATTATTTGCTCGTCGCTATAGCCCTCAAAGGTTATGGCCTTCACTGGGCAGATAGCGGCGCAGATACCGCACTGGTCACAGGCTAGCGGCTGAATCTCGGCCGCCATGCTGTCACCGTTCGCGCCATTTACCTCTATGGCCTTATGTGGGCAGACCCGCACGCAGGTCAGGCAGACGACGCATTTCTGGGGATCGACCTTCACCCTATCTGCCTCCACGGATACCTCTTCCTGGGAGAGTAGCGCGTAGACCTTGGCCGCCACACTGGTGATATCGGTCATCAAGCGGGTTATGTCCAGGTCGCCGCGGCAGCTGCCGGCGAAAAGTATGCCCTTTCTCTCCGAGAGGACGGGGTATAGATGGACGTTTTCCTCCTGGTAGAAGCCCTTGGAGTCCGTTCCCACCTTGGTCATGGCGCTCAAGGCTTCAGCATCCTTGGCGGGGAGGATACTCTCCTCGGCCACGAGCAGGTCGCAGCTTAGAGAGATGTCGTCTCCCAGTAGGGGATCCGTGGCCTCTATCTTCACCTGACCGTTAACCGAGACTACCTTAGGGGACTCGTCGTATTTTATAAATATCACGCCGTTGCCCCTGGCGTCGCGGTATAACTTCTCTATACCCTCGCTATCTACTTTGACGCTCTTACAGAAGACGTAGACCTCGCTGCCCCAACGCTGGCGTATATCCATGGCGTTATTCAGGGTGGCCAGGGTAGATAGGCGTGAGTTCTCGTCGGAGACGTCAAACATGAAGGCTATTGTGTGGGGGTTCTCCCCCGGCACTTCTCCCTCCAGCATCTTGGCTAGGCCCATCTGTGTAGTGACCTTTGTCCCGCACACGGGGAAGTCGCTTGCGGAGACCTCCGGCCTGTAGCCGGTGGCCAGGACCATAGCGCCGCACTTACGCAGGGACTTTTCGCCGTCCTTTTTCACCTCTGCGGTGAAGCGGCCGGCGTTGCCCTTGACGTCTAAAAGCTCTGTGGAGGTGAGCACGTCTATGTTCTTATCCTTCTTTACGGCATTTACCAGGGCATCAGTTTCTTGGCCGCCCATCGTCTCCATCTGCCGTATCTTGCCGCCCAGGTCGTTCTCTTTTTCCACCAGGGTGGTCTTGATGCCCATTCGCGCTAGTTCCAGCGCGGTGCTCATTCCGGAGAAGCCGCCGCCTATAACCATGGCCTCCTGGTTAACCGGCACCTCGGTGGTTTCCACCGGCTGGAGCAGCCTGGCGCGGCTGATCGCCATCATTACAGCCTCCAGGGCGGCGTTTGTCGCATCCCCCTTAGTGGCCCAGGAGCACTGCTCCTTGATGTTGGCCATTGCTAGTATGTTGGATTCCATGCGCAGCTTTTTAAGCAGCTCGGTGAAATGCTTCTCATAGAACGACGGCGAGCAGCCAGCGATGACAATCCTGTTTATGTCCTCGGTGAGGATACGGGACGCTATCGCCTTTTCACCCTCGTTGGTGCATAGGTCATGGGCGATATCGACAAAGGCCACATCGTCCAGACCTTCCAGCGACTTACCGAGCTTGGCGAAGTCTATATTTTTCAGACCCTCCTCGCAGTCGCAGAGGAAAATACCTAACTTTACGCGCATCTCTGTAAAACCTCCATCGCTCGTTCTGCTGCCGAGATTCCGTGGGCGATTGAATCGGGGATGTCTTTGGGGCTCTGGCAGGCACCGGCAAGGAACACTCCGTCTACATTGGTATCTGTTGAGTTGAACTTCGCCTTGGTGGCGAGGAAGCCGTTGTCAGCCAGGCTTATGCCCAGGGTCTGGGCCACGTCCCAGGAGTCGTCTCTGGGGGAGATGCCCACCGAGAGGGTCACCAGGTCAAATATCTCTCGCTCCACTTTCCCGTTGACGATGTTCTCAAAGCGCACCTCCAGCTGCTTGTCAGCGGTTTCCAGTATCTCTACGGGGACGCCGCGGACGAAGCGAACGGACTCCTTGCTCTCCTCGTAGCTGGGCGTGAAGCCCTTGCCCGCTGTCTGGAGGTCTATGTAGAAGATGGTCACCTCGGCTTCGGGGTCGTTGTAGTTGATGAGGTTGGCCAGCCTGATGGCGTATTTACAACATACGTGGGAGCAGTAGTTGTGCTTCTCATCCCTGGAGCCGACGCACTGTATAAAGGCTATCTTCTTAGCCTTCCTGTTGTTGGTGGGCAGCTTAAGCTCGCCCTCGGTGCGGAACATTTTCTCCAGGTCCAGGCCGCTAACGATGTTGGGGTAGCGGCCGTAGCTCAGGCAGCCGAGCTCCTTGGCGTTAAACGCCTTGAAGCCGGTGGCGGCGATTACCGCGCTCGCCTTAAGCGTCTCTGTCTCTTGGGGCGACATATGTTGGGCATTGCGTGCTACCTCCACCTGGAAGTCCCCCGTCTCTCCGGTTACTGCGGTTACCGTGGAATTGGCCATGACAGATACGCGGGGGTGGTCACTGACTTCGGCCACCTTCTGGGGAACCAGACAGGCCGAGCACTTGGTACAGGCTTCGGTGGCCTTACAGCAGAACTCAACAGCCTGGCCGCCCAGGCTGTCTTCCTTCTCTATAAGATGTACGTCATAACCGTTGTTGGCTAGTTCCAACGCCGAGGTTATACCCGCGATGCCACCGCCGATCACTACGATAGACTTGGTCTCTTTCATGATTTACTTAGTCTTTCCTCCTAGGAGTGTCTTCACTCTTTTTAGAAGCTCCTCGGGATCGATGGGTTTGTGCATGTAGTCATCAGCCTCCATCAACATCCCTTCATTTACAGCCAGTCCGGCGCCCTCTCTTTCGTCAGGATAGACGGTGAGCATAAGCACCGGAATCTTGGAGAAGAAGTAGTATTTTTCATTGGTCTTGAGGTCGCGGCAAACCTCAAACCCGTTCTTGCCGGGCATGACTACGTCCAGGATAATCAGATCCGGCTTCTCCTCTATGATCTTCTCCAGACCCTCGACCCCGTCCATCGCCTGACTGACCTCATAGCCCTCGCTATCCAGGACCTTCTTCAGCACTTTCTGTAGGTTGGCGTCATCGTCTATGGTTAGGATTCTAGTTTTCTTGTCCATTTGCCCCTCCTTTGTCGGGTTCTCGCTTCCTTTTAGCCTGCCCCCTCTATGGGGACCTTATCTGGGACATCCTTGCGGGCTTTGGGGAGGGTGAAGATGAACTGGCTGCCCTTGTCCTTGTCTGGGGGAGGGCTTATCGCCCATAGCTTCCCTTGGTGGGACTCTACTATCTGTCTGGCGATAGCAAGCCCCAGGCCGGCCCCCCGCTCGGTAAGGTCAAGGCCGCGGTAGAACTCGTCAAATATCCTGGGCAGCTCTTTGGGGGAGATGCCGATGCCCGTGTCGGTTACCTTCACCCTAATGTAGTCATCTTCGTCCCTTGCCTTTACAGTCACCTTGCCCCCCTTGGCGGGAGTATATTTAATGGCATTGGATATCAAATTTATCAAAACGTGCTTTATCTGGGCGCCATCCGCGCTTACCTCGGGGATCTCCTGGGTGGTTTCATCGCTTATCTTTAGCCCCTTATCGTCGGCCAGGGGCAGCATCTCGCTTACGGAGTCCTTTATAAGTTCGCTTAGAGATATCTTGCTCACCACTGTATCTCTGATGCCGATGCGGGACAGGCTTGCGATGTTGTTCAGCGTCTCCAGCAGGTTAGTTATGCCCTTGCTGCTGCTCTGGAGCATCTCCCGCTGCTCCTCGTCCAGCTGGCCGCAGTATCCGCCCAGTATCAGCTTGTTTACCGACTCCACCGCCGCCAGCGGGGCCTTGATGTCGTGGAACACGATGGAGAGTATGTGCCCCAGGGTGTCGTTGGTATGCTCCAGGCGGGAGGAAACCACCTTGGCCACGTTGTTCATCACCTTGGCCGCCGAATCCGGGTTCTCCTCCAGCCAGCGTCGGATAACCCTGGAGTCCAGGGCGATGACCTCGGCCTTCTCCAAGGTCCTGCCGGTGAGGGTATGGATATAAGGACTTACTAGACCGGAGCGACCAAGGCACCCCCCGCGGGTAACCACGCCTATGGTGGCCTTACCCTTGCCGCGGCCTATATTGAGGTCCATTTCCAGTGAAACTGTTCCTGTTTCCACGATGTAAACAGAGTGTACGGGCTCGCCCGGCGAGAAGAGGATCTTGCCTGCCTCGTAGACCTCCTCACGACAGAACGGCAACAACTGCCTCAACTGTTCGTCGCTTACCCCTCTGAAAAGCTCCGATAAGCGCAGAATGTTCTCAATGAAATACATCTGCCGAGCCCCAATTAGCTACTCTACTCCGAAACGGTGGCCCTGCCAAGCGCCAAAAGGCGTACGCCTTTTGGGTGGCCGATTTAATTTAGTCGGCGCATTCTGCTATAATGTTAACATAAATAGGGAGTGCGGCATCCTGCCTTCCTTCTTCGCTCTGAAGGGGGACAAGTCTTTATGGAAAAGATCAAAGTTCTTTTGGCCGAGGACCATGCTGTCGTGCGGCAGGGCATAAGGGAGCTTATCCAGCGGGCGGATGATATAGATATTGTAGGTGAGGTAGGGGACGGGGAGGCGGCGGTGGAGGCCGCCGCCGAGCTTAAGCCAGACGTCATCCTGATGGATATATCCATGCCCAAGCTGGATGGCATAGCCGCCACCCGTATCATAAAGGAGTCCCACCCTTCCATAGGCATATTGGTCCTTACCGCTTACGATAACGAGGAGTTCATCTTTGCCCTTATGGAGGCGGGGGCGGCGGGTTACCTACTCAAGAACGTTGAGAGCAGCCAGCTCCTAAACGCCATTCGCGCCGTTTACGACGGCGAGTCCGTGCTTCACCCCACCATAGCCAAGAAGCTGTTGAGCCGCCTATCTTCTCGCATGGAGCGCCGTCCCGAGACGGAGCGTGAGGAGATACTCACCGAGAGGGAGTTGGAGGTGCTGAAGCTGGGGGCGGGGGGGTTGGCCAACAAGCAGATAGCCACCGCCCTGGACCTGGGGGAGCGCACGGTTCAGACTCATTGGAGGAACATCTTCAATAAGCTGGGGGTCAGCTCCCGCACCGAGGCCGTTATGCGGGGCTTAAGTCGGGGCTGGATAGCCGTGGTCTCAGAGGAAGAATGAGGGTTGTTAGAAGAGTAAAACGTTTCCTCCCCCCCTGGTTGCGAAAAGCCCATTTTTGGGGTGTTATCGCGGCGCTTACGGCGGCTATTTGCTTGCACTACTTGGAGGGGGCGCCCCTGGTCGTTGGGGGGGGAGTGGTGGGCCAATCCGGGCTTGCCCGCCCTACTATCGCCCGGCTTGTTTTCCTGGGGCCCATGATATATGCCGCCTTCGCCCTGGGCTTCAGGGGAGGTATCGCTGTGCTGGTGGCCTCGGCGGCGGCGATGATACCCCGTGCGGTGATGCTTTCAGATTATCCCCGGGACGCTCTGTTTGAGGCCTTGATGGTCATAACGGTGGGTGCCCTGGTCAACTGGTGGCTGCGCTCACGCCGCTGTGAGAGCGGTCGGCGGGAGCAGATGATGGAGCAACTTGATGCCAAGCAGCGCGAGCTTCAGTCCTACATCCATTCCATTAAGGCCAACGAGAGGCGTATCTCCGCCCTGCACTCCGTCTCCTCAGCCTTCAACCAGTCCCTGGAGATGCAGGAGCTGTTTGATACCGTGGGAGATAAGATCGTGGGCGTGATGGACGTGGATGCGGTTGTCTTATATCTCCTTGACGAGAAGGGGGAGAAGCTGCACTTAAAGGTGTCCCGTGGTCTTTCCGCTGAATTCGCTCACAAGATAGCCGAGATGGGGGTGGGGGAGGGGCTTAACGGGTGGGTGGCCCAGACCGGCGAGCCGTGCGTGGTGCGGGATTCCACCCTGGACTTAAGGGTAGAGCCGCGGCTGGTGCGGGGGGAGGGCATAAAGTCCCAGTTCGTGCTGCCCCTTAAGAGTGGTGACAGGGTTATGGGAACCCTGGGCGTGGCCACTCGCGATGTCAGGCAGTTCACCACTGAGGAAGAGGAGCTTTTGGTGCTCATCAGCATACAGCTCAGCCTAGCTCTGGAGAAAGCTCGCTTCTTCCAGGAGCTGCAGCGGGTGGGACGTCGCTTCAAGGAGGTATTTGAGAAGGCCTACGACGCTATCTGGATTCAGGATCTCTCCGGCACTATAACTAACGTAAACCGTGCCGTGGCCACCATACTGGGTGCCGATCCTGACGAACTAGTGGGTCGCAACGTAACCGAGTTCCTCACCCCGGGGGGGGTGGAGGTGGCGCGGGAGGTTCGCCTGAAGCTGCTGCGCGGGGAGCCTATAAAGCAGCCCTATGAACAGCATATCTTGAGGAAGGACGGCACCAAGGCGATGCTGATGTTGACCACCAGCCTGTTGGAGGATGAGGGGCGGCCCTCGGCCTTCCAGCACATCGCTCGTGATATCACCGAGGAGATAAAGCTCAGGGAGTCCCTGGAGCTTTATGCTGCTCAGATAAGCAAGGCCCACGAGGAGGAGCGCAAGCGCATCGCCCGCGAGCTTCACGACGATACCATTCAGACCATGATAGCCATCTCACGCCGCCTGGACGGTCTAGCCGCCGAGGATGCGATGGTGCTGGGTGAGGGTGGGGTGTCCTTGAAACAGCTCAAGGAAGACATAGACGAGGCCTTGGTGAGGACGCGGCGCTTTGTCCAGGACCTGCGTCCTCCCACACTGGAGTACCTGGGCCTGATGGCGGCGCTGAGAGAGCTGACTAACGAGTTGAGGGAGCAGTCTCAGATACGGGTGGGGTTGAAGATAAAGGGTTCGGAGCGCCGCTTCACCTCAGACGAGGAGCTGCTTATATATCGTATCGTGCAGGAGGCCCTTAGTAACGTGTGGAAGCACTCCCAGGCCAGTAGGGTGAGCATCAATATAGAGTTCGCCAAGGGCTTGACGACGGTGGTCGTGGCCGACGATGGTCGGGGGTGTGAGGCGGACTTCAGCTCGGAGTTCCTCAAGGCGGGCAAGTTGGGGATGATGGGTATGAAGGAGAGGGCGCATCTACTTGGGGGCAATCTCTCAGTGAGTTCCAAGCTGGGCGAAGGCACTACGGTAACACTTGAGATACCCAGCAAGCGGACGGCGGTGGGGATGTCTCTAGATGAATGATGAGATGGGAGTGGCGACCCCGAGGGGATTTGAACCCCTGATCTCCACCGTGACAGGGTGGCATGTTAGACCGCTACACCACGGGGCCATCCTTCAGTCAACATAAGTTTATCAATAACTCGTCCGTTCTGTCAAACCTCCCGCATCGGCATGCCTTGCTAACTGCGGCGATTTCAAGTATACTAGCTATTTGTAATCCTTATGCTAAGGTAATATAATATATCACGATTTTTTGGGGATGTAATGGTATCAGAGAAGAAGACGATGAGGCCGGCAAGGGCGGCTAAGACGACCCGGTCGGCGAGGGCGGCCAAAGCGGCCAAGCGCAAGGCGGAGACTCGCTCCGATAGTGGGGTGCGCGACTATGAGCTTACGGTTATCCTTAGCCCCGCGTTGGAGGAGGAGAAAGTGGATACCGTCCTGGATGGCATAAGCAAGCTCATCGCTGCCGGTGGCGGCGCCGTGGCCAACGTGGACCGTTGGGGCAAGCGCAAGCTGGCCTATCCCATCAGAGGCTTCTTGGAGGGCACCTATGTGCTGACCCAGTTCAACATGAAACCTGGGGAGACCAAGGAGCTGGAGTCCAAGCTGCTTATATCCGAGGACGTCCTGCGCCATTTGCTCATCAAGGTGGCGTAGCTAAACTGGGGGGGTATCGCTTTCCCGGAGAGGTTGGTTAATGATGGCAAGCGTTAATAAGCTGATAATCATCGGCAACCTGGGCAGCGACCCGGAGATGCGCTTCACTCCAAACGGCAATCCGGTGACCTCTTTCCGCGTGGCCACCAACTGGCGCTACACCAACAGCCAGGGCGAGCGCCAGGAGGAGACGCAGTGGTTTACAGTGGTAACCTGGAACAGGCTGGCTGAGCAGTGTAACCAGTTCCTCACCAAGGGACGCCTGGTCTACGCCGAGGGCAGACTGCGCACTCGCAGCTGGGACGGCCAGGATGGCCAGAAGCACTTCACCAACGAGATAATAGCTAACAAGGTGACCTTTCTGGACAAGCAGGGGGCTGCGCCCCTGTCCGAGGAGGGCCTTGTGGAGTCGCCTCAGGATGCCGGCGGGGAGCTGACGCCTGAGGACGTCTCTTTTGACGATTAGTATATTAAGAAAGGATCTTATACGTGTTTGTCTCACAACATAACTTGAGCTTCAAGTCTGGGAAGGGGGTGGCCTAACCATGCCTAGACGTAAGGTTTGCCCTTTCTGCGCTGGCAAGGTTAGCCTGGCCAACTACAAGGAGTCTTCCAGGCTGAGCCGCTTCATTTCGGACAGGGGTAAGATAGAGCCACGGCGCAAGACGGGCGTCTGCGCCAGACATCAGCGCATACTAGCCACGGCCATAAAGCGGGCCCGTCATCTGGCGCTGGTGCCTCTTGTACCGGCGCATATAAATAGGACTGGTGGCGTGGGTCTGCGCGAGCATTCCCGCTACGGTGCCGAACGACATAACGCTATGCGGAATTCACGTTAAAGTGCCTAAGAGAACATATCAACCAAAAAAGATTCCCAGAAGGCGGGAGCACGGCTTCCGGGCACGGATGAGCTCCCGGGGTGGCCGTGCCGTATTGAGAGCGAGGAGGCTTAAGGGTCGCAAAAAGCTGACTGTGGTGTGAGGTAAGGGACATCTTCAGGGTAGCTCTGGTAAAGGGTTATGAGAGGAGAACAGCATCTTACCAAGCGCAGCCAGTATTTGCGGGTCTATCGGCAGGGTAGAGCCTGGGCTGGTGGGGTGGTGGTGGTTAAGGCGGCGCCCAACGGTCTTGAGATACCCAGATACGGCCTTTCGGTCACTCGGAAGGTGGGCGGGGCCGTAGTTCGCAATAGGGTAAAGCGCCTTTTGCGCGAGAACCTCAAGGACTTAAAGCTGCGGCCGGGATGGGATATAGTGTTTATAGCCCGCTCTTCCGCCGCCTCGGCAGACTACCATGCGGTGAGCAGGTCGGTTAAGAGGATGCTTAACAAGGCTGACCTAATTGTAAATGGTGGGGAGGGGTTTGGTGGGGCTTAATAGACAAAAACGATTTGTTTTATGAAAAAGATAGCCTTAATGCTCATCAGGTTCTACCAGGTGGCTATATCCCCCATGAGGCCGCCCGCCTGTCGCTACTATCCAACCTGCTCGCAGTATACCTACGAGGCCATAGACAGGTTCGGCGTGATTAGGGGGGTGTGGTTGGGGTGGCGGCGCCTCATGCGCTGTCAGCCTTGTTACCCCGGCGGCTATGACCCCGTGCCTGAGCATTGGCACAGTTAATAGAGATAGATAAATGATAAAAAAGCGCTCCTGGACCAAGCTCGCACCACTGCTGGCCGTGCTGGTGGTGATGGCGATGTTGCTTTCCGGATGCTATGGCCGCAGCCAGCCCCGCGGGTGGGCTGGCGCCACGGTGGCGGACGGTGGCGTATACTTCCCCTCCATAGTGGGTCGGGTAGTCGCTGTTGACTCCGTTGAAGGCGGGCGTCTGTGGCCCGTGGATGCCCAGTTGGGTGGTGAAGATGATAGGGTGGCCGTATACGGCAGCCTGGCGGTGGCCGACGGGTTGGTCTACGTAGGCGGCTATAACGGCAAGTTATATGCCTTGAGCACTGACACGGGTTCGCTACGGTGGGTGTATCCCCGCGAGGATAAGCTTGACCCAATCGTGGGTGGAGTTGTGGCCTCCGGGGGCAGGGTTTACTTCGTCACCTCCGATGCCGAGCTTTATATCCTGGACGGCCTCACCGGAGACCGGCTGGGCCAGGCCAACGTGACCGAGGACAAGGTATGGAGCACCCCTGTCCTGGACGGGGATACGCTATATGTAGGCAGTTTGGATAAGCACCTCTATGCACTTGACGCTGACGACGGTGGCGAGAAGTGGCGTTACCAGGCCGGTGGCGCCGTAGCCTCTGTGCCGATCGTATATGAGGATGCCGTCTACTTCGGCTCCTTTGACGTGGAGGTTTATGCTGTAAACAAGGCCGACGGCGCCTTGAAGTGGCGCTCCGATACCGGGGCTACCAACTGGTTCTGGGCCCGTCCCGTTATCCACAACGGCGTTGTATTCGCCCCCAATATGGACGGCAAGGTCTATATTCTGGACGCTTCAAGCGGCACCGAGGTGAGGGAGGCCGTGGATGTGGGCAGCCCTGTCGCGTCCTCGCCGGTGCTTTGGGGTGATAGCCTCGTACTAGCCTCCAAGGAGGGCAGGGTCTATACCCTGGATACCGCCGGCCTTCAGCTGAACACACTGTTTGAGGTCCGCAGCGAGAACGAAGAGATAGTGGCCCCCTTGACTGTCGCCGATGGGGTTATATATATACACGCACAGTCCACCAAGCACGATATCCTCTACGCCATTAAAGCGGTTGACGGCACAGAGGCGTGGCGCTCGGTGAGCCTGAGTATGGATTGAGGTAGATATAAAGTGGGTTTTGGCGAACTCTGGAATGCAGGCCCTATAGCGCTGATGATAAACACGCTCACGGCGTTGTCCTCCGTTGTGGGGGGCAGCTTCGGCTGGGCGGTTATCATCATGACCATAATCATCCGCGTTGCTATGTATCCCCTAACCGCCAAGCAGCTCCATGCCAGCCGCGCCATGCAGGAGCTTCAGCCCAAGATAGCCGAGCTTCAGAAGAAGTACGCCCGCGATAAGCAGCGGCTGGCCGATGAGCAGATGCTGCTCTACAAGGAGCACGGCATAAGCCCCTCGGGGTGTGCCGTCCCCATGCTTATCCAGATGCCCATCTGGGTGGCACTTTACCAGTCCATCATGAAGGTCCTGCCTATGACCCCGGAGGATCTTTTGGGGCTGTCGCGCTTCATGTGGAACTGGCCGGCTGTGTATACCACCCTGCCCCTGGACAGCACCTTCTTCTGGCTTAACCTGGTCGAGTCTACCCCGGGCATAGCGGTTATAGTGGGCGTTACCATGTGGCTGCAGCAGAAGATGGTTACGCCTAATACCACTGACCCAGCTCAACGCAGCCAGTCCGAGCTGATGCTGTGGATGATGCCTCTTATGTTCGGCTTCTTGGCCATGAGCTTCCCCGCCGGCCTGGCGCTTTATTGGGTGGTGTCCAACGTTATCAGCATATTCATGCAGTACTTCGTAATTGGGGGATGGGGAGGCCTGTCCCGCTCAGGCGCCGCTGCGACGACATCAAGTGTTACCAAGCTGTCCAAGCGCGTAGCGCGTGAGGAGAGTTTATCCGCTCAGGTAGCCGCCCCAGAGGCGGATATAGTGGATACCAATATTGTGGATAAGGGCAAGCCCAAAGGCTATTCCCCTCCCACCCGCGACCGCGTTAAGCACCAGAAGAAGGGCAAAAAGAAGAAGTAGTCTCTCTTTTAAGGATAGCCAGGAGAGCGAGGGTGAAAGTGATAGCCAAGGATAAAGATAACGGCGTAGCCGAAGTGGCCAGGGAAGCCCTGGAGGGCCTTCTGGACAGGATGGGCTTATCCGCTTCCATCACTAGCCGCGGTGGTGCCGCCGCCGATGATAGCGAGGATCCCCTCACTCTGGATATCCAGGGCGAGGATTTGGGTATCCTTATCGGGCGCCGAGGGCAGACCTTGGCCTCGCTGCAGTACATCGTCAGGCTCATCGTTGGCTACCGGACAGATGAGTGGCTGCCCATAATTATTGATGTAGAGGGCTATAAGGAGCGTCGCTATGAGCGGCTTAAGGCCCTGGCCTGGCGTCTGGCGGAGCGGGTGAAGGTTAGAAAATCGCCCTTCACCATGGAGCCGATGCTGGCCTACGAGCGGCGCATTATTCACCTCGCCTTGTCGGAACACCCTGAAATCACCACCGAGAGCATAGGTGAGGGGGTCTCCCGCAGGGTGGTTATCAAGCCCAGATAAGTAGTAGGTTCGCTTCTTTTAGGCTAAAATGTTCCATTCGGTTGGCAGTAGGGTAAACCTTCCCCAGATTGAGGAGAAAATTCTCGCCTTCTGGCGTGATAACGACACCTTTGCGCGCAGTGTTGAGGCGCGCAGGGGTGGCGACCGTTTCGTCTTATACGATGGCCCCCCCACTACCAATGGTAAGCCAGGCATACATCACGTCTTGGCGCGCGTCTTCAAGGACATCATACCCCGATATCAGACCATGAAGGGGCGTTATGCCCCCCGTACGGCCGGCTGGGATACCCATGGGCTCCCTGTGGAGCTGGAGGTGGAGAAGTCCCTGGGGCTTAAGAGCAAGAAGGACATAGAGGAATATGGTATAGACCGCTTCAACGCGCGCTGTCGTAAGAGCGTCCATGGTTACCTTAAGGAGTGGGAAGAGCTTACGGAGCGCATCGGCTTCTGGATAGACCAGGAGAACGCCTACGTTACCATGGATAGCTCCTACATGGAGTCCGTGTGGTGGGCCATAAAGCGGATGTGGGACGAGGGCCTAGTGTACCAGGGCTACCGCGTTACCCCTCACTGCCCCCGCTGCGGCACATCTCTAAGTTCCCACGAGGTCGCCCTGGGCTATAAGGACGATACCGAGGACCCCTCGGTGTATATTAAGTTTAAGATTGACCCCATCTCCCTGGAGGGCGGTGCGTTGGCTGAACACCGCGGGGAGTTTGCGGCCAAGCCCGCCTACCTGCTCGCTTGGACTACCACCCCCTGGACTCTGCCCGGCAACACTGCCCTGGCGGTGGCCCCCGATGCCGAATATGTGCTTATGGAGGGCTACGACAGCTACATTATCCTGGCCCATACCCGGCGTGAGGGCGTAGACCTGGAGGACTACCAGGAGGAGTCCAGGTTCAAGGGCGATAAGCTCATCGGTGTGCGCTACCAGCCTCTATACAACCCGCACGACTACGGGGTGGACAGGCAGCGCTTCAGCAACGGCTTGCTTGAGCCGCAGCCGCAGGACGAGGCTTTGAGCTATGCGGTTATCGGTGGAGATTTCGTCACCATGGACGAGGGCACGGGCATAGTCCACGTTGCCCCCGCCTATGGAGAGGTGGACTATCAGGCGGGGGAGGACAGCGGGCTGGATTTCGTCCACCCTATAGCTTTACAGGGCACCGTTAGAGGTGCTTACCCCGGTGCCGGCAAATTTGTTAAAGAAGCCGACAAGGATATAATGGCCGATTTGGAGTCCAGGGGACTCCTCTATAAGGGTGAGACTGTGTGGCATACCTATCCCTTCTGCTGGCGTTGCGACTCGCCTCTGCTCTATTATGCCAAGCGCACCTGGTATATAAAGACCACCCAGGCCAAGGAGGAGTTGATAAGCGGCAACGGGCAAATCAACTGGTATCCGGAGCATATAAAGCGCGGCCGCTTCGGGGATTGGCTTCAGAATAACGTGGATTGGGCCTTCTCCCGAGAGCGCTACTGGGGCACGCCGCTCCCGATGTGGCGCTGTGAGAACCCGGACTGCGGTCACGTCGAGTGCGTGGGTGGGGTGGAGGAGCTTAAGGCCAAGTCCGGCCTTGAGGGGCTTAAGGAGCCTTTGGACCTGCACCGCCCCTTCGTGGACGATATCACCTTCTCCTGCCCTGAGTGTGGGGGGAGGATGGGGCGGGTGCCCGAGGTAATGGACTGCTGGTTTGACTCCGGTGCCATGCCTGTCGCCCAGCTACACTACCCCTTTGAGAACAAGGAGCTGTTTGACAGCGAGCTAAAGCAAGCCGACTACATATCCGAGGCAGTGGATCAGACCAGGGGCTGGTTCTACAGCTTACACGCAATATCCACACTGCTCTTCGGGCGCCCCTGCTTTGAGAACGTAATCTGCCTGGGGCATATACTGGACGCCAAGGGCGAGAAGATGAGCAAGGCCCGCGGCAACGTGGTTAAGCCCAGGGATGTGATAGATAAATACGGAGCCGACGCGCTAAGGTGGTATTTCTTCACCGCCTCACCGGCGGGCAACGTGCGCCGTTTTGACGAGAAGATAGTGGCCGAGGTAGCCCGCCGCTTCCTGGGCACGCTGTGGAATGTCTACTCCTTCTTCGTCACCTACGCCAATATAGACGGCTTCGTCCCCCAGATGGATAAACCCCTTAAGGTTGATACCGAGCTTGACCGCTGGATACTCTCCGAGCTGAACCAGATGGTGGAGTCCGTGGACGGGGCGCTTGGAGGCTACAACCCACAGGAGGGCGGCAGGCATATAGAGTCCTTCGTGGACAGGCTGTCCAACTGGTATGTGCGCCGCAGCCGCCGCCGCTTCTGGAAGAGCCAGAGTGATACCGATAAACTTCAGGCGTATAACACCCTGTATCACTGCCTGGTGACGCTTATAAAGCTGATGGCGCCGTTCACGCCTTTCCTGGCTGAGGAGATATACCAAAACCTGGTGCTCTCCCCCATGCCTGACGCGCCCCCAAGTGTGCACCTGGCCAATTTCCCTGAGGCCGATAAGGATATGATTGACGAGCAGCTTTCCCGAGATGTGCGCCTGGCGATGAAAGCGTGTAGCCTGGGCAGGGCGGCCCGGGCCAAGGCGGGAATAAAGGTGCGCCAGCCGCTTTCCTGCGCGCTTGTGAAGACCGCCTCCGCCGAGGAGGTGGAGGGGCTTAAACGCCTGGCGCCGCAGGTGCTGGAGGAGCTAAACGTTAAGAAGCTGGAGTTCGCTGCCGCCGAGGAGGAGCTAGCAGGTGAGGGCTATGTGGCCGTGGTGGAGGGGGGTTGTGGGGTGGCTGTCCCCACTCGGATATCTGATGAGCTTCTTGCGGAGGGCCTGGTGCGGGAGGTGGTGCACCGCATTCAGGGCATGCGCCGCAACGCCGGGTTTGATATAGCCGACCGCATTACGCTCTATTACCAGGGCGGCGATGATTTTAAGCGAGTGATGCGGGAATACGCTGACTACATAAAGCAGGAGACGCTATGCGTGGAGCTTGTGGATGGCGCTCCGCCTGAGGATGCCTTCGCTGAGAGCCTCAAGCTTGGTGGTGGGGTGGTATTGGGGGTCAAAAAGGCGGCCTGAAGACCCAGTCTTATTGCGGCGGAGGGCTTTCGGTTAAGATGGCGTGGGCAGTTAGCTGTGAATCCCCCCTTACGTAAACTATCTCCGCATTGGTGCCTATACCGCTTTGGTGTATGGCGTCTATCAGGTCTTCGGCGCTCCCAATCTCCATACCGTTGAAGCCGATGATGACGTCCTGCGGTTGTAGGCCGGCGCCGTCGGCGGGGCTTCCTGGCGCCACGTGGCTTATGAAGGCGCCGCTCTGGGTGGAGAGGTCATACCACCAAACCATGGTCTGGTTTACGTCTGTCAGTCCCACCCCCAGGTAGGGGCGTATTACGTATCCGTTATCAATAAGCTGTGTGATTATAGGCTCGGCGCTGCTTATGCTTATGGCGTAGCCCATTCCCTCCACTCCCACCAGGGATATCTTGGCGCTGGTGATGCCTATCACCTCACCGGCCATGTTAACCAGGGGGCCGCCGCTGTTGCCGGGGTTTATGGCGGCGTCGGTCTCTATGAGGTTGCTCAGCGTCTGTCCCTGCCCGGCCTCTATGGATACGTCCAGGCGGCTTATCCAGCCCCCCTTCATGCTTATGCCTAAGCCCAGGGGGTTGCCGATGGCTGCCACCTGCTCGCCCACCCTAAGCTTCTCGGAGTCGCCTATGTCTGCCGCGGGCAGTCCCTGGGCGTCCACGACGACCACGGCCAGGTCGGTGAGGGGGTCGGTATACATCTCCTCGGCGGGGAATGTCCTACCGTCGTCCAGGGATACGGCGACTGTGCGGGCACCGTCGACCACGTGGCTGTTGGTCACGATTATGCCGTCCGAGTCTATGACCCACCCTGATCCCTCTCCCTCGTCCGTTTTAATGGCTGCCACTGAGGGCTTGACCTTCTCCACCACCGCCACGTAATCGGGGAGGGAGGTGGACGTATAAGCCCCCTCCGCAGGGGCCAACTGCCCTGCGGGTATGGGTTCAGAGGGTGATGCCCCCGGCGCCGTTGGGGTCTCGGGCATGGATGTTAAGGCCTTTAGAAGCGGCGGCATACATCCCCCGCTTACCAGGAAGAACAGCGCGGCGGCGGTTATGACGACGGCCAGTCTTAATTTTCGCTTGCCCATATGTTTATAGGTTAGCCTCGAATTACTAACGCCTGATTAATTTTAGCACGGCCGGGGACAGCAAAAAAGGGGGAGGGAAGACTGTCTCCCCTCCCCCTTTTATTAGGTGCTTAAGCTTAAAGTTACGTCTGCGGCAGCTCGGATAGGGCTTGCCTTATCTTGTCCTCGGGCAGATCGTAGTCCGTCATCTTGCCGGAGAGGTAGATGTCGTAGGCGGCCAGGTCGAAGTGGCCGTGTCCGCTGTGGTTTATCAAGATAATCTTGGACTCGTCGGCCTCGCGACACTTGATGGCCTCGTCTATGGCTACCCGCAGGTCGTGGCAGGGCTCTGGAGCGGTGATGATGCCCTCGGTGCGGGCGAACTGGACCCCGGCCTCAAAGGTGGCCACCTGGGGCACGGCTATGGCCTCTATGATGCCCAGGTTATAGAGGTGGCAGATGATGGGCGCCATGCCATGATAGCGCAGCCCGCCGGCGTGTATGGGTGAGGGTATGAAGGCATGGCCCAGGGTGTTCATCTTAAGCAGTGGGGTGAGTCCGGCCACGTCGCCGAAGTCATAGGCGTAGGGCCCCCTGGTGAGGGTGGGGGTGGCCTTAGGCTCCACGCAGATTACGCGCAGGTTGGGTTTCTTGCCGCTCATCTTGTCCCTGAGCCAGGGCAGGAACTGTCCGGCGAAGTTGGAGCCTCCGCCGACACAGCCTACAATGATGTCGGGGTACTCCCCTGCCATCTCCATCTGCTTTATGGTTTCTTCACCCTGAATGGTTTGGTGTAAAAGGACGTGGTTTAAGACGCTGCCAAGAGAGTAGTGGGTGTCGTCGCGGGTAGCGGCGTCCTCTACCGCCTCGCTTATAGCAAGCCCTAAGCTCCCGGTGCATTCGGGATCCTTGGCCAGCATATCGCGCCCGGCCTTGGTATCGGGGCTGGGGCTGGGGACGCAGGTAGCTCCCCAGGTCTCCATCAGTATGCGGCGGTAGGGCTTCTGGTCATAGCTTATGCGCACCATATAGACCTTAAGCTCTATGCCGAAGAACATACATCCCATCGCTAGGGCGCTGCCCCACTGGCCGGCGCCGGTCTCGGTGGCGATGCGCTTTATGCCCTCTTCCTTGTTATAGTAGGCCTGTGCTACGGCGGTGTTGGGCTTGTGGCTGCCTGCCTGGCTGGTGCCCTCGTACTTGTAGAAAATCTTAGCCGGCGTGTCCAGCGCCTTCTCCAGCCGGTGCGCTCTGTGAAGTGTAGTGGGCCGCCAGGTGCGGTATATCTCCTGGACCTCCTCCGGTATGTCTATGTAGCGCTCCGGGCTGAATTCCTGCATGATGAGGCTCATGGGGAACAGGGGGGCCAGGTCGTCCGGGGTAACCGGTTTTTTGGTGCCCGGATGAAGCACTGGGGGCAGGGGTTCGGGTAGGTCAGGCAGGATATTATACCACTTGGTCGGCATATCCTTTTCGTCCAGGATATACTTTGTTCTCTCCAAGCGCTCCTCCTTATGTAAGTTTATATAGCGTATGTGATCATAGCAGATTTAGGGCATTACGGGTCTTTAGGGCGAAGTCTTTTAAAGAGGCCAGGCTTTCATCCTGCTCCATAAGTTGGATTATGCGGCTGCCTACTATCACGCCGTCTGCGGCGCGTGCCGCCCTCACGGCCTGCTCCGGCGTGGACACGCCGAAGCCTATGCATAGCGGTTTATCCGTCTTGGCCCGCACCCTGCCCACGAAGCCCTCCATCTCCGGCGGAAGCTCACTCCTTACGCCGGTGACGCCGGTTAGGGAGACCAGGTAGATGAACCCTTGTGCCTTCTCCGCTACCAGGCCGATGCGCTCGTCGTTGCTGGTGGGGGAGAGCAGATAAACCAGATCCAGCCCCGCTGCCTCGGCAGCTTCTCCCAGCTCTGCCCCTTCCTCTGGGGGCAGGTCGGGGACTATTATGCCGGCGGCGCCAGCGTCGGCCGCAGCGCGGCAGAAGCCCTTAAGGCCGAAGTGGAGAACGGGATTGTAGTAGGTCATGAACACCAGGGGCGTATCCACCCTGCGGCGTATTTCCGCAGCCGCCTCAAGGCAGACATCCACGCTGACGCCGTTTATAAGCGCCTGGTGGCTGGACTTCTGGATGGTAGCGCCATCGGCCAGGGGGTCTGAAAAGGGTATGCCCAACTCTATTATGTCCCAGCCGCTCTCGGCGAGCACTTCCGCCGCGGCATAGGTTACTTCTAGTGAGGGGTAGCCCACGGTGAGGTATGCGATGAGCGCCTTGCGCCCCGGCTTGAAGGCGGCTCCCAGGTGGTTCATATCTCTATCCCCATCTCCCCGGCTACTATGTCAAGGTCCTTATCGCCCCTGCCGGATAGATTTACGATGATTAGTTTTTCCTTATCAGTCTTTGCCGCAAGCTTTGCGGCGTAGTAGATTGCGTGGGAGGATTCCAGTGCTGGTATTATGCCCTCGGTGCGGCTCAATAGCTCAAACCCTGCCAGGGCCTGGTCGTCGGTTACGGTCACGTACTCGGCACGGCCGCTGTCTTTATAATAACTGTGCTCCGGCCCCACACCGGGGTAGTCCAGGCCGGGGGCTATGCTGTGTGTGGACTGTACCTGCCCTCCGTCATCTTGTAATAGGTATGACTTGGTGCCGTGGAGAATGCCCGTGCTGCCTGCTGCCAGGGGGGCGGAGTGCAGCTTAGTGGCTATACCCTTCCCTCCCGCCTCCACGCCGATGAAGCGGACGGACTTGTCCTGGAAGAAGGGGTGGAACATGCCTATGGCATTGGAGCCGCCGCCCACACAGGCCACCAGGTAGTCCGGCAGGCGGTTATACAATGACAGGCTTTGCTCTCTGGCCTCGCGGCCGATTACGGATTGGAAGTTGCGCACCATCATGGGGTAGGGGTGTGGTCCCACCACCGACCCCAGCATGTAGTGCGTGTTCTGGACGTTGGTGACCCAGTCCCGTATGGCCTCGTTTATGGCGTCTTTAAGTGTCTTGGCCCCCGATGTAACCGCTCGCACCTCGGTGCCCAGGAGCTTCATACGGAACACGTTGGGCGACTGGCGCGCTATGTCCTCCGCGCCCATGTAGACTATGCACTCCAACCCCAGCATGGCGCACACGGTGGCGGCGGCCACTCCGTGCTGTCCGGCGCCGGTCTCGGCTATGATCCTGGTCTTGCCCATGCGCTGTGCCAGAAGTCCTTGCCCCAGGGCGTTATTTATTTTGTGCGCTCCGGTGTGGGCCAGGTCCTCTCGCTTCAGGGCTATTCGGGCGCCGCCCACCTGCCGGGTGAGCTTCCGTGCCGGGTAGAGGGGGGTGGGGCGGCCCACATATAGGCGGCATAGTTCCTCAAAGTCTTTATGAAAGGCGGGATCGGCCTCGGCCTGGCGGTAGGCCTCCTCCAGTTCCTTAAGCGCGCTCATAAGCGTCTCGGGGACGAACTTGCCCCCGAACCCCCCGAAGTATCCGCGTGCGTCTGGCCGTTTATCCTTTGCTGTCATCGTGCTCTCTCACCGCTTTTATAAAGGCCTTTATCTTGGCCGGGTCCTTGGCGCCGTTTGTCTCCACCCCCGAGGAGACGTCCACCCCCCAGGGAGATACGTCCTTTATCATCTGGGACACGTTTTGGGGGTTAAGCCCCCCCGCGATTATTGCGGGGACTCCGGCCGCCCCTTGCGCCACTGCCCAGTCGAAGGTCTTGCCCGTGCCGCCGTATAGCCCCTTCACCTGGGTGTCCAGTAGGTAGATATGCTCCTGGACGGCGAGCCGCTTCTCCTCCTTCGCTATGGTGGCGGATATGTCGGCGGGGGTATGCCCTTCCCTTATATGTATGGCCTTTATTATCGGCTTTATCATAAAGGGATAGTATTCCTCCGGCTCCTCCCCGCTCAGCTGAATCCAGTCCAGCTTCAAGGTCCTGGCTATAACATTCACCTGTCTGGCGGGCATATTGACGAAGACTCCTACCAGCTTGGTGGGGTAACCTGCTTCCTTTATGGCCTCGGATATGGCTTCTGCCTCCTCATGTCCCACCTGCCGGGGGCTCTGGGCGAAGACCATTCCGATGAAGTCCGCGCCCGCCTCCGCAGCCGTTATGGCATGCTCCTTATCCTGTATGCCGCATATCTTCACCTGGGTCATAGTTTAAGCTCTCTCATCTTGGCGGCGGTGTTGCATGCCGTCATCAGAGCCTCTCCAACCAGCACTGCGTCCACGCCCCACCGTTTAAGTTTCTTCATATCCTCACGGTTGTTTATGCCGCTCTCGCTCACCCTGGTTCGGTCCTTGGGTATAAGGGGGAGGAGGCGGTGTGTGGTATCTATGTCTATGCGGAATGTCTGGAGGTCACGGTTGTTTACGCCGATGACCGCGGCGCCGCTGGCCACGGCGGTCTCTACCTCCGACTCGTTATGCGTCTCCACCAGGCACTCCATGCCCAGCTCGCGGGCGAGCCTCAGGAGCTCCTCCAGCTCCTTCTGTCCCAGTATAGCTACGATGAGCAGCAGGGCATCGGCGCCGTATGCGCGGGACTCGTATACCTGGTAGGGGTCAAATATGAAGTCCTTGCGCAGCACCGGCACGGAGACCGCCCCTCTCACCTCCTCCAGGTGTGATAGGCTGCCCTTGAAGAACTTGGCTTCGGTGAGCACAGATATAGCCGAGGCGCCCCCTTGCTGGTATCGCTTGGCCAGGCCCGCCGGGTCCAGTTCGTTGGCTAAAAGCCCTCGTGACGGAGAAGCCTGTTTTATCTCGGCGATAATGCTAAGCTCCTCGTTTTTCAGGGCGGCGGCGAAGTCACGCGGCCTCCCCTGCTCAGCGATGCGTTCCTTCAGGAGAGAAAGCGGCGTCTTTTCCTTTCGCTTTATAAGCTCTGCTTTGTTGTGCGCTACTATTTTATCCAGCATTGTTTACTCCAAGCTCTTGCTAAGTGTTATAAGGTCTTGAAGCTTTTTAAGCGCTTCGCCGCTGTCTATTGCCTCCTCGGCGAGGCGGGCGGCCTTCTCAAAGCCCCGGGCCAGGTTGCCGGCCACTATGGCGGCGGCGGCGTTTATCACCGCTATCTCTCGCCTGGGGCCACTCTCCCCCTCCAGCACGGCGCGCAGCATGTCGGCGTTCTGCTGTGGAGTGCCGCCCCGTATCTCCTCTATGTCGGCCTCCTTGTAGCCGAAGTCCCACGGGGAAATCTCTAACGGTGCCGATACCCCTTTGGGGGTTACCTTCCACACCACGGACTTGCTGCTTATGGATATCTCGTCCATGCCATTCAGGCCGTGTACTACCAGGGCATGCTCGGTGCCCAGCCTGTGGAGCACCTGGGCCAGTTTTTCCCCCAGATCCTGCACGGCCACGCCCATCACCTGGAAGCGGGCGTGGGCTGGGCTTACCAGCGGCCCTAGTATGTTGAACACGGTGCGTATGCCTATATCGCGGCGGGTGGTGGCGGCGTATTTCATGGCAGGGTGGAAGTGAGGGGCGAACATAAAGCCTATGCCTATCTTATCCAGGCACTCGGCTACCCCCTCCGCCCCCAGCTCTATATTTACCCCCAACTTCTCCAGCACGTCGGCGCTGCCGCATCGGCTGGTAACGGCGCGGTTGCCGTGCTTGGCTATCTTTAGCCCAGCGCCGGCGGCGATGAAGGCGGCGGTGGTGGAGATGTTAAAGCTGCAGGACTTATCACCGCCCGTGCCGCAGGTGTCCACTACGTCATCGCCCGCCTCCACGGGCACAGCCTTCTCCAGCATAACCCTGGCCAGCCCCGTGAGCTCGTCTACAGTCTCCCCTTTCATACGCAGGGCGGTTACGAAGGCGGCTATCTGGGCGGCCTTGGCCTTGCCGCACATTATCTGCCGCATGACGGCCTCCGCCTGCTCGGTGGAGAGGTCGCCGCCGGATACCATTTGCTCTATAGCGTCTTTAATCATTGCTCTCCCCCATATTAAGGAAATTCCGAAGTATTTCCTTGCCTGCCTCGGTCTTTATGGACTCAGGATGGAACTGCACTCCCTCGGTGGGGTACTGACGGTGCCTTAATCCCATTATGATGTCGTCCGCCGTTCTAGCCGTAACCTCCAGGCAGTCGGGGACGCTTTCCGGGTCCACCGCCAGGGAGTGGTAGCGTATGGCAGAGAAGGGGTTGGGCAGGCCCTGGAATACCCCCTTGCCGTCGTGGTTTATCAGCGACGCTTTGCCATGCCGTATCTCATCGGTGCGGCACACCCCTCCGCCGTAGCTATACGCGATGCACTGATTACCCAGGCAAACGCCCAGTATGGGCACGCGGGGCCCGAAATAGCGCACCACCTCGTTGGAGATGCCGGCGTTGCGCTCGGGGGTGCCCGGCCCGGGCGAAATCACTATCTGCTGCGGCGAGATGGCCTCTATCTCCCTTAGGTTGGTCTTATCGTTTCTAATTACCCGCACCTCTTGCCCCAGCTCGGCCAGGTACTGGAACAGGTTGTAGGTGAAGCTGTCGTAGTTATCAATGATCAATAGCATTTGCTGACTCCGTCTGCTCTATGGCGGCTATGAGTGCCCGTGCCTTGTTCATGCTCTCCTCATACTCGCGCCGGGGTACGCTGTCGGCGACTACGCCTCCGCCAGCCTGCACGTAGGCCACACCGTCCTTGATGACGATGGTGCGTATGGTGATGGCGGTATCCATATTGCCGCAGAAGTCAACGTAGCCCACCGCCCCGGCATAGGGGCCTCTCTTGTCCGTCTCAAGCTCGGCGATGATTTCCATAGCCCTTATCTTGGGGGCGCCGGATACGGTGCCGGCGGGGAAGCAGGCTCGCAGGGCGTCCAACGAGCTGAGCTCCGGCCTGAGCCTGCCCTCTACATGTGATACCAGGTGCATTACGTGAGAATAGCGTTCCACCTTCATAAGCTCGGTGACCCTCACCGAGCCCGGTGTGCTTACGCGGCCGATGTCGTTTCTGGCCAGGTCTACCAGCATGATGTGCTCCGCCAGCTCCTTCTCGTCCCTCTGAAGCTCGTCGGCCAGCGCTTGGTCCCTTGCGGGGTCGGAGCTTCGGGGTCTGGTGCCGGCGATGGGGTGGCTGTAGACCATGCCGTCCTCCACCCGCACCAGTAGCTCCGGCGAGGCACCCACTATGTTGATGTCCTTAAGGTGCAAGTAATACATATATGGGGAAGGGTTGAGCGAGCGCAGCGAACGGTATATGGCGAAGGGGTTGGTGGTGGTGGGTTTGGCCAGCCGCTGCGACGGCACCACCTGTATGATGTCCCCGGCATAGATATGCTCCTTGGCACGGCGCACTATGTGCTCGTATTCGTCCTCGGATATGTTGGAGGACACAGGGGCCGCCCTTGTGGGGGCGGCTTCCGGCTGCGGCTCAAGCGGCTTTTTCAGCCTCTCTACCAGCTCGTCCACCCTGGCGGCGGCCTTTTTATAGGCGGCCTCCACCGTCTCTGCCTCGTCCAGGCGGGCGTTGGCCACCACCTTCATCCTGTGGGTTAGATGGTCGAAGATGACCAGGCTGTCGGCCAGCATAAGTACATACGGCGGCACTCCCAGGGGGTCTTTGGTGGGGGAGGGCAACTTCTCAAAGTTCCTTACCACCTCGTAGCCCATGTAGCCCACCATGCCGCCGTGGAAGCGGGGAAGCCCCGCCACCGGCGCCGCCTTGAAACGGCCCATCTCCGCCTCTATATGGGGTATGGGGTCAGACTCCTCGCCCGGGTTGGGCCTCATCACCAGGGAGGGCTCGGTGCCGATGAAGCTGTAGCGGGCGATGTGCTCCCCTCCCTCCACGCTCTCCAGCAGGAATGAATAGTCGCCGCGGGCTATCTTCAGAAACGCCGATACAGGCGTGTCCAGGTCTGCCACTATGTCGCGGTAGACCGGCACCAGATTGGCTTGCTCTTTTAGTTTCAGCACCTCATCAAGGGTAGGATGGTGCATATCGTCCCCCATATGATGTATGTATGTGGAATGATACTAAAATTAAGCCCTATTGACAAATGTCTCTGTTGCGGCGATTATAGGTCTCACCCTGTTAAGAGGAGGTGAATACCATGGTAGCCAAGGCATTTGTTCTTATAGAGACCGCAGTGGGGCATAACAAGGAGGTAGTAGCCTCGCTCAAGAAACTTAAGGGGATAGTATCGGTTGACGTAGTCACCGGTCCCTACGACATCATCGTCGTGATACAGGGCGACGACCTGAGTCAGATAGGCGACCTGATAACCGGCAAGATCCATCCCATAGCCGGTGTTATTCGCACCGTGACTTGTCTGGCGGTGTGAGACCGGTGGTGAGGGTCTCCAGCCTGTCTGCCACTTCATATATGGTCTCGGTGGCGGTGGATGCCCCTGATGTTATGCCGATGTGTCGTCTGCCCTCAATCCAGGAGGGTTGTATGTCCTCAGGCCGTTCCACCAGGTGCGTGGGGGTTAGCTCTGAGCAGAGCCGGACCAGGTAGCCCGTGTTGGCGCTTATAGAGCTGCCTATTACCAGCATAAGGTCTGCCTTACCTGCTAGTTTGAGCGCTTGTTTCTGACGCCGCTTTATCTCAGGGCAGATGGTGTCCACTACCTTGAGTTCGCTTCCACGCGTTCTTGTAAGCCCTTTAAGCTCGTTCAAGAAATCCTCGAATAGCTGTGGTATCTGCGTGGTCTGGGAGAGGATTCCCAGGTGTGGAGGGAGGGGCTCTATATCGCTCAAACCCTTGGCTTCAAGCATGGCGCGGCCGTTTCCGTTTGCCCAGCCCAGCGCCCCTTTGACCTCGGGGTGGTTGGCGTCTCCGTATATGACGACGAAGAAGCCGTCTTGGGCCAGTTCGCGTGCCGAGGCTTGGGCGCGGCGTACGAAGGGGCAGGTGGTATCTATTATGCTCTTGCCCCGCTTCTTAATCTCCGCCTCAGTATGGGGGCTTATGCCGTGTGCGCTGACCACTACGGTATTGCCTTTTATACTCTCCACGTTGGGTGTTATCTCCACCCCCATCCTGGCAAGTCTCTCAAGCACCTGGCGGTTGTGCACCACTGCCCCCAGCGTCTCCACGCCGCCATGGTGGCAGGCCGCCTTTTTGAGTATGTCTATGGCCCTTTTCACCCCGAAGCAGAGGCCTATGTCCGCTGTCCTCTCAATTGTCGCGGCCATCTTTCCTCTCTTTGGCATAGTAGCCGTGATAGCGCGGAGGCAGTAGATCAGCCAGGCGTTCCATAATCTGGTCCACCAGCCTTCTCATGTCCTTCTTTTTCACCTCCCCCTCCACAACGTCCAGGTGAAAAGGACGTCCGATGTTTACCTCCACCGTGGGGCGATGCAGCATGTGCCAAAATGGCCCCTTGACGTCTACATGCTCCATGCCGGTGATGCCCACGGGGAGGATGGGGACGTTGTTGTGGAGCGCTATCATAGCGGATCCGGGCAGCGCCCGGCTCAGCTCGGCATTGGGTCTCCTCATTCCCTCGGGGAACATAACCAGAGCCAGGCCCGAGTCCAGTATCTGGTTGGCCATTTGTATCGCCTTGCGGTCCATTATGCTGCCGCGGCGCACCGGGAAGGCGCCGAAGTTGGACACGAAGAACCTGATTACCGGCGAGCGGAACAGCTCTGCCTTGGCCATATATACCGTCTTGCGGGTGATGCTGGCGGTGATTAGGTATTGGTCGGCGGAGCTCAGGTGGTTGGCCACCACCAAAAGGGGGCCACTCGGGGGTATGTTCGCCTGTCCCCGCACCCGCCTGCGGGTGAAGAAGGCCAGCATTACGTTGGCCACCACCCGCGCGTAGAAAAACCACATCAGGTGCTGAAACCTGTTTTCGTGGAAGCGGCTCTCCATCTATGTTCCCCCGCCTCGGCTAGGAGACGTCCAGCCCCTTCTTCGCGGCTAGCTCCTTTAGTGCCGCGGCATAGACCGCGAAGGTGCTCTCGCCAAAGAGCACGAAGACCACACTCTTAAGGCTTGTCGGGCCCTGCCCAAGAAAGTCGGCCACCGTGTTGAGCGCTATATTCGCAGCCTCGGCCACGGGGTAGGAGTAAACGCCGGTGCTTACGGAAGGGAAGGCAATGCTTTTAAGCCCCGTCTCGTCGGCCAGCTTCATGCTCTCCCCGTAGGCGCTGGCCAGTAGTTCCGCCTCCCCCTTAACCCCACCGTGCCATATCGGTCCCACGGTGTGGATTACATGCTTGGTCTTCATGTTGCCGGCGGTGGTTATGACCGCCTTGCCGGTGGGCAGGCGTCCGCTTCGGGCTACGATGCGCTTACATTCCTCCAGTATAGACGGCCCGCCGGCATGGTGTATGGCCCCGTCCACCCCGCCGCCTCCCATCAGGCTGGAATTGGCGGCGTTTACTATGGCGTCTTCCTCCCTCAAGGTGATGTCACCCTGAGTTATGGCCAGCTTCGCCTCGCCTAACGTTATCTCCATATCGTTTACCGCACATCTAGTATTTTAATCTCCCGCTAGATAAAGTTCAACTTACCCTTCTTTATGCCTTGACAAGCACAATATATTGTACTAGCATGTGTATTACGGCACTATATAATGTGTATTATATTATGAACTGTCCCTATTGCGGAGATGAGGAGAGCAGGGTTATAGACTCTCGCGATGCAGGTGAGGGCATACGCCGCCGCCGCGAGTGCCTGGGCTGTAGGGCGCGTTTCACCACCTACGAGAGGGTGCAGCCCGCGGTGCTGTGGGTGCACAAGAAGGACGGCCGCCGCGAGGAATTCAGCCGTGACAAGCTCCTGGCGGGCATGCGCAAGGCTTGCGAGAAGCGTCCCCTCCCCACCGGCGCCGTGGACCACATGGCGGATGACATCGAGTCGGCTCTCTACAACATGGGGCATCGGGAGGTATCCAGCCGCGTGGTGGGGGATATGGTGATGGAGCGGCTCAAGGGACTGGACCACGTCGCCTATATACGCTTCGCCAGCGTTTATCGGGACTTCACCGATATAACCGACTTGAAGCAGGAGGTGGATACCCTGCTCGAGTCGCAGCCGCCCAACCCCGCCCAGCTCTCGCTCCTCCCCGGTGATAGGGTCGGTGGCATGGTGGGGGGTGGAGAGGGGGATGAGAGATGACCGTTAGGAAGGGGAAAGTGTCCTTCAACCGCACCAAGGTGGCGCGGGCGGTGTTCGCCGCCGCCGAGTCCAGAGGCATAACCGATAGGGAGCAGGTGGAGAGGTTCGTCGCCCAGGTTATAAAGCGCCTGGAGGAGATGGCCCCCGCCGTTGCCCCGAAGCCGCTTCCCGGGATGGAGGGCTTGGTGGCGGCCCCCGGAGGTGGCGGCATTTTAAGCGATTACAGCATACAGTCCGTGGTGGAGGAGATAGTGGCCAAGAAGCAGGAGGGTGAGGAGCTTAGAACGAAGGAGGTGGAACCCGTTATGGAGAAAATCAGGGTTGAGCCCGTAACAGAGAAGGTCAAAGGTCTGAACCTTACCCCCAATGCGCTTCGTGTCTTAGAGAAGCGGTATTTGAAAAAGGACTCCCATGGTGAGGTGATAGAGACCCCCGAGGCTATGTTCAGCCGTGTGGCTAAGAAGATTGCCTCCGCCGAGCTTAAATACGGTTCCCAGGCCCAGGCTGATGCCTCCGAGGAGGAGTTCTACCGCCTGATGACCTCTCTGGAGTTTCTGCCCAATTCCCCTACGCTTATGAACGCCGGCCGTGAACTGGGGCAGCTCTCGGCGTGCTTCGTTCTGCCCATAGAAGACTCCATGGAGTCCATTTTTGAGGCGGTGAAGAATACCGCCATGATACATAAGAGCGGCGGCGGCACAGGGTTCTCCTTTTCCCGCCTGCGTCCTGAGTGCGACAGGGTCGGCTCCACCGGTGGGGTGGCCAGCGGGCCGGTTTCCTTTATGCGCGCCTTTGACGTGGCCACAGACGTCATCAAGCAGGGAGGGATGCGGCGGGGGGCCAATATGGCCATATTGAGCATAGAACACCCCGATATAGAACGTTTTATAACTGCCAAGGAAGACCTGACCGTGCTCACCAACTTCAACCTCTCCGTTGCGGTGACCGACAGGTTCATGGCGGCGCTGGAGGCGGGGGGGGATTACGATTTGATAAATCCCCATACTAAGGAGGCCACCGCCAGGCTTAATGCCGCCGAGGTCTTCGCCAAGATAGTGGCCATGGCATGGCGCTCCGGTGACCCCGGAGTTGTATTCATAGATCGTATAAATGAGGCCAACCCAACCCCCCACCTGGGTGTTATAGAGAGCACCAACCCCTGCGGTGAGCAGCCCCTGTTGCCCTACGAGTCCTGCAACCTGGGTTCCATAAACCTCTCTCGTATGATTAAAAGCGCAGGTAGTGGCTATGCCATAGATTACGATAAGCTGAAGGTTACCATTAAGACCGCAGTTCGCTTCCTGGACGATGTGATAGACGTGAACAAGTTCCCGCTTGAAGCGATAGAGAAGTGCACCAAAGAGACGCGGAAGGTAGGTCTGGGGGTGATGGGGTTCGCTGATATGCTCATAAAGCTGGGCGTTCCTTATAGCTCCGACGAAGCGCTCAAGATCGCCGCCGAGCTGATGCGCTTCATCAAGGAGGAGTCGGGTCAGGCCTCGGCGGGGCTCGCCGAGGAGCGTGGCGCCTTCCCTGCCTTCAAGGGTAGTGTCTACGACGTCCACGGCGGCCCTAAGATGAGGAACGCCACCACGACCACCATAGCCCCCACCGGCACGCTGAGCATCATTGCTGGTTGTTCCAGCGGTATAGAGCCGCTGTTCGCCCTGAGCTATACCCGCAACATCTTGGACGGCACCCACATGGTGGAGGTGCACCCCTACTTTGAGCAGGTGGCCAAGGAAAGGGGCTTCTACTCCGATGAGTTTATGAACGAGCTGGCTGAGGGGGGGCACCTGGAGGACATGGAGGGCGTTCCCGATGATGTGAAGCGGGTGTTCGTCACCGCCCATAATATAACGCCGCGGTGGCACGTGCTCATGCAGGCCGCCTTCCAGGGGTCCACCGATAACGCCGTGTCCAAGACGGTGAACTTCCCCAAAGGTGCTACCGAGGAGGACGTGGCCAATGTCTACCGGCTGGCCTACAAGGAGGGGCTTAAGGGCATAACCATCTACCGCGATGGCAGCCGAGAGGGGCAGGTCCTGACGACCGGCGGCGCTGAGCCTAAGGAGGAGGTGGAAGGGGGCGGCAGGCTCACGCCCAGGAAGAGACCCAGGGTGACCACCGGCATAACCGAGAGGGTTACCACCGGCTGCGGCTATATATACGTTACGGTCAACTCCGACGAGAAGGGCATCTGCGAGGTGTTCGCCACCCTGGGCAAGAGCGGGGGCTGCGCCTCGGCGCAGCTGGAGGCTATATCGCGCCTTATATCGGTGGCGCTCAGGTCGGGAGTGGACGTGGCCTCGGTGGTAAGCCAGCTGCGCGCCATAAGGTGTCCCTCCATCACCTGGGGGGAGGGCAAGTCGGTGCTCTCCTGCGCCGACGCCATAGCCACCGTGCTGGCGAAGCACACCACTGGTGACGAGGGCAAGCCCAAGATGGAGGATTACGGGGCCAAGAACATGGCGGGGCAATGCCCGGACTGCGGCAACCTTCTGGTATATCAGGAGGGCTGTTTCGTCTGCCCCAGCTGCGGGTATACAAAATGTTAATAGGAAGGAGGAGCTCTATGAGGAACGAAGACGCCAGGATAATGATATTCATAGACGGCAGCAATCTGTACCATTCGCTGAAGAACTTGTTCCACCGCACCGATTTGGACATAGGTAAGATGTCCCAGAAGCTTATGGACAAGCGCCGCCTGGTTAGAATCTACTACTACAACGCCCAGGTGAGCCGTAAGCACGAGCCGGATCGTTATAGGGACCAGCAGGCTTTCTTCGCAAGCATAAATGCGATTCCCTACTGCGAGCTTAGGTTGGGACGTCTGGTGTATAACAGCTGGCCCAGCTCACCGCCCTATGAGAAGGGTGTTGATATCCAGCTGGCCAGCGATATGATAACTCACAGCTATAAGAACAATTACGACGTGGCTGTCCTGGCTGCCAGTGACACTGACTATGTGGGTGCTGTACAGGCAGTCAAGGACAACGGCAAGAACGTAGAGGTCGCCCTGTTCGGCAAGGAGCGCACCTCACAGTCGCTTCGAGTGGTGGCTGATAGGGTGGTGACAATAGACGGGCGCTTCTTAAAGGGCTGCTGGAAGTGACACCGTAGCAAGTGGCCTATGGGCTGGGATGACATCAAGAGAGCCAGACGGCACCTTTCGCGGGAGCGGGGCGCCGTAGTCAAGGACTGGGGTGGACGGTTGCCCGTCGCCCTAGTCTATCCTAGTTCCTATTGGGTGGGCATGTCTGGCCTTGGGGTCCATCTAATATACAGTTTGCTTAATAGCTACGCCGACGTGGTCTGTGAGCGTGTCTTCTGGGAGAAAGATAATGCTCGCAGTGGAAACCCGCCGCTCTCCCTGGAGACGCAGCGGCGACTAAGTGATTTCGCCGTGGTCGCCTTCTCTCTTAGCTACGAGGTGGACTACCTCCGTGTGCCTCATATACTGAGGGCAAGCGGCATACCGCTCTATGCCGCTGAGCGTGATCACCGCCACCCCCTTGTAATAGCGGGCGGCCCCTGCGTGACTGCCAACCCTGCTCCCCTGTCCCCGTTCTTAGACGCAATCGGCATCGGCGAGGCGGAGGCAATACTGCCCGCCGTGCTGCCCCTTATCTCCGAGGGGGTGAGGGGTGGCAGGGTGGAGATGCTGAGGGCCCTATCCGAGCTTCCCGGCATGTATGTGCCGCAGTGCTATTCGGGCGCGCCGGTGGCCCGCAGGTGGGCCGAGTCCCTGGACGATTTCCCCGCCGCCACTGCTGTGATAACCCCCGATACCGAGTTGGGGGATCTCTATCTTATGGAGGTGGAGAGAGGCTGCCCCTTCGGCTGCCGCTTCTGCCTGGTGCGGGGTTGTTTTCAGCCCATGCGGTACCGCTCCCCCCAGGCCTTGGTGGAGGCCGCCAGGGAAGGACTTCAGTATAGACGGAGAGTGGGATTGGTGGGGCCGGTGGTGTCTTCCTACCCTGGTATAGAGGACCTGTTGGCCGAGCTTCGCTCCCTGGGCGCGGGTCTTTCCTTAAGCTCCCTGCGCATAAAGCCTCTCTCCAAGCGCCTTATAGAGGAGATGGTAGCGGGGGGGGCGGAGACGATCACCCTGGCCCCGGAGGCTGCCTCGGAGCGGCTGCTTAAGGTTATCAACAAGGGGATTACCCGGGACGACGTGCTGCGGGCGGTGGAGGTTGTAGCTGGGTTGGGGGTTAAACGCCTAAAGCTTTACTTTATGCTGGGGCTGCCTTCCGAGACCGATGGCGATGCGGCTGAGATTTCAGCTTTAGCGCTTGCCTGCAAGTCCATTATGGAGCGAGGGCGGGGGCACCCCCGTCTGATATTGAGCCTGGCCCCCTTCGTGCCCAAGGCGGGGACGCCGTTTCAGTGGATGGGCATGGCGGAGCTTCTTGACCTAAAGCGCCGCCTGGCGCTGATCAAGGGTGCCCTTACGCCCAAGGGGGTTCAGGTGAAGGCTGAGAGCGTGGAGTGGAGCCAGGTTCAGGCGGTGTTTTCACGCGGTGACGAAAGCCTGGCCGAGGTCATCGCCGCCGTGGATGAGATTCAACTTCCCGCCTGGAGGCGGGCTGTGGAGGGATGCGGTCTGGACGTGGAGCGCTACGCGCACGCCCGCTGGGATACTTCTGATGAGTTGCCCTGGTCTACGGTGGATATGGGGATGGTGGGTCTGGGGGACGAGCTTACGAAGGCGCTTAAAGCCCTCTAGCCCACTCCACCGCGTTTACGAATATCTTAAAGCCGTCGCCGTGCTCTTTTGAGTCCTCCCGCGTCCAGCGGGGGTGCTGGGTGGGGTGGATGTGGCGCTCGGGGTGGGGCATTAGGGCGAATATGCGCCCGGAAGCGTCTGATATGCCGGCGATGTCGTCCGCTGAGCCGTTGGGGTTGTGGGGGTAACCGGACCCCGTGTTCCCCGCCGCGTCCGTGTAATACAGGGCGGCGTTTACCTTCTTGAGGGCGGCCTCGCTGGCGACCAGCTTGCCCTCGGCGTGCGCCGCGGGGAGATACATCCTATCTATGCCTTTGGTGAACACGCACGGGCTTTGGGGGTTTACCTTCAGATAGACCCAGCGGCACTCAAAGCGGTTGGAGTCGTTGGCGGCTAGGGTTACCTCGGCGCTACTGCCGGGGTCGGGCAACACGCCGGCCTTCATCAGCACCTGGAAGCCGTTGCATATACCCAATACCAGTTTGCCCTGGCTTACGAAGTCTCCCATCTCCTCGCCAAGCCTCAATTTCAGCTCGTTGGCCAGTATGCGGCCGGCGGATATGTCGTCCCCATAGGTAAATCCCCCCGGGATAACCAGTATCTGATAGCCGGAAAGCTTGGCCTCGCCTGCGGCGAAGCGGTTTATGTGCACTAGTTCCGCCACCGCCCCCGCCCTCTCAAAGGCGAAGGCCGTCTCCACGTCACAGTTGGTGCCGGGAGCGCGCAGTATCAGCGTTCTTACCTTACTCATCATCATACCGTTTAATCTTACGCTGGAACACTCGGCTATCGGAAGGTAATGACATCATCCGCTTCATACGTTATAACGTAGACAGCTGCAGTGTGACCCGTCGCCCCACCGATGGCGGGAGTAACACTTTTAATTAACGCCCTCTCGCTTTGAAGAGCTGATAGATATTCGTTGATTCTGGCGGTGTCTTTCCCCTCATCAAACGAGCCCTTCCTAGAACTAAAAGTGACAAGTTGGACGAATGTAGGCATAACTCCTCCTTTTGTATTTACCACCTCAGCGGATTCTGCCAGGCCTCCTTCAAGTCTACAAGGCTCGATTTTATTATCGTGTCCCCGTTCAGGCCGTGTATTTCAAGGGTCTTTGCTGTAGTCGTCTTTCCGATTGCGGCGGCGCTGTCCCCCATAATCCCCTCGAAGGCGTCCTTGTTTTGAGGCGTGACCTCCACCAGGAAGCGGCTGTTGGACTCTGAGAAGAGTATATAGTCTTCCCTGTCCATAGGCTCGCCCAGGGGCACGTCGCTCAAGGCTATTTCTGCCCCCACCCCGCCGGCGAAGGCCATCTCCGCCGCCGCTACCCCCATGCCGCCCTCGCTTATATCGTGGCAGGCGCTCACAAGCCTCTTTGCAGTGGCGCGGCTTAAATTCTCCATGAGCAGCCTTGCGCGCTTGGGGTCCACGTGGGGCACACTGTCCCCGACGAGGCCATGCGCCGCCAGATACTCCGACCCGCCCAGTTCTTTGCTGGTTGAGCCCACGATGTAAATCAGGTCTCCACCGCGCTTCAGGTCCATGCTAACGGCCCTGGTCGTGTCCTCCATCACCCCTATGGCGGAGATGAGCAGGGTGTGGGGTATGGCTATGCGGCGGCCCTGGTGTTGGAACTCGTTATTCAAGCTGTCCTTTCCTGATATGAACGGTGTGCCGTAGACGACAGCCATGTCGTAGCAGGCACGGCAGGCCCTGGCCAAAGCCCCCAGCATCTCGGGGCGGTCGGTGTTGCCCCAGCTGAAGTTGTCTAGAAGAGCCACCCGTTTAAGGTCGCCCCCCACGGCTATTATCTGCCGAAGGGCCTCGTCTATGGCCGATGCCGCCATCCAGTAAGGGTCTATGTCCCCGTAGCGGGTGTTTATACCGTTTGATATCACGACGCCGCGCTTATCCGCAAGCAGGGGACGTATTATAGCGGCGTCCCCGGGGCCGTCGTTATCGATGCCTACCAGCGGCTTCAAGACGCTGGCGCCTTGTACCTCGTGGTCGTACTGGCGTATCACCCACTCCTTGCTGCAAGTGTTCCACGACCCCAGTATCCGCTTAAGCTCCGCCCCCAGGTCCGGTGGAGGGGGGAAATCGGCTGTGGGGAGGCTGGGGGGCTGGAAGGTGGCCTCCATCTCCAGTGGCGGCCTGCCGTTGTGAAGGAAGGCCATATCCAGGTCGCAGACCTGTTCGTCTTTATAATATAGCTTGAGCTTCTTGTCGTCGGTGAACTCCCCGATGACCGCCGCCTCCACGTTTTCGCTTTCAAATAGCCCCATAAGCTCGTCTATGTTCTGGGGCGGCACAGCCAGCGCCATGCGCTCCTGGGACTCTGATATCCATATCTCGTCGTAGGAGAGACCGGCGTATTTAAGGGGAACCTTGTCCAGATACACCTTAACCCCTGTCTCCTCCCCCATCTCACCCACCGCCGAGGACAGCCCCCCGCCGCCGCAGTCAGTTATGCGGCTGAACAGGCCGCGGTCTCGCGCCTTTATGATGGTGTCTATGAGCTTCTTCTCCACGATAGGGTTGCCTATCTGCACCGAGCCGGTGGAGACCTCGCTGGACTCGTCAGTAAGCTCCACCGAGGCGAAGGTAACGCCGCGGATGCCGTCCCTGCCAGTCCTTCCCCCCGCTACCACCACCAGGTCGCCGGGGCTGTGGACGCCTTGTTGTGCGTGTTGGGCGGGCATTAAACCCACCGTGCCGCAGTAGACCAGGGGGTTGCCAAGGTAGCGCTCGTCGAACAGTACGGCGCCGTTCAGGGTTGGTATGCCTAAGCGGTTGCCGTAGTCGGCTACACCGGCATGTACTCCCTTGAAGATGCGGCGGGGATGGAGCACCCCTTTAGGCAATCTCTCATGGGGGAAGTTGGGTGGGGCGAAGCAGAAGACGTCCGTGTTGGCGATTGGCTTGGCGCCTAGTCCCGTCCCCAGGGGGTCGCGCACCACCCCGCCTATGCCCGTTGCCGCTCCCCCATATGGCTCTATGGCCGAGGGGTGGTTGTGGGTTTCCACCTTGAAGCACAGGGCGTGGTCGCCGTTGAAGTCTATGACGCCGGCGTTATCGGAGAAGACGGATAGGCACCAGGGCTTGGCCAGCTCCTTGGTGGCTTTCATTATAGTCTGCTTTAATAGTCCGTCTATCTCCTCACCGTTCAGCTTTATCCGTCCCCGGAAGGTCTTGTGGACACAGTGCTCGGACCACGTCTGGGCCAGGGTCTCCAGCTCCACGTCGGTGGGTTTACGACCCTCCTTGTGGAAGTATGCGGCTACGGCTGCGGCCTCGTCCTGGCTCAAGCCCAGCCTTCCCCCCACGCCTTCTATGTCATCAACCTCCGTAAGCTTGAAGGTGTAGGTGGGGGGGTGGGGGAACTCAACCCACTCCTCCTCCACCACATGCTGCACGATGGGATTTACCAGGAGTTTACTACAGATGGTTGTAAGCTCATCTTGCTTAAGCCCGCCCTCTATTATATAGCGCTTGGCGGTCTTGACTCCCCTCACCCTCTCCACCCCCAGGTCGGCAAGGGCCTTCATTATGCTGGCCTCTATGGGCTCGAACACGCCGGGGTTATAGGCCACCTCCACCGTATGTAGGTGGCGCTTCTCATTGTCATTGGGGCTGGGGAGGCCGTTGAAGCGGTATTCCTCCGTTACGGGGTCTGCAAGCAGCTTGCTGGCGATGAGCTGGAGCGTCTCGGCTGGAAGCTCGGCGTCCAGGAGATATACGTCCACCACTCTTATGCCGAGCACGGACTCTATCCCCAGGTCTCGTATGTCTTTAACCAGGCTTAAGCCCCTGGCGTCGGGGAGGTGCTTTTTGAGACGAACCTCTACTCTATGCATTGGCTTGCTCTTAAGCGGCGGGTGTGGGGGTAGGGGGGCGTTCCCCCTCTGAAGCGGTGGGCGGATTTAAGCCAGGAGTTCAGTTACTACCTCGTTTATGGCCCTCCCGTCAGCCCGTCCCTTAAGCTGGGCGATGAGAAGGGGCATGACCTTGCCCTTGTCCCGTATTCCTTGAGCGCCCGTATCCTCTATGACCTTGCGGGTGGCGGCGGTTATCTCCTCGCGGCTCATCTGCTGGGGCAGGTAGCCTTGGATCACCTTAAGCTCCGCCTCTTCCTGTGCCACAAGTTCCGGGCGGCCGCCGTCCTTAAAGGCGATTATGCTTTCCTCGCGCTTCTTAGCCTCCTTGGCGATGACGCCCAGGATATCGCCCTCCTCCAGGGGAGATTGCTTAGCTATCTCGGCGTTCTTTACGGCCGCTAGAATCAGACGAATGGTGCCGCGGCCGACGCTGTCGCCGGCCTTCATGGCCTTCTTGAGGTCTTCGTTCAGCTTCTGTTTTAGATCTGCCACTTGAAATCGTGTCCTTATCGCCGTCTATATATGAGGATGGAACAGGTAGACTCATTTTAGTGGTCAGGCCCCTTCCCTGTCAAGAACGAGGCTCTGTCCCCAGGTCCGGTGTGGCCCTGCGACTTGTTTGCTGCTTGCCTGCCGTCACCGGGCGAATATTATGGCGTGTCGCCTCTGGGCCATTCAGGGCTACTGAGAGGAGTTTGCCGTTTATGGTGGGGCATCTGGCGTATATGTACCCTTTCTATCCTTAACGCCTCTTATTAGCGAAACTAGTAATCGTTGACTTTCGCCGATTGGCGAAGTAAAATGGGCAAATATCTTGACAAAAGTGTTCCAAACGTGTAGAAGGAATGAATGCTATGAAAAGGGATAAGCACCGAGATGGTTTAGGTGAAATAGTGAAGCAGCAGCGGCTGATGACGTCGCTGACGCTTCAGATGTTGGCCGATAGGGCTGGGGTCTCTGCCTCGCATCTGGGACGCATAGAGAGGGGTGAGCGCTTCCCATCGGCTCATGTGTTGCGCAAGATAGCCGCGCCGTTGGGTTTTGAGGAGAACGAGCTTTTTGCCCTGGCTGGCTATCTGTCAACTCAAGCCCCATCGTTGAGTGAGCAAAACCCCACCTATACTGCTGGAAGACTGGACCCCTATGTAGCTAGGATGCTTTTGCAGGAGTCGGTTGACGTCCAGCGGGCTATCGTCGGTATCCTCACTATTTTAAAGGGGTTAGCTAAGAACATCACCCAAGAGCATGGAAATGCCTTGAGTTTAAGCGGCGACTAATGGCACATGATAAGAACAGGGTGGATTTTATTGACGCTGTAACCCATGAGCTCAAGGCCTCGCTGACTGCTATCATCGCCTCTGCTGAGCTGCTGGATGAGGGCCTGGGCTCAGAGGGCAAGAGTGCCTTGGAGCGCCTTTTACAGAGCATAATTCGCAATGCCCGCAGCATGGATGACGAGCTAACCCGCCTATCCGAGGTGAGCGGGGTCCTTATCCCCGGCCTTAAGCTGGATGTTAAGCCGGTGGACGTAGCCCGGGTTATGGAGAACGCCGTCTCTCGTCTCTACCCTCGTATACAGCAGAAGGGGCTTGACGTAATCCTGAACCTGCCTCCCACACTGCCCAAGGTCAGTGCCGACGGACTGTATCTAGAGACCATCTGCCATGCCCTCTTGGACAACTCCACCAAGTTCACTCCTAAGGGTGGCAGGGTGAAGGTAAGCGCCAGCTGTGGCGGCGAGGAGGGTCTGGTGATAGAGGTTGCCGATAGCGGCATTGGCATACCCGTCGATGAGAGGGAGCGCGTGTTCCAGCCCTACTATCAGGTGGGTGGCGCCTCTAAGAAGGGTGAGGTCGTTGGCAGCGGCCTGGGGCTGGCGGTGATAAAGTCCCTGGTGGAGCTTCACGGGGGCAGGCTGTGGGTAGTAAGCGAGGTGGGTAAGGGCAGCACTTTCTCCTTCTCGATCCCCGTGGCTGAGTGAACTTCAGGTATATACCGCTATAACCACCGCTTGTTTAGGATTCGCTTCGTCAGCGAAGGCCACGGTCAGCTTCCTGCCCGCTATCATCTGAGTTGATTGAATGTTCCTGGCCACGGGTATGTCCTCCAGGTAGGCCTTAAGGCTGCCAGTTATCTGTACCGTGGCGGTGTAGTCCGTGGAGTTAAACTGCTTTAGTATAGCTTTCTTAAGGGTCATTCATACCTCTCCCAGGCTTATCTTCTGGTAGTACTGGCCGTGGTGGGGGTTGTAGGCAGTATCCAGCCCTACCACCCTCCGCGCCGCCCTGTCCAGGCCGGCGCCGGGGTCGGTTATATCTATAACGTCGTAGAGCTGCTGGCCGCAGTTGGGCGGAGCTTGCATAAGTCCCCTCGGTGAGGCTATCTCGGCCTTTCTGAGCATTGCTGCTCCTCTCGCTTCCGCCTGTGAGACGGTGGATATGTTGGCATCCTCCACTTGTTTCATTCGGTCGTGGAGCTTTCCTATCTGCGGCCAGTCAAAGGATTCCACCACCACCGCCCCGTCCGCGACGGGGTCGTAGCCCTCCACCTGGGCGCGGTTCAGTCCCCGGCCTTTAGTGTTGTATCTACCCTCCGTCAAGGGGTGCTCTGTGCCGTAGGAGTATACGGGGGCATCCTGTGGGGTGGGGTTCACCAGGTAGGCCGTGTCGCCCTCTATGAACAGCGCGTCCGGCACCAGCGACAGCAGTTTTGCGAGCAAGGCGTCGCCCCTGCCGCCGGGGTGTATGGTGAAGTCGGGGTAGAACCCCCCGGCGGTGGCGGACTGGCTGATGATTTGCAATCTTATCCCTGCCCTGGCCAGCACCAGGGCGATGAGGTCCTTGACGCACTTATCCTCGCTGGACTTGTTCCAGCGTAGTTGGTGCCTGGCTCGCCATGTTGCCAAAAGCCCCCAGCCGTCCCGGGCGCTTATGACCAGGTTCGCCCTGCCGGCGGCGGTTACGTGCTCGTAGCCCTCTATTATGAATGACGGCCCGGGGCTAATCTCGGCGCCCTGCTCGGTTATATAGCCTGCGCTAACCTTAAGAGCGCAGCCGATATCCAGGGCCTTTATTTCGCCCTGGCCGGGGGTGTTGTATCGCCCCGCTTCATTGGTAAGCTCTACGGCCGCCACGCCGTCGTCTTGATGGAGCCTCTGAATGAGCTTGATGACACCCTCGCTTACGTCCAGGGACTCCTCAGTAAGCTCCGCTTGCCATACCCCGTTGGGGCTTGACAGCCAGCAGTGACTGCCGTGATGGGTTATGGCGAGGCCGTACTCGGCCGACATGTCTAGGGGCACTGCCTCGCGCCACAGGCCGTCGCTGTAGCTGGACTGGGGGACGGAGTGTGTCCAGAAGGGGCGGGCATAGGTCTGGGTGCCTGTGTATTTCTCCACGAATACGCTGCGGCGGGTGTCGGGCTTGTCCATGAACACGTGGCAATATTGAAAATCTCCGTCCGATGGTGCCGCAGCCATGTCCTCCAGTGCCGACCAGGCGCCGGCGGAGACCTCCCCGCCGTCACCATAGACCAAGCTCCACAAGTGGAAGTCGTTGTTTGTATCCTTCCCCGTCAGCATAATGTCCCAGTCATCGTCGTAGAGGACGGCTATGCCCGAGAGGTCGCCGGTGTTCTTGTCCCAGGCGCTCTTGGTCTGCCACTGACCGTTTATATGCTGCTTTACATACAATGTATCCTGGTCGGCGAAGAACAGCGCCATGTCCCCATTGGGCTTATAGGCGGCGGCTATGCCGTTTATCTGGGTGGTGGGGGCATAGTCTACCAGCTCGGCATTGCCGAAGGTAACGCCGTTATCGGTGCTCTTTATGCGGTAGATGGCGCGGGTGAATTTTATCCACAGTATGCTGACCTCGCTCCCCAGTGAACAGCAGGCGGTTACGACGGCGTTATAGTTTCCTGTGTAGGCCCACTGGCTGAAGTCCGATGTCGGGCCGGGGTCGGCCACCCGCTGGCGGTAGAGCTTCCTGGAGTCGCTTGAGGGGGTTATGCGCACCCTTATGAGCGAGCCGTCCTGGGGCATGGTAGCGCCGTGATAGTAGTCCTCCTCCGTGCCGGTGTAGAGCCGTGTCCAGTCTAATCTCACCGCCCCCGATACGCGGTTGCTCAATTCCACCTTGATATAGGGGCTACGGCTGGCCTCCTTCTGTGCCTTAAGCAGTGTTGCTGATAGATTTCTCAAAAGCCCTCCTTATCCACCTGTCTGACCTGGCACCCAGGGCGTTCCCCAGAAGATGTGCCCCAGCAGTATGCCGGCGGCGGATGCCGCTGTCAGCCAGATGAGGGGTCTCCTGTGGTAGGAGTCCCTTATGATATATGTCCAGGGTCTGCCTCCAAACTTGAGCCATATGGCGCGGTATAATCTAGCTAAGATGTCTTTCCTCATTGCTTCTCCTTGAGCCTTTTTATAGCCCTCTCGCCGCAGTATTCTATGATTACGGCTGCCACCAGGTAGGCGAGGGGTGGGGGCACCTCGGCGCCCTTTATGAGCAGCACGCCGTATATCACGAACCCCCAGCCGATGACGAACGGTCTTACGGCGCTCTTTATTACCGTCTCCCAGTCCTTTATGTTCTCCATATAAGCCTTCCTTTAAGTAAGCACCGCCAGTATGTCGGGAAGACGCCTGCCAGCGCGGCGATAGTGTCCCGCCAGATGGGCGGCGGCGGCAAGCACCTCCTCCGGGGAGGTCTTGAGTCCCCCCTCCCGCCGCCCCCCTGGGGAGAGTTTGGCCGCCGCGGCGGCGGTGCGTCTCCAGTCCACCGTTTCGTCCTCATCAGCCCGCTTTACTTCCTTGCTGTGATGAGGTAGAAGCCACGTTTTGGTATCCCTGCCGTCTCCCACCAAGGCGAATGCCTGGGGGGGCAGCTTGTATTTGGTGAGGACAGTCCTCTTTCTGGGCATTTTACGCCTCCTTACCTTACGGGCCGTAGTCCCGGGTCTGGGATTGGGTGGGGTGGTAGGGGCGGTACAGCGTGCCCGCCCTCAAGCGGTGGGTGCGCCCCAGCTTCTCCACAGCGCCCTGGAAGTAGGCCAGCTTCTCCCGGCCCCATGATAGAAGCTCCCTGGCGGTCTGGCCCCCGCCCACGTTGACGCGGTTTATGGCGTATATGGCCCACTCCACGGCGGCGTAGCCGCAGGCGCCGGCGGCGACCAGGTCCTCGTGTTGGGGGGGGAGGGTGGAGGAGACGCCGTCCAGGGTGTGCAGCTTGCCGTAGTAGATGTTGGCGTTGGAGCCGTCGGGCACCTCCGCCCCCAGCAGGGCTATTACGTCCCCCCATATCGAGAATCGTTGGTATAGGGGAGGGAAGCGCCCGGCGGGGTACTCCACCGCCGCCACCATTACCCGCTGGTTCAAGCTGGATATATCTATCTCCCTGGAGCCCTGGGTGGTGGCCTTTACGGCCTTGTCCTCCAGGGGCAGCTCCTGAGAGAAGTCCTTGACGGCGTGGGCGATGTGCCTTTCCAGCTCGCTGTCGCTCCAGCGGTAGTTCTGCGAGTCCTCGTCGTGGAGGTCCCGCCTTACTATCGTCCTCATGTCGCTCAGGTTCATCTTTTCACCTCACCACACCTCGAAGAGGTGTTTCTCCCGCTGGAAGCGGTTCTGTATCTCAAGCCCTGTAATGGCACGGTGGTGAATGCGCGGCAGCGCTATGGAGCCGTTCCAGGGATTCCCCAGCGTTACCCCACCCAGCTCCACCGAGCCAGTATTGTCTATATTGCCGCTCGCATTATCGTCCGATCGTCCCATAAAGCGGCCGTTCTTATACATACATATGGAGCTACCCTTTACTGCTATTGCCAACTGTTGCCAAGCCTCGGCCTGGAGAACCTCGCTTACGTGTATATTGAGCAGTACCGAGCTGTTCTTAATGGCCTGGAAGGAGAACGAGCCGTTGCCGCGGTGGTAGAAGCGCCAGCGGTTGTTGGCGTCGCTGTATTTGGCGATGGCGGCGTTGTCGCTTGCGCCCGTGGTGTCGGGTTTGAGCCAGGCTGTGATGGTGAAATCGCCTCCTCCGAAGTCCAAAGATGGGTTATCCCCGCAGTCCACCTTGTCGTTGCCGTCGAATTTCAGATACCACAAGTCGCTGGGCAGCCTATGCCAGACGGCGCCATCTATGCTGCCGTGATTGCCGTAGGGGCTCAGGTCGTATATCCTGTCCCCGCCCCCGGGTAGCCCGTTGAGCCATAGGGCGCACCCCGGCTGTGGTGTTGTAGATGTCAATGCTTCTATGTTCAGCATGTCCCTTATCACCTCGCCCTTAGGAAGCGGCGTACTTGACCCTTATGTAGCTTGAGTTCTTGACCTTGGCCCTTCCCTGGGTCGACTCGTTGCACTGCATGACCAGCCGCACCTCCAGGGGTAGGGTGTCCAGGCCGTCCTGGACCGTTAAGCGTCCGCTCATGGTTTCTTCCACGTAGTCCGTGCCGATGTCGGCCTTGGTTACGGGGGTGTGGAGGTTGGCCCAGGCGCCGCCCTTGTTCCTGGCCTGCCACTTGTAGGTGATGTCGGCGGTGGCCGAGGACACAGCGCGGAAGGCGGCTGTAAGTCCTACCTCCATTTCCATCACCTCACCCAGCGCCGGCGGCCTTATGATTACGGCCTCCACGGCCACGTCCGTATCCGGTGTGGTGGTGTCCACCTCCGCCGACCACTGTATTCCGTTGGTGGTGAGGTCGCCCTTGGCGAAGGGGTGCTCCGTATGCTCTGCTACGGTTATCGTCATTATTCACCTCCTTGGTGTAGGGGAGGGCGGGGGGGCCGCCCTCCCCTGGGTTTGTATTTAGTCCTGCGCTCCGATAAGCGCCGCCGCCTTGACGCTGCTAAAGAGCGCCAGTGAGACGTACCACTTTATCCTGGTCCTGGAGGCGTCCTTGTCCTCCAGGGAGCCTACCGGCTCCACCTGTATGTGCCCCGGGCTGGTTAGGCCGCACAGGCCTCCTTCCCCAAACTGTAAGGCGTATATGGTGGAGCAGTCGCCGCCGGTGGTGGCAGTCTCTACGCTGCCAGCCACCACATGGGTGTCCAGCACCCAGTCCGATGTGCCGACAGGTATGCCGTCCCACAGCTCAACGAAGTTGCCCCACAGGTCGCGCTCCGTCTCCATCATGCCGCCTGCCGCCCGTATAAGGGCGTTTATCTTCCTCCTGGAGCGGCGGCTCATCAACAGCATGTCGGGCTTGCCGCCCTTCACTGCGTCTATAAGCTCGTCCAGCTTGTTTAAGGTGAGCGTGGCTCCGCTTGCGGCCATGGCCACCACCTGGTCGCTCGCGGTGGCGGTGTCTATGAGGGTTCGTATGCCGTCGAACTGCTTAGCGTTCGCGGTGGAGTCCCCGTAGATGAAGCTTTCCTCGAACTTGCGTTTCAAGGCCTTGGTCTTCAGCTCTATAACGGCTGCCTCCAGGTCCTGGATGTTAGAGCGGGTGGACTTGAGGAAGTTGTCCACGTCGGCGTCTCCGCCCATTATCTTAAGATGAGCCGTCTTCTGCTCGAAGGTGGGTGTGGATTCCGACCAGGTGTCGCCGACGTCGTAGAAGTCTATGCTGGGCAGAGTGCTCTCCTGGTTGTAGGTGAGCCCGTTGCCCACGATCTCCACGAAGGGGAGATGTCGTAGGACGGGGGAGTCCTTGACCAGGGTCTCTGTTACTCCTTGGAGCAGCATATCGTTGGAGAGCTTGGCTGCCTCCGCTAGTGTTAGTGCCATTATCTTTTACCTCCTATTGCCTGCCTAATCTTCTGCCGCGGTGAGAGGGACGAGAGGCTCTGCTCCCCCGTCCTTTGCGGCGCCCCGGCGGGAACCTTGGCCTGGGCGAGTTCCGTCTGGAGGCTCTGTCGTATGCGGTTCATCAGGGATTCAGCCTTCTCCAGGGACTCGTCTATGGCTTCTATGGAGTCGCCCGCTATCAGCTCCTCGGCCACCTCGAGGTGTGTCTGGATTATCATGGCCTTGTAGCTGGATACGGCTTGGGCCAGTTCGCTCTCCAGTGCGGCGATGCGCTCGTTGGCCTGGGCTAGTTCATCCTCCTGCCGCGCTGATATGCGCTCAATCTCAGCGTTTGTGGTGCCCTGGGCCTCCTCTACCGGGCTCTCGTTCAAATCTTCTGTTGTCAATTCTCACTCCTTTCCTAAAAAGCGTTCAATTCGCCTGTGGGCCTTCCTCTCTCGCTCTCGCTCGGCCACGGCGGGTTTTGCTGTTATGCGTGTTTGAAGATATGTCGCTGTTCATTTCCAGTATCTGGGTTCTTTCCTTCAGCCACTGGGCAAACTCGGCCTCGGGGTCTTTTACGCCCAGCTCGGTCATGGCGTGCCTTCGGGAGTGTATGCCGTTTTGCACCAGCGTCTGTTCGTTAGCCACCAGTCGGGTAAGGTCCTGGGGCAGCACCGGTTGCCACCGGGTCCTCAGGTGGCAGCGTCCTAGCCCCGTCACTCCGCCGCCGTATCTCTCAAAGAGGCTCAAGATCATGCGGTTGCGGCGGTTGTAGGCGTCGCTCCTTATGAGTCGCTTGCGCTCCAGCTTTTGCAAAAGCGGCTGAAGCTCAAGCTCCAAAGCCACGCCTGAGAGGTCCCTATCCGTGCCGCCGAAGGCGGCCCGCGGAGATTCGGCGACATCGTGCATTATGCGGTAGAGCAGGTTGATGTAGTCTATATGAAGGCCCACCGCCCCGCCCTGGAGAAGGTCTAATAGATACGCCTTGGCGTCCTCGGGTATGTTCCACACCGCCCCCGGCCTTATGGCGATGTCCTCGGAGCCCTCCACGTTCTCCAGCACGGCTATGGGATTTCCCGATAGCTCCAGTATGCGTGAGAGTTGGCTTACAGCGCGGTTCAGCTCCCGCTGCGGCTCCTCAAGCTGCTTGAGGTCGGATATGCCCCAGAACCGCTTCGGCTCCTTGATGTTGGGGTAGATGACGAAGGGTATAAAGCCATAAGGATTGGGTTTAGAGTCTATCTGAGCCTTGTTCAGCCATAGATCAAAGCAGTCGTCGGTCCAGACTTCCACCACCTCGGTCGTATCTCCGCTGGGGCTGGCGCCGTAAAGCGCCTCTGCCTCCTCTGCGTCGAGGTGGTAGCGGCAGGCCACCCGCCACAGCTTGGAGGTATCGTCCCCCCGCCACCAGGCATAGACCCCTTGTATATCGGGGGTGGTTACCCGCACGGATTTCGTCTCTGTATCCCAGGTGACCTTAAAGCAGGCGTCGCCGAGTATGGCGCAGTCTATCTCTGTCTCAAAGTCTAGCTGCCTTAAGCGGTTTTCTTCGTAGACCCGGCGCAGGGTCTGGTCCGCCTTACGGGCCCTTGCTATTGCCTTGGCTGAGTCCTGCTCGGCCTCCACTACGCAGCTAACGCCGGCCATTAGGTAGGAAGTTATCTTGTCCACAACCACCTTGGCGTAGTTGAAGGTCAGTTGCTTCTCGCCGCGGCGCAGGCGGTCTTCCCAGTGCCGGCCGTGGTAGAAGTCCAGCAGGTTGCGGTAGCCCCTCATCCTGTCGCTGTCACGGTTTTCTAGCTGGGAGGGCTGAAAGCCTTGTTTCATCTCTTTTCCCCTTTGATCGCCCGCTGTATCGTTCTCTCGCTAAGTCCGAATATGCGGGCTATCTCCTTGATTTTTTTACCTTCCTTATTGAATATCTTGGCTATCTCGCTGTCGCGCCTCGTTTTTAGGTAGCGCTGCCTGCCCCGGGGCTGCTCGTAGATGCACCTTTCAAAAGGGCATTCCAGGCAGCTGGATTGGTGTCCTAACCGTGCCGTGGCTAAGTCGCAGCCTTCGTCCTTGTAGTGGCAGTATTCTGGTGGCAGGTCGGGCTCGTAAATAGCGTTATACAGGGTGTTTTCGACTTTCTCTGTGTCCATTGCTTCAGGCTTAAATTAGCACATATGTTCTACAAGGGTCAATGGTATTTTGTCACCCTTGCCCTCGCGAGTCGGGGTAGAATTGACACGAAGCCGATAGTTGCTTATATTATTTGGCATGCGAAGCATGTCAGCGCGCACAGTGGGCTTTGGGGTTATTAAGAGGCTTGCCATCGTTCTTGTTCCCTCCCTGATGGTGGCGGTCCTCGCTGCTGCTCCTGTGCTTGCCGCTCCGGAGCTAGCCCTCTCCCCCACTTCCGGTGCCCTGGGGACCAGGGTCACCGTTTCCGGGGCCAACTTTGAGTCCTATCGCGGCGACAGCGTCTCCATATACTTCAATGGTGCGGAGGTGGATACACTGGTTATCCCCGACGACGGCTCTTTCAGCACCGATTTCTTCATCCCCGACGATGCCTCTATCGGTGTCTCCTATGTCACCGTCGGGGATGATCTAGGCAATCAGCTCGGCTCTAAAAAGGCCTTTGTCGTAGACGACCTGGATGTTTTTCTGTACCCGGAAGAGGGGGTGGTGGGGACTGATGTAAGTCTGACTGGAAAGGGTCTTTACTCCGAAGGCAGGGTTCTGGTGTATTACAACGGGGAGAGGCTAGATACCGGTTCGGCAACGGCGGGCCCGACGGGTGACTTCAGCTATGACTTCGTCGCTCTGGATAGCGCCGCCGGAGAGCATGCTGTAAGAGTGGAGGATGCCCTGGGCAACTGGGATGAGGCCAAGTTTGATATAAAGCCCATGATGTCTCTTGGCACTGCCAAGGCTGCCACCGGCGATGAGATTACGGTAAGCGGCAGCGGATTCGGCGGTAGGATGAAGGTGGCGGTCAGCTTTCATGATATCGAGGTGGCGACGGAACAGACCGATAGAAACGGCGCTTTTGAGGTTGAATTCCAGGTGCCGGTCATGCCTCCGGGCGAATATGAGATAACCGTGGAGGACGCCGTCGGCAATAGGACGGAGGCGGACTTCACAATATCCGCTGGCATAAACCTTAGCTACTACCAGGGGCATGTGGGGCTGGCGCTCGGCGTGGAAGGGATGGGTTTCCTTACTGACCAGACCGTCGCGGTTAAGTATAACAATATTCAAGTGGCCCAGGTGCCCACTGATGGCAATGGCGCATTTTCCTGCGAGTTCATCGTCCCCGCCAGCACAGGGGGCAACCATATAGTGGCCGTATACGACGGCACCAATGAGGTCACTCGGGTCTTCACCGTGGAGTCCGATGCGCCGCCGGTGCCGACCCTGGTGATTCCTGAGGACGGTGCCCAGGACAGCCCCGCCGCCTATTTCGACTGGAACGACGTGACTGATATGAGCGGGGTGACATATACCTTACAGATAGGCATCGACCCCGAGTTCAGCGCTATAGTTCTGGAGAGTGAGGGCATACCCTCCTCGGACTACCTGCTGGCTGATACAGATGAGCTCTCTCCCACTACCGAGGACTCTCCCTACTACTGGAGGGTTAAGGCCGTGGACGGCGCTGCCAACGAGAGCGAATGGTCTGAGCCGTGGGCCTTCTACGTTAAAAGCGGTTTCAGCCTGTCCGCCCCGGCCAGGAATGCCCTAATTGCGGCGGGCGTGACCGCCGCCATATTCCTGGGCGTCTGGATCGGCCGCCGCACCGCCTACTCCAAGGTATGAACACCCTTGCCTGGAACCGCCATTGGTTGAAAATGGGCTGATTTCTATTATAATATAATAGATTAATGCAAGCTTTAAGATAATAATTAAATATTAGGGAGGTAGACTTATTGTGAGGAAGAGCAGAGTTTGGCAGGTAGCGGCTGTAGCGGCTGTCGTCTCCCTGCTGTTGGCGGCCCTTACCGCCGTTCCCGCCTTGGCGGCGGAGGAGATTACGCTCGACCCGGATAGCGCCGAGGTAGGCGAGGAGGTGGATGTCACCGGCGACGGCTTCAGGCGCAACGATGACCCGGAAGATGATTATAAGGTGACCCTCTATTTCAGCGATGAGGGGGGCGTCGATATCAACGATATCGACTCCCTGGATAACTTCGAGTATGTCGACAGGACGGAGCGCACTGATGATGATGGCGAGATAAGGACCGAGTTCAACGTTCCCGAGAAGCTCACCGATGGTGATGAGGAAGTGAATGTGGTCGGCGGCACATACTATGTCTACGTTACGTATAAGAACGATGATAGGGTGCAGGCCGTGGCCGAGTTCACCGTGCTGGCGCCGGAGTTCACCGTTGACCCCGATAACGGCAACGTGGGCATCGAGGTGGACCTCTCGGGTCAATACTTTGAGGCCAGCGACGACCTTACCGTTAAGTTCGATGATGACACGTTGGATATAGAGGACGGCGATACCGAAACCGATAACGATGGCGAGTTCGACTCCACCATTCAAATACCCCCTGCCGCAGCCGGCGACCACACCATAACTGTGGAGGACGATAGCGACCACTCTGCCGAGGCCACCTTCACCGTGGAGTCAGCCGCAACCGCCGTGCCCGACGCGGGCAAGGTTGGCGATGAGGTGACCGTGAGTGGCACAGGTTTCGCCGCGGATGACGAGGTCACCGTCAAGTTCAATGGCACCATTATGGCCACAGAGGATACCGATAGCGACGGCAGCTTCACCACCGCCTTCAACGTGCCCCAGGTGGAGGCTGCGACATACGATATAGACGTGGAGGACGGCGAGGGCAACGAGGCCAGCGCTGATTTCACCATGTCCTCCAGCGTAACCCTGGGCACCACCACCAGTGATGACTCGCCGGGGTACGTGGGCATGCCGATGACAATAAGCGGCACAGGCTTCATCCCCAACGGCATGGTAACCGTAACCTTTGCCTCCACTCCTATAACCGTTGCCACCACCCAGGCCGATTCCAGCGGTGACTTCTCCGCCTCCTTCAACATACCCGCTACCACCGGCGGCCTCCACACAATCACCGCCAGCGACGGCACCAACAGCCTCTCGAAGACCTTCTACATGGAGGAGCAGTCCCCGCCCATACCACTGCCTTTGCTCCCGCTGATGGGCGACAAGGCCAAGGCGCTGACCTACTTTGACTGGGCGGACGTGACCGATCAGAGTGGCGTGTCCTATACCCTGCAGATAGCCAGCGACGAGGACTTCACCGATATAGTGTTTACCAAGGCAGGTCTGGAAACGTCTGAATATACCCTCACCGAGGAGGAGAGGCTGCCCAATACCTCCAGCGATGCCCCCTACCGGTGGCGGGTGCGCGCCGTGGACCGTGCTCAGAATGCCAGCGGCTGGACCGGCGCCGGAGAGTACTACGTAGCTGGGTTGCTCGGCGGCTTCAGCCTGGGTGACCGACCCGACTGGATGATACACCTGTGGTGGGGTCTGGGCGCGCTGGGCGCGGGGTTGGGCGGCTACTTTGCGGGTAAGAGGCGCTCCTACTACTACTGATAGCGCCTTAAAGCCTGAAGTATACAAAGCCCCCCTCTCCTTATCAGGGGAGGGGGTTACTTTATGCCCCTGGCGCGGCGGGGGGTATAGCGTTTGGCGGCCTCCACCAGCAGGGCCGTGCTCATTAAGAAGTCGTCGTGGCCGTCCCGGGGATCCACGTAGAAGTTCATTGTCTGGTTGGGGCGGTAGTGGCTCCGGGCCTGCTCCATCTCATGCCAGAACTGGCGGTATTCCGCCGAGCCGTCGCCGGCGTACATCTTCAGTCTTTCGGAGTTCACCGCCGCCAGCATCTCAAACCCCAGGGCGGACTTGGACTGTGCGCTGAAGGTGAATGGCACCACCCTGCCTCCCAGCGCCTGTTTCAGGAAAGATGCTACCGGCTGGCCTACCCCTGTTGCGTCCACCGCCACCCGGCTCACCCCCCAGTCTTTGAGGATTGCCACCAGCTGGGAGTATAGCTGGGCGTGCTTTTTCCCCGTCCACCAGTGGTGCTCCAATATATTGATACGTGGTGTGTTAACGATGTCGTCGCAGGTGGAGTGGTCCAGCTCGGCTATGGTGACCACGGTGGAGTCCTTACGGGGCTTAAGCATGCGTAAAGCCTCGTCCTCCGTCCCCTCCGCCTCCCCGGCCAGGTCTACGGCGGCGATGTATTCCCCACCGCGTCGTGCCACTCTCTGCCTATGGTGACTGCCTTGTAGCTGCGCCCGCTGAGCGGGGCTTAAAAAGCCGCCGCCGCTGCCTATGGGCAACAGACGATACTGAGTGAGGAACAGGGGGTGGTTTTCCCCCAGCCTTTCCCTCTCCGCCTCCACGTAGGCGCGGTAGTCGGGGTTGTATTTGGCCACAGCCTCCCAGTCGTAGCGGAAGTGGCGCTTGGGGCCGCCCCTCCTCTCCAGCTCCAGGTTGGTCTGCTTCACCTCCTCCAGCAGGGTGTGGTCGTTCCAGGTGGTGCCGTAGTGGACGGTGGTCACGTTATGGGCCGCCCCCATGGGCTTGAACTCCTTGGTGTATTTATCCCTGTCCACATCCTGCGACTCGTCTATCTCCAGTAGCAGGTGGGCGGTGTTGCCTACCACGTTGGCCGATTCGTCTGCGGAGAGGAATATCGCCCTGGCGTTGGCCAGCCTTATGATATAGCCCATCTCCGCGCTCCAGATATCGGCGAATCCGGCGTCGTTAAGGCGGTCTTTAAGGCGCATGATGCTTATCGTCGTCTGGGGCTTGAAGGTAGGGGAGCACTTTATCAGGTTCTGCGGCTCGGCCATGTAGAGTGTCAGTAGCAGAAGCTCCAGCTGCGCCGAAAGCTCGTTCTTGCCTCCCTGGCGTGCTATCTCCACGGAGAAGGTAAGCCCCTTGCGGCCGAATATGCTGTCCAGCACCGCCGCGGCCACCTCTCTCTGGTAGGGGCGTAGTCTATTTATTGATGCTTTGGGCGATGCCGATGCCGAGGGGCACGGCGATCTCCTTGATGACATTGCCTATAGCCTCCTTCAGACCCTTCCTCTGCTCCTTGGTGATGTTATAGCGGGTGCGGATAAGCCTCTCCAGGGCGTTGGTCATGTTCATGATTAGCCTCAGGTTATCAGGGTCGCTCTTTATGAGTGCCTTTATCTTCACCCTGAGCAGGGCTATCTCTTCGTCTATGCCCTCAACCCCGCAGGCAGTGTCGAAGTCCAGCTCCTCCGCCTCGGTGAGCACCTTGGCGTAGAAGCCGTGCTTCCTAGCGTTTTGGTTGCCTTTGGGGGCGCCTGGCTTTCGTTTTTCTCTTGCCGGCATTGGGTTTTTCTCCACTGTCCAGTAACCTGGCCGTCGCCAGTATTATGGTATGAGCGGCCAGGTCCCATCTCTCTTCCTTGATGGCTAGTTTAAGTATTCTCATGATTATTTCACGCAAAAGAGTGATGATGTATATTAGAACAAAGGTTCTGTCAAAGCAACCGCCTTTTGTCCTGTTACAGCAGGAATTGCTATTCCCGCCCCCCGCGTTATAAAATAGCCACTAGTTATGAGTATTGCCAGAGAGCTCTACGAGCTTCAAGAGTTAGATGCCCGCCTGGACTCGCAGCGTCAGTCCCTGGATGCGGCCAAGCTTGCCTTAGGCGAGAGCGACAGGCTCATATCCTGCCGCGGCCGGCTGGCCGCCGCCGAGGGGGTTCTAAAAGAGCTGGGGAAGGAGCAGCACGACCTGGAGTGGGAGGTGGAGGACCTGGATGGCAAGATAACAGAGATAGACCGCAAGCTATATAGCGGCAGCATAGGCAATCCCAAGGAGCTTTCAGGCCTGCAGCAGGAGATGGAGTCCTTTAAACGCAGGAAGGTCTCGTTGGAGGACAAGGATCTGGATATCATGGATAGGGTAGAGAAGGCTAATGCTGATGTGGCTGCCATCTCCAAGGAGTTTAAGGGGGTGGAGGTGGAGTGGCGCGCGGAGCAGAAGAAACTCAAGGCCGAGGTAGGGGAGATCGATGTCGAGATAGCCCACCTGGAGGGTGAGCGCGGCGGCATCGTGGACGGCATCCCCGCCGAGGTTATCGCCCTATACGATAAGCTTAGGATGGCCAAGGGCAGGGCGGTGGTGAGGGTGGAGGAGGGGAGATGTCGTGGCTGTGGCATAGCGCTTTCCGCCAGCGACTCTCAGCAGGCCAAGGGCGGCAGGCTTGTTCAGTGCTCCAGTTGTGGGCGCATAATGTTTATGGCATGAGTATATAGATGTTACGTAAGGCCCGTATATACACTGACGGCGCCTCACGGGGGAACCCAGGCGAGGCCGCCATCGGGGTTGCCATAGAGGACGATGAGGGCGACGTAGTCGCCTCCATATCTCGGCGCATCGGCCTTGCAACCAACAACGAGGCGGAGTACGCTGCCGTAATCGCTGCCCTGGAGAAGGCCGCCGAAATGGGGGTGAGTGAGGTGGTGCTGATGGCGGACTCGGAGCTGGTGGTAAAGCAGCTGAGGGGCGAATACAAGGTCAAGAAGGCGCACTTGAAGCCCCTTATCCAGCGGGTGCTGGTGCTGGGGGGGCGGTTTGAGAGCCTCACCGTGAGGCATATTCCCCGCAGCCGCAACGCCCGGGCTGACGCCCTGGCCAACAAGGCCTTTGGTTTGACATAAACCTCGTTACGTAATAGAGTAGATTTAGGCCAAGTAAACTGGGCGGTCGCTCGCGCGTTATGTGCGGGAGGAAAGTCCGAGCTCCACCAGGCAGGGTGCTGGGTAACACCCAGGGGGGGTGACCTCACGGAAAGTGCCACAGAAACTATACCGCCAGCGGCCGGCGCTTTTTAGTCGGTGCGGGTAAGGGTGAAATGGCGGGGTAAGAGCCCACCAGCGGTCGGGAGACCGGCCGGCTGGGCAAACCCCACTCGGAGCAAGACCAAACAGAGGGACATAAGGACGCCTGGCCTGTCCCCGGGTAGGTCGCTTGACCCTGGCGGCAACGCCAGGGCTAGATGAATGGCCGCTGCCCCGACATTGGTTGGGGGCACAGAACTCGGCTTACAGGTTTACTTGGCCTGCTCTCCCCCACCCCGTAGCCTTTTGTAAAATTATCCCTTTTTTTAGGCCGTTAGCCTTGCGGTTGAGCAAAGCGGCGTATAGGGGAAGTGGGGGGAATTTGCCCGCATAGACGGGGCTGAAATGGTGTTGTAAGCCTGCGTCAGCGGGGTTGATAAACGGTTGTGTCGGGCCTATATTAGGTGTCTAGTGGACACCATAAATCCCATAGTTTACGACTTCATTCTCTTCTGTATAAAGCGGCAGGGCGGGGGTTGGCCCGCACTTTACGACGAGATGTGCCTGGTGGCGGGGCGGCGGCTGTTCAGGGGCCTGGGCTACGTGGAGCTGCGCCGCCTGGGGCTAAGGCTGTCGCTTGCCGGCATGGGGGATACCATTCGTATGGTGGACGCCGTCGCCGCCTGTGAATAGCCCCTCGTCTATCTATCCCTCCTGATCGTCCTATCCATTTGCCTTATGCCTTCTTTGCTTGATAAGCTCTAGTGGACTCTTTTAAGGGGGACACGCTATGAGGAAAGCGGTTTTATCGGCTATCGCGGTGGGCATGCTGCTTCTTTGGGGTGGATGCATCACCCTGGATAGCGGCATAGCGGTGAATGGGAGTGGGGAGGGCCTGGGGTTGGTGGACGAGGCTTGGGATATGCTCCAGCGCGACTATGTGGATAAGTCCGCATTGAGCGATGCAGGGCTTGCCCGCGGCGCCGTTAGGGGCATGGTGGAGGCTCTGGACGACCCCTATACATCATACATTGAGCCGGAGGACTACGATGCGGCTTTGGGTGCCTTTGAGAGCAGCTACGAGGGCATCGGGGCCACGGTTGCCATGAAGGACGGCTATATAACCGTGGTGGCTCCAATTACCGGCTCCCCCGCCGAGGCTGCGGGCTTAAGGTCGGGGGATAGGATACTGGCCATAGACGGAGAATCCACTGAGGGTATGAATCTGGCCGAGGCCGTTATGCGCATCCGTGGTGCCGAGGGCACGGCGGTGATGTTGGAGGTCCTTCATGAGGAAGATGCCGAGGCGGTGGAGATTGAGATTATACGGGGCGAGATATCCCTGGACAGTGTGGGCTACGAGATGCATGGGGATATAGCCTATCTATATATAACTCACTTCACTGAGAGCACTAATGTGGAGATGAGCGAGGCCCTTAAGGGTATAGAGTCCGAAGACGCTGCGGGTATAGTGTTGGACCTGCGTGGCAACCCCGGCGGCTATCTCACAGTGGTGGTTGATGTCGCTAGTGGCTTCATGACAGATGGCGTGGTGGTTACCGTTCTAGATAACCAGGGCGGCCGTATGACCAGTACCGTCACCCCCCAGGACGTTACCACCGACCTGGACGTCGTAGTCCTGGTGGACAGCGCCAGTGCCAGCGGCAGTGAGGTTCTGGCCGGCGCGTTTCAGGACCGCGGCCGCGCCGTAATCGCCGGTGAGCAGACCTTCGGCAAGGGCAGTGTCAATATACTCAGGCGTTTGAGCGATGGCTCGGGGCTGTACATCACCACAGCTCGCTGGCTCACCCCGGACGGAACCCTTATAGAGGGCGAGGGCATAACCCCTGACTATGAGCTTGACTTGGAGACCGATGACGCCGTCGCCTGGGCTATAGAATACCTTAAGGGGCGGCGGTGATGGATAGAGCGCGTTTCACGGAGTTGGTGGATAGGGTGGTTGAGGAACTTCCACCGGAGATAAAGACGATGATGGAGAACGTGGATGTAGTAGTGGAAGATAGGCCCTCTGCGGCGCAGTGCCGCGAGCTGGGCCTGAGGCGCGGCGAAACCCTCTACGGGCTTTATGAGGGCGTTCCCCAGACCAACCGCGGTTGGTCCTACGGTCTGGTGGCGCCGGATAAGATAACCATCTTCCAGCGACCTATCGAAGATAAGTGCCGCCGCTGTGGCGAGGTGGAGGAGGAGGTGCGGGCGGTAGTGCTCCACGAGATAGCGCACCACTTTGGCATAGACGAGGACAGGCTGGCCGAACTGGGGTTGGATTAATACTTTTAAGGCTATAGCTCTTTTACCATATAGCCGCCCTCCAGGCGGTAGCCGAACTCGTCGCGGTAGTACCGCCTGGCTCCCACCCCGCTTAAGACGGCCATTCGCCGCGCCCCGAAATCAGCAGCGGCTATGCGCTCGGCCTCTCTAAAAAGCCTCTTGCCCAGTCCCTTGTGTTGCGCCGCAGGGTTACCCCTTTCCTTAAGGGCAAGCTCAGGGCCGTATACATGAAGCTCTCTTATAAGGGCCTCTACGCCTTCCGCCTGCCCCGGGACGTTTGCAAGCTTATCCTGTATGCGAAGCCTTATAAGCCCGAACAGCGTCTCCCTGTCGTCCTTGAAGGAGAGGAATACCTCCTTGCCCTCGGCGGCGCGGTAGTCCATGCGGTAAAGGTGCGGTTGGCCTATCTCCCGTCCCTGCCTAAGGCGATGGCCGTACTCACGACAGCGGATGCAGCGGCACTCCGTGCCCCTCTCCTCCATGAGCTGCCTCACCGCATCGCGGATGGAATTTTTGAGGCCGCCTGCTATGAACTGTGGCGGTATATCTCTTAGCACCCTGGATATGCGCACGTACTCCGGCACAAGTGCCTTTATATCGGCGATGAGTTCGGTCATCACGTCGTCGTCGTAGGGCTGGTAGCGTCCCTGGCGCTGCCAGCTCTCAAGCTCGGTGCCTTCCACCACCATGGTAGGGTAGAGCTTCAGGCCATCGGGGCGGAAGCGGGGGTCGTCAAATAACAGGCGGGATAGATTCAGGTCGTTATGGGGGGTGGAGCCGGGAAGCCCCGGCATCCAGTGATAGTGCACCTTGAAGCCGTGCCGGCGCAGCAGTGCCGTAGACGCTACGACATCGGCTATGGTGTGGCCTCGCCCAGTAAGGCGGTAGATGTCGTCGTCCAACATCTGGACGCCCATTTCAACCCTGGTGGTACCGAAGCGCAGCATGTGCGCTATTTCCTCTGTCCCGCAGACATCGGGCCTGGTCTCTATACAAAGCCCCACAATGCGGTGTAGGGCGGTCTCGTTCCTCCCCTGGGCCTCTTCCAGGGTGGCTGATGCCTCCCCGTTCAGGGCGTCGTAGCAGTCCTTTATGAAGCTGTATTGATACTCAGGTGGTGTTGAGAGGAATGTCCCCCCCATCACGATAAGCTCCACCTTGTTGGTGGGGTGGCCCATCTTCCCGAACGCCTTCAGCCTCATGCCTATTTGGGCACGGGCGTTGTAGTCGCAGTTGTTTCCTCGGAGCACTGCCGGAGACTCGGGGGTGTAGCTCTGAGGGGTGGCGGGGAAGGTGGGGCAGTAAATGCACTCTCCGGGGCACTCCCAGGGACGCGTCATCACTGCCACAGGGGTTACGCCGGATATGGTCCTGGTTGATTTCTTCATAGTATGATACCCTATTCTGGAGTGTAGCAGATAGGGTCTTATGGGCACAAACGTTTACGATGACATTGCCCCCGGATGGTATAGCTTCAGGCACTGGTCTCGTTTCCGCGTGGAGTTAGAGGCGCTGGCGGAGCGGTGGGGGGAGGGCAAGCTCCTTAATATAGGCTGTGCCCACGGCCCCGACTTCCTTCCCTTTGGTGATGATTTTGAGCTACATGGCATAGACTCCTCCGCCATTATGCTTAGATTTGCCCGCAAATATGCCCTAAAACATAGCCTCGCCTTACGGCTGGCCCAGGCCGATGCGTGCCGCCTGCCTTACCTCGACGCCTCTTTCCATTGGGCTATATCCGTGGCGACGTATCACCATATAAGGGGGGAGGAGGGAAGGCTGACCGCCTTAAAGGAGCTTAAGAGGGTGCTCAAGCCAGGTGGGGAGGCCTTTATAACGGTTTGGAACCGTTGGCAACCACGCTTCTGGGGGAGACCCAGGGAGCTTTACGTGCCCTGGCGCACAAAGGGCGGGACGCTTATGCGCTACTATTATCTCTTTTCCTATGGCGCCTTGGCTCGCCTAGCTGAGCGTGCCGGCCTTACGGTGATCAAGGCCTTCCCAGAGGTGTCTTACCGCTATCCTATAAAGCACTTCTCGCGCAACATCTGCCTGCTGGTGGGTGCCGGGCGCCCTTGAGGGTGAGGTTATTGGACATCTGCTCCATAATCTGGTTTAATATGATATTGTCTGACAAAATGGCAAAATCGTTACGGGGGAATATCTATGTTTGAGGGTTTATTTGGAGGGGGGGAGAACAGCCAGTGGGCCATAATGATACCGCTACTGGTGCTGATCGTCTTCTCTATGTATTCAAGGCGTCGTCGTGCCGAGGGCACGGATGTGGAGATAGCCAGCAGTCTTCTATCGGACATCAATGAGAACCTGAGGGCTATTCAGCAGTCCGCCTATCAAAAGAAGCCTAAGAAGTTCAAGGTGGGTAGTTGGCAGAGGAACAACGCCAAGCTGGGTTTCCTGGAGCCGGCTGTCCACGCGGATATATCTAAGGCCTTTGAGATGGCGGAGAATATGAACGAGCAGTTGGCTGTAGCCAAGAAGCAGAAGTCTGATGCCTACCTATCCGGGGTGGATATACACAAGCTGGAGGGGCCATTAACCCAGAGCAGGGACTCTATACAGGAATGGATAAGGGAACGCATGAAGCAACAGGGTCCTGATGCCAATGCCGGCAGGCGTGGTTGCATGGGTGGCGGCTTCGGCTCTTAAAGCAATTCTTGCCTGATAGGATGTTGTGTTGTTATATCGGTTGGGTGGGGGCTTTTATACTATGCCGCCGTCTATAATGAGGACCTGCCCCGTTATATAGGCCGCCTTATCGCTTGCCAGGAATCCTGCCAGTTCGGCTACCTCCTGCGGCTCACCGAAGCGGCCTAGGGCTATTCTCTCCAGGATAAATTCCTTTATCTCCGGTTTTAAAGCGTCGGTCATATCCGTGGTTATGGCGCCCGGGGCGATGGCGTTAGCGGTTATGTTCATCTGGCCTACCTCACGGGCCACGCTCTTGGTGAAGGCTATTATGCCCGCCTTGGCGGCGGAGTAGTTGGTCTGTCCCAGGTTGCCCATAATGCCGGCGATGGAGGCGATGTTTATTATGCGCCCCTGCTTCTGTCTGCCCATGGTGCGCAGCGCCGCCCTGGTGCACAGATACGCCGAGCGCAGGTTGGTGTTAATGACATCATCCCAGGCCTGCTCCGACATCCTGAGTAAAAGGGTGTCGCGGTTTATGCCGGCGTTGTTCACCAGTATATCCACCTTCTCCCACTTGTCCGTTATCTCCTTGAACATGGCCTTGACCTCTTCGGAATCGGAGACGTTTGCCTTAACCGCTATGGACTCACTGCCCCCTGCGGCTATCTCCTTCACCACTTCCTGAGCAGCAGCCTCGCTCTGGTTGTAGTTTATGGCCACATTGGCCCCCATCTCAGCCAGTTTAAGGGCGATTGCCCTGCCGATGCCCCTTGAGGAGCCGGTTACCACCGCTATCTTGCCTTTGAGTTCTGTGGACATCTCGCCTTAACCCTCGTATTTCTTCAGCACCAGGCAACAGTTTTGTCCGCCCAGCCCGAAGCTGTTCTTCAGGCACACGCGTATGTCGGCCTTGCGGGCCTCGTTGGGCACGTAATCCAGGTCGCAGTCGGGATCGGGGGTCTCGTAGTGTATGGTGGGTGTGATGACGCCGTTCTTCAGGCTCAGAGCCGCTCCGATGGCCTCCACGCAGCCGCCGGAGGTTATCATATGCCCGTACATGGACTTGCTGGAGCTTACGGGTATCTTATATGCCTTGTCTCCGAAGACCATCTTGATGGCCCTGGTCTCGGTTACATCGTTCAGCTTGGTGGAGGTGCCGTGGGCGTTTACGTAGTCCACGTCATCGGGAGTTACGCCGGCGTTCTTGAGGGCGTTTCGCATCGCCACCGCCTCCGTTTCGGAGTGCGGCGCCACGGCGTCATAGGCGTCGAACTGCCAGGCGACTCCGCCCACCTCGGCGATTATAGGCGCACCCCGCGCGTTGGCGTGTTCCAGGCTCTCCAGCACCATGGCCCCCGAGCCCTCGCCGTAGACGAAGCCGTCGCGGTTGAGGTCGAAGGGGCGGCACGCCTTGTCGGGGTCCTCCTGCGGGGTCAGGGCGCCCAGCCTGCCTATGGCGGCTATGGACATGGAGTCCATGGAGGCGTCGGTGGGGGCGGCTATCATCACGTCGGCATAGCCCAGGCGGATGAAGTTCATGCACGTGCCGATGGCATCAGCGCCGCTGGCGCAGAGGCTGTTGACGCTGGTGTTGGGTCCGCGCGCTTCCAGGGATAGCCCGATATGCAGGGCGGCGATGCCCGGTGCCGACTTGGTGAAGAACAGGGGGTCTATGCGGCGCGGGCCGCGTTTCTCAAGTGTCTGCCACCCCTCGGCTATGGACTCGCACTCCATCATGTTGGTGGTTACTACACCCACCCGCTCCGCCGATTCCTTGGTCATGTCCAGCTTGGCGGCCTGTACGGCCTGCTTGGCCGCACCCACGGCGAAGTGGGTTGACTTGCGGGTGCGTTCCACCTGCTTCAACTCCATATACCTGGTGGGGTCAAAGCCGTTTACCTCGGCGGCTACCTTTACGTTGTATTTGCTGGTATCAAAGCGGGTGATGGGCCCCACGCCCGACTTACCCTCCACCAGGTTGTTCCAGAACTCGTCTATGGTGGTGCCGATGGGAGAGACGACTCCCATTCCGGTAATGACGACTCGCTTTGTGTCCAATATCCTCCTCCTTTAACCTCCCTGCTTCATCCGGTGCTTACGGCAGCAGGGAGTAGCCTCCATCTATGGTGATTATCTGTCCGCGTATCATGGAGGACTCGTCATGGCAAAGAAAGGCCACCACATTGGCCAGGTCCTCCGGTGCAACCGGCCTGCCGGCCGGTGTGGTCTGCCAGGTGGGTGTCCCCCCCAGCTGCTCCTGTGCCGCCTTGGCATAGAGGAGGCCGGACTCCGTGGTGACGTATGAAGCCGACACACCGTTAACGCATATGTCCTTGGGGGCTAGCTCCATGGCCAGGTAGCGTATCAGCGCCTCCAGGGTTGCCTTGGATATGCCTATGGCCACATAACCCGGTATGGCTAGGTGTGAGCCCAGACTGGAAATGGCCACCATCTTGCCGCCCTTATCGCCCATCAGCTTGGCCGCTCGCTGGGCGCCGAAGAGGAAGGCCTTGGCGTTGATATCCATCGTCCAGTCCCATCTCTTGCCGTCCAGATCCATGGTTGAGCAGGGCAGCCCTGAGGCGGCGTTGCTTACGAAGATATCCAGGCGCTTAAAGTCCTTCTCTATCTCGGCGAACATCTCATCTATCTTTGCCGCCTCGCCGACGTTGGCCTTCACCGCCCTTGAGCGCACGCCCAGGGCCTCTATATCCTTTACCGTTTGCTCCGCAGCCTGGCCGTGGCGGAAGTAATTCACTATCACGTCCGCGCCCTCCTCGGCTAGCTTCAGGGCTATGGCTCTGCCTATACCACGGGAACCACCGGTTACTAGTGCTACCTTACCTTTGAGCATATCGCGCTACTTCTTCTCGGCCACCTTCTTCTCCACGTAGGAGACGAAGTCACCAAAGGCCTTAAAGTTCTGAGCATCCTCATCAGGGATCTCAATGCCGAACTCGTCCTCCAGTGCTACCAGCACCTGGACCATGTCCAGCGAATCCGCCTTCATATCCTGGAATGTGGCGGTGGGTTTTAAAACATCCGGCTCGCAGTGCACAATCTTAATAATGGTCTCTTTGATGGTATCCTCTACCTTAGACATGATGCTCCTTTCAGAAATTGAGTTTTTCCCTAACCCTGGTGAGCTCCGATTTAACGCAGTTTACCACATCGCCCTCCGCCGCCTTCTTCGCCTGCGCTATCTTGGCCACCAGGTCTGGGGCCTTGCTATGGCCATGTATCTTGAAAACGATGCCGTCCACGCCCCAGATGAGGCCGCCGGCAACGATATCCGGTGACGAGAGCGAGGCCATAACCTTCTGTATCTTGCCCTTGAGCCAGCCGCCGAGCACGGGGTATTGGCTGACCTTTTCTTTCAGGTATCCGCCGATAAGCTCGGCTCCACTCTCGCTAAACTTAAGCAACACGTTGCCTACAAAAGCATCGCAGACAACCACGTTGGCCCGTCCGCTCAATATGTCGCCGCCCTCTATGTTGCCGATGAAGTTAAGCCCGCTCTTGTCCAGTAGGCGGTGGGCTTCCTGGACCAGTCGGTTGCCTTTATTTTCCTCTCTGCCGATATTCAACAGAGCTACCGTAGGTTTAGGGACATCTAAGAATATCTTAGCGTAGACGCTGCCGATAATGGCGAAGGTGAGCAGGTGCTGCGGTTTGCAGTCTACGTTAACTCCAAAGTCAAAAATGGCCGTCTTGGGTGCGGCGCTGGCCAACACCCCGCCGATTACGGGGCGGTGTATGCCGTCTATCATGCCCAGGAAGTTCATGGCGCTGGTTACCAGCGCGCCGGTGGCGGTGGCGCCGAGCAGCACGTCCGCGTCTTCGCTTTTAAGCATCCTGGTGGCCACTGCTATAGAGGAGTTGGGCTTACGCCGCACGGCGAGTGCGGGGTTCTTCTCCTCAGAGATATACTCCTTGGCGTCTACATGGCTGATGGGCAGATTGGCGATGTCGTATTTAGCCAGCTCTGCCTCCACTTTGCCCTTGGGCCCGACCAAGATGATATCGACGTCTTCCTGCTCGGCGGCCATAACGGCGCCCTTTATTATCTCCTCGGGTGCGTAGTCGCCGCCCATGGCGTCTATGGCTATCCGCACTCGTTGGTTGGTCTTGGCCATAAAGTCTTCTACTCTCTCCTTAAGGTGGCTATATCCTAACCTCGGCGCCGCCAGCGATAACCGTCTCTCCATTTTGGTTCAGGCATGCCACGGTTAGGCTTACACGTGTGTCTCCACCTTCCGCCTCCACGGAGTCCACCTTGCCTTGGGTGGTTATGGTATCTCCGGGGCGGGCGGGGGCTTTGAATCTAACCGAGAGCTTGCCCCCCTCCACCCAATGGTTAGCGAAGGCCTGGGTCAGCATCTGGACCAGAGAGGCCAGTACCAGCATTCCGTGGGCTATGGTTCCCTCCAGGGGGGTCTTTTTGGCGAAGTCCTCGTCTATATGAATGGGGTTGAAGTCCCCGCTGGCCTCGGCGTAGCGGTTTATCTCCTCCTGGGCGATGGTCTTCACCACCGGCTCCAGGCTTACCCCCTGTTTCAACTGCGATAAATCTAGATTAGAGTCCAAGTTTAACTATCCCCGTTATATCTTTGGTATAGCTATGGTGCTCTTACCCGTGAGCACCTTTTCATTATTGGCCTGGTTAACGGCGTCTATCTCCAGCACCACCAGCGTCAGCCTGCCCCGTTCCACTTTTTGCGCTATCTTGCCTATACAACTGATGGTGGTCCCGATGGGCACCCTTTTTATGAAATGGAAATCCTGCGATGCGTGTATGGAACCCGGTGGTATGGAGAACTGGCCCGAGAGAGCGTTTATAGCATAAGCAGCCATGCCTAGAGGAGGCACGGTGTCCTCTTCCAGGAAGGCTTGCTTTTCCCCCACCGCAGCCACATATTTGGCAATAACCGACTGCGTTAACTCGTAACTGGCCGGGGGGAATTGGTGACCTACAGCTAACTTCTCAAAACTTGTAGGTGGCATTTAGTACTTTTAAACCCCGGCCGCTAACAGCCGGGCTCACCAGCGAAACGCGCTGAGAATTATCCCCGTACTTCGTAATGAGTAAATATAAACCACATTCGCTGTCCGTGTCAAGGGAGGCCCTTTGGGGGCTATGGCAACACCTGGTGCGAGGCTATTTCCCACCTTTTGGAATGTCCGTGCTTGAGCCTGTTCAGGCGTGATATAAACTCGGGCGAGGTTATGTCCTTAAGGCTCATCAATAAAGCGTCCTCTTTATTGTCGTTGTAGTAGCGGTGGCGCAGCCCTACCTCGGTGAAGCCGTGCTTCTCGTAGAGGTTTCTGCCGCCCCTGTTGGATGTGCGCACCTCCAGGGTGATGCCGTCGGCTTGGAGCTTTAGCGCCAGGTCAATAAGGCGTATCAGCAGCAGCTCCCCGATGCCGCGGCGGCGGTGTATTTCACGCACCGCTATGGCGGTTATGTGGGCCTCGTTGGCCATCAGCCACAGCCCCGCGAAGCCGAAGATGTATTCCTCGCCTATAGGCTTTAAGTCCACGGGCGAGTCGGGGTCTATGTCTCGGCAGCAGACAATGTAGTGCGCCAGCCAGTTCTCCGCCTCGCGCTCGTAGTTGGTGGGGGGCCTCTGGGATGGGAAGGCCTCGCGGTCTATGTCGCTTACCTGGAGGATATCACCATAGTGCATCATGCGAACGTAGTAGGACAAACCTTATCTCCCCTATAAAGAGCTTAGTCTTAAACCCGGCAGGGTATATTTTAGCACATTCAGCGTGAAGTTGGTCTTTGCTCGCTACCCAAGGCGGGGCCTTTCTGCTACACTTTTGCCGGGTATCCAGTCGTAAAAAGAAGGTGCTATATGAGGTTAAAAGCGGCTTTCGTGGGGATGTCCATAGTGATGGCAGTGGGTGTGCTTATGGGGTGCCAGGCTGGTTCTCCCCAAGAGGCCTCGTTGGAGGTGGCCTGCGACGAGTTCTCCGCTTCGGGCGTAGTTAGCGAGCAGGCAGCACTTTCCGTTGGCCAGACCCTTACCGTGACCCTGTGTTCCAATCCCACCACTGGCTTCATGTGGTCGCAGGAGGCTCAGATAAGCGACTCTGCGGTAATTTCCCAGACGGGGCACGAGTTCGTCTCTCCCCAGCATAAGGACACTCCAATTGTGGGCGCATCGGGTGTGGAGGTATGGACCTTTCGTGCCCTCAAGGCGGGTACAGCCGACGTCTCTATGGAATACAGCCGTCCTTGGGAGGGTGGCGAGAAGGGGGAGTGGAGCTTCAACCTGGCAATCACGGTGGACTAGTCATTAATGAAAAATTAACATTTTGATACATATACTATAGGCAAATACTACTCGCAGGGGGAGGAGAAGAATGAAAAAGAGATGGATATGGGCACTGATATCGGTGGTGGTGGTGGGGGCGGTGGCCTTAAGCGGGTGTGCCGCCCGTCAGTGGAGCCTGGTCGAGGGCGGTTCGCTCTCCAACATTCAGGTGGAGGTCGCGAGCCAGCAGCAGGGGATATGGGTTAACGGCGAGGGCGAAGCCATCGCTATACCAGACATTGTCATGATTAGGCTGGGTATAGAGTCCCGGGCAGATGCGGTGGATGAGGCCCAGACCCAGGCGCAGCAGGCTATGGACGCCGTAATGAACGCCCTCAAGACGAACGGCGTCGCCGAGAGCGATATTCAGACGGATTACTTCAGCGTGCGTCAGGTAACCAGGTGGGACGACCGCCTGGAGGAGGAGGAGATAACCGGCTATAGGGTGACCAATATGGTGACTGCCAAGGTAAGGGACGTGGATGCGGCCGGCGCGGTTATAGACGCCGTTGTCTCCGCAGGAGGCGATCTCATCCGCATAGATGATATCAACTTCACCGTGGACGATATGTCCGCCTACTACGAGACGGCCAGGGCGGAGGCTATAGCTGATGCCGAGGCTAAGGCAGAGCAGCTTGCCAGGTTGGCCGGCGTTGAACTGGGAGACCCCGTATATATCACAGAAAGCATATATACGCCGTATATCTACCGTGATTACGCCATGGAGGCGGCGGGTGCGCTGGCGCCGGTGGAGACTTCCATAAGCCCTGGGGAGCTTGAGATAACGGCCAACGTTCAGATGGTCTACGACATAGTGGAATAAGAACCAGGCTTCCAGCCTTTTAAGAGGGGGAAAGAGATGCCATTAAGGGCGTGTGCTTCCCCCTCTTTTTATATCACTTGTCCTGCCACAGGGTCGGCTGGGGGGGCTTCGCCTGCTTGGGCTTCAGACCCAGGTGGTGGTATGCCAGGGGGGTGGCTACCCTGCCGCGAGGGGTACGTTCCAGAAAGCCCAGCTGCAAAAGGTAGGGCTCGTAGACGTCCATAATGGTATCGGCCTCCTCGCTCACCGAGGCAGCTATGGTGTCTAATCCCACCGGCCCACCGCCGAACTTGCCGATGATGGCCTTTAAAAGCCTGTGGTCTATCTCATCTAGGCCTATGCCGTCCACCTCCAGCTTGGCCAGCGCCTTTATGACTACCTCACGAGTAGCGATGCCATCGGCCTTCACCTGGGCGTAGTCCCGCACTCGCTTTAGGAGGCGGTTGGCCACGCGGGGGGTGCCACGGGCGCGCTTGGCTATCTCCATAAGTCCCTCGCCATCGGCCTCTATGCCCAGTATCCTGGCGGAGCGCTCGACTATGCGCCGTATAGACTCGTGGTCGTAGAAGTCCAGGCGGTAGACGGCGCCGAAGCGGTCGCGCAGGGGAGGGCTTAATAGAGCGAAGCGGGTGGTGGCGCCGATGAGGGTGAAGCGGGGGAGGTTAAGGCGCAGGCTCTTTGCCCCGGGCCCCTTGCCGATGATGACATCTAGGGCGAAGTCCTCCATCGCCGGGTACAGCACCTCCTCCACGGTGCGGTTTAAGCGGTGAACCTCGTCTATGAACAGCACGTCGTGGCTCTTTAAGTTGGTTAAGATGGCGGCCAGGTCGCCGGTGCGCTCTATGGCCGGGCCGGAGGTACACTTTAAACCCACGCCCATCTCGGCGGCGATTATATAGGCCAGGGTGGTCTTACCCAGCCCTGGCGGGCCATATAGAAGGACGTGGTCTAGGGATTCCTCTCGGCCCTTGGCGGCGGTTATAGCTATATCCAGGTTGTCCTTGACCTTGCCCTGGCCGATGAAGTCATTAAGGCTGTGGGGACGGAGGTCGGTGTCCATCCTGGTGTCGGTGGTGTTGCGTTTACCCGATATAATGCGCTCTGCAGCCATGTATGCCCTTGCCCTCGTGGCTTTAGGGTTATTATAGCACACCAAATAGCAGAGGCCGCCCTCATAAAGGGCGGCCTCTGGTTCTAATCGATTACCCTGGCCTGTGGGTCAGTCATCCTCTTTGTTTTCCTCCTCGGCGGGTGACTCCTCGGTTGCTTCAGCCTCGG
>CAZVIZ010000002.1:109474-180209 GCA_964627215.1 uncultured Dehalococcoidales bacterium
CTTCAGCCTCGGCTGCGGGCGCCTCCGTCTCGTCGGCCAGCAGACCCATGGTGCCCTCCATGCCCAGCAATCCGGCCCCCATTTCGTCGGACAGCAGACCCAACTCGCCCTCGCCCTCGCCCAGCATCGGCTCAGGCGGCTCTGGCTGGGATATCTCGGTTTGGGCTGGTATGAGCTTGCCGATGATCACGTTCTCCTTTAGTCCGACCAGGCGGTCCACCTTGCCTGATATGGATGCCTCGGTGAGGACCCTGGTGGTCTCCTGGAAGGAGGCGGCCGCCAGCCAGCTCTCGGTGTTCAGCGAGGCTCTGGTGATGCCCAAGAGCACGATGTGTGCGGTCGCCGGCTCACCACCCTCGGCCAGCACCTTGGCGTTTATGTCCTCATAGCGGAAACGGCTAACCAGCTCTCCGGGAACCAACTCGGTATCACCGGAGGAGTCTACGCAGACCTTGGTCAGCATCTGGTGAGCAATGGTCTCTATGTGCTTGTCGTTTATGTTTACTCCCTGGGAGCGGTATACTTTTTGAACTTCGTCTACCAGGTATCTCTGCACCGCCTCCTTGCCCTTGATGTGGAGCAGGTCCTGGGGGTTCACAGAGCCGTCTGTGAGCTGTTGCCCTGCCTTCACCCGGTCATCGGAGCTGACGCGGATATGGGTGCTTATGGGCACGGTGTATTCCCGTGCGTCCTTCTCATCGTATTTGATGGCGATCTGTTTGCCCTTAATGGACACCTCGCCAGCCACACGGGCCACGATAGGCTGTTGGGCCTCGGCGGAGACCTCCTTCTTGGGCTTCTCCTCCGCTGCCTCCTTCTCTGCTTTAGGTGGCTCTGCCAGCGTGTTGCCTATCTCCACCCTTTGGCCCTTCGTTACCATCACCTGCCACCCTTTAGGCATCTGGTATTCGTCGTGGAACTCCTCGGAGCTTACGATGGTTATCTTCTTACCCTCGTCGCTCTCGTCCACCTGGGCGATGCCCTCTATCTCCGATATAATCGCCTGGGCCTTGGGAGGTCTGGCCTCAAAGAGCTCCTCCACCCTGGGTAGGCCGCTGGTGATGTCCAGCCCCGCCACCCCGCCGGTATGGAAGGTTCGCAGCGTAAGCTGGGTGCCCGGTTCTCCGATGCTCTGGGCGGCTATTATGCCCACCGCCGTGTTCATCTTCACCATCTCGCCGCGCGATAGGTCTCTGCCGTAGCAGCGTTGGCAGGCGCCGTGGCGCGACTGGCAGGTGAGGGGAGATCGGGTGTGAACCTTGGTTATGCCCGCCTCCAGTATCTCCTGGATCTTGGTCTCGTCTATTATCTCGTTGCGGTCAACTATGACCTCTTTAGTCTTGGGGTGTGCCACCGGGCTTGCCGCCAGACGGCCGATTATACGCTCGGCTAAGGAAGGAAGTAGCTCCCTCTCCTCCGGCTCGGATATCCATATGCCATCGGTGGTGCCGCAGTCCTCCTCTTGGACGATGACGTCCTGGGCTACGTCAATAAGGCGTCTGGTCAGGTAGCCGCTCTCAGAGGTGCGCAGCGCTGTATCGGCCAGGCCCTTGCGGGCACCGTGGGTGGAGATGAAGTATTCCATAACGCTGTGCCCCTCACGGAGGCTGGAGCGTATGGGGAAGTCTATAATCCTGCCCGAGGGGTTGGTCATAAGTCCCCGCATCCCCGCCATCTGCCTTATCTGGGAGATGTTGCCCTTGGCCCCGGAAGTGGCCATCATATAGATGTCCCCGTAGCGGTTCATGGAGTCGGATATAGCATCGGCCACCCTGTCGGTGGTCTCGGTCCATACCCCCACCACCCCGCTGTACCTCTCGTCCTCGGTTATTAAGCCGTGATGGTACTGGTCATCAATCTCGGAGGCTCGGTTGTCGGCCTCGTCCAGTATCTTGGCCTTGGCATCGGGCACCTTGAGGTCGTTTATGGAGATAGTGGTGCCGGATTTGGTGGCGTAGTGGAAGCCTAGCCACTTCAGCTTGTCCAGCATAGTGCCCATGGCCTCGTGATCCAGCAGATGGTAGCAGTTCGCAACTATCTGCTTTAAAGTGGATTTGCCCATAACCTTGTTCTGATAGCCCATCTCGGGGGGCAGTATCTCGTTGAATATTATACGGCCAGCGCTGGTCTTTATCCTGTCGCCGTTGTTGCTCTGGTCCCTCACCTCTATTTCAGCACGGAGATTTATCACCCCCAGCTCGTATGCGAGCCTGGCTTCCTGCATGCTGCCGAAGACCTTACCCTCACCGGGGAGATTAGGCTCTATGGTGGTCAGGTAATAGCAGCCCAGCACCATATCCAGGGTGGGGGTTACCACTGGTTCGCCTCGGGAGGGCAACAGCATGTTGTGTAGGCTGAGCATTATCTCCCGGGCCTCTCTCACCGCCGCCTTGGAAAGTGGCACGTGTACTGCCATCTGGTCTCCGTCGAAGTCGGCGTTGAACGCCGAGCACACCAGGGGGTGGAGCTGTATAGCGCTGCCGTCTATTAGCACCGGCTCAAAGGCCTGTATGCTGAGGCGGTGTAGGGTGGGGGCGCGGTTCAAGAGCACCGGTCGTTCCTTGACCACCTCTTCCAGTATGTCATAGACCTCAGGCCGAGAGCGTCCCACTAGGCGGCGGGCGCTCTTGTCGCTGTAGGCCAGCCCTTGTTCCATAAGGCGGCGCACTATAAAGGGCTTAAACAGCTCCAAAGCCATGCGCCGTGGCAGTCCGCACTGATGGAGTTCCAGCTCTGGGCCTACCACTATTACGGAGCGTCCACTGTAGTCCACTCGCTTGCCGAGCAGGTTCTGGCGGAAGCGTCCCTGCTTGCCTCTTAGCATATCGGATAGGGACTTCAGCTTGTGGCTGCCGGTGGCGGCCACGGCTCGGCCCCTCTTCTCATTGTCTACGAGGGAGTCTACCGCCTCCTGGAGCATGCGCTTCTCGTTTCTTATAATCACCTCAGGCGCCCCTATCTCTAGCAGGTGCCTTAGGCGGTTGTTGCGGTTTATAACCCTGCGGTAGAGGTCGTTCAGGTCGCTGGTGGCAAATCTGCCGCCGTCCAGCTGCACCATGGGGCGGAGGTCGGGGGGCAGCACCGGCAGCACGGTTAGTATGGTCCACTCCGGCTTGTTGCCGCTGCGGCGCAGCACCTCAACCAGCTGCAGCTGTTTTGAGGCCTTCTTGCGCCGCTGCCCTGAGGTGGAGCGTACCTCGTCTAAGAGCCTGTTACGAACCTCGTCCAGGTTCACGTCTTTGAGTATCTGAAGTACAGCCTCGGCGCCTATGCCGGCCTCAAAGACATCGCCGAAGCGGGCACTCATATCGTCATACTGGTTCTCGGTGATCAGGGCGCGCTGGCGCATGTCGCGCAGCAGGGCGACGTTATCGGCCAGCTTCTCCTCCAGCTTCAGCTTGTCCTGCCCCCAGGACGTTCTCAGGTTATCTATCTCCTTCTCTTGGCCGCCCTCCTTCTCCTTCTCAGCGACTTGCTCATCTACCAGGGTTTGGCGCTCCGCTATGGCTTGAGCAGTCTCGTCCTTGATGCGCTTTATGGCATCGCGGCGCTTATCGTCGTCAACAGATATAATTATGTAGTGGGAGAAATAGAGCACGCGCTCCAGGCTCCGCGGCGAGAGGTCTAAAAGCAGACCCATGCGGCTGGGTGTGCCCCTGGCGAACCAGATATGGCTCACCGGACAGGCCAGCTCTATATGTCCCATGCGCTCGCGGCGGACCTTGGCGCGGGCTATCTCCACGCCGCACTTGTCGCAGACCACGCCCTTGTAGCGTATCTTGCGGTACTTGCCGCAGGCGCACTCGTAGTCCTTGGTGGGGCCGAATATCCTCTCGCAGAAGAGTCCGTCTCGCTCTGGCTTGAGGGTGCGGTAGTTTATAGTCTCCGGCTTGGTGACCTCCCCATATGACCAGCTTCTTACTTGCTCCGGTGAGGCTAACGAGACCCGTACGGCATCAAAGTCGTTAACTTCCAGCATTTTCTTCTCCTGCCTCTCCCCAGATGGAATCGGTGGCCGCCTCCAGGCTCTCTCCCGGCTCGGGGGCCTCCCGCAGCTCCTCGCTCAGGCTTACCCTTTCCTCCTCGCTGATTACCTCCACCGCCAGCCCCAGGCTGCGCAGCTCCATAATCAGCACCTTGAAGGACTCCGGCACTCCCGGTTGGAGTATCTCCTCGTTCTTGATGATGGCCTCGTATGTCTTGGCGCGTCCACTAACGTCGTCCGACTTGATGGTCAGCATCTCCTGCAGGTTGTGGGCGGCGCCGTAGCCCTCAAGTGCCCACACCTCCATCTCGCCGAAGCGCTGTCCGCCGAACTGAGCCTTGCCGCCCAGCGGCTGCTGGCTTATGAGTGAGTACGGCCCGGTGGATCGGGCGTGTACCTTGTCCTCCACCAGGTGGTTCAGCTTCATCATATATATATTGCCCACGGTGATGGTGTGGTGGAAGGGCTCGCCGGTGCGCCCGTCGCGGAGCATAACCTTGCCCAAGATGGGCGGTGGCGTGTTCTTTTCCCGGCTCACCTTGTTCGCCGTATCCATCAGCTTCTGAGGGGCTACCTTCTTTGTGGATACGCCCATCTCTTCAAGCCACAGCTTAAGGCAAGCGTCCCGGGCGGCGCCGGGGTGCCCATCGCCGAACACCTCTTCGTCGTTGAATCCCTGTTCCTTGACCCAGGCCCCAGCCGTCTCTGTCTGGACGAAATGGGTGTCCCTGATGGGGTCAAATATAATCGCCTCGGCCTTTCGGGCTATCCATGACCTGGCTAAGGCGTCCTGTATGGCAGTGTCGTCGGCACCGTCAAAGACTGGTGTTACGGCCTTGAATCCCAGTGTCTGGGCGGCCCAGCCGAGGTGCGTTTCCAGCACCTGCCCGATGTTCATACGGGAGGGGACGCCTATGGGATTCAGCACTATATCCACCGGTGTGCCGTCTGGGAGGAAGGGCATATCCTCGGAGGGGGCTATTATGGATACCACCCCCTTGTTGCCGTGCCGCCCCGCCAGCTTATCTCCCACCGATAACTTGCGTTTCTGAGCTACCCATACCTGGACCCAGCGGTTAACCCCGGCGGGCAGGTCGTCGCCGGTCGATGTGGAGAATACCTTTACGTTTATCACCTTGCCCCATTCGCCGTGGGGCATGCGCAGGGAGGTGTCCTTCACCTCGCGCGCCTTCTCGCCGAAAATAGCCCTGAGCAGTTTCTCCTCGGCGGAGAGTTCGGTCTCGCCCTTGGGGGTTATCTTACCTACCAGTATGTCCCCGGGCCTCACCTCGGCGCCGATGCGTATAATGCCCTCCTCGTCCAGTTCGCGCAGGCTTTCCTCGCCCACGTTGGGTATGTCGCGGGTTATCTCCTCCGGGCCCAACTTGGTGTCCCTGGCCTCCAGCTCGTGCTTGGAGATGTGTATGGAGGTGAACTTGTCCTGTTTCACCAGTCGGTCGCTTATTATTATGGCGTCTTCAAAGTTATAGCCCTCCCAGCTCATAAAGGCGCAGAGGACATTTTGCCCTAATGCCAGCTCCCCTTCCTCGGTAGCTGAGCTATCGGCTATAACCTGACCTGGAATCACCTTGTCGCCCTTGTCCACCACCGAGCGCTGGTTTATGCAGGTGCCCTGGTTGGTGCGGACGAACTTCATCAGGGGGTATACTTCTTCCTCGCCGTCATCGGTGGTTATTACCACCTCCGAACTCACGGACTTGGTGACCGTGCCGTTATGCTGTGCCGCCAGCACCTGACCGCTGTATCTAGCCGCCTCCGTCTCCATGCCGGTGGCAACTATAGGGGATTCGGGCCTTAAGAGCGGCACCGCCTGGCGCTGCATGTTAGAGCCCATAAGGGCGCGGTTTGCGTCGTTATGTTCCAGGAAGGGTATGAGCGCCGTGGCCACACTTACGATTTGCTTGGGGGATACGTCCATAAGCTGTATGTTGCTCGGCACTTCCAGGAAGTAGCGGTCGCCCCGCCTCACCTCCACCCTCTCCTCGCTGAACTGCTTGCTTGCGTCCAGTATGGCGTTGGCTTGTGCTATTGTGTAATCCTCTTCCTGCTCTGCAGTGAGATAGACTATCTTGTCGGATACGAACGGTGCCACCTTGAGATTCTTCTTGCCCTCCAGCGCGGCCAGCTTCTTGGCCAGCTCCGGGGTGATAGCCGTGCCCTCCTCGGCCAGTGTACTGCCGTTCTCGGCCACGCTCTCTGCGAGCGTCTTGCCGGTTGAGTTTTCCTCCTTGTTGGTCACCTCTGTGGCCACCTTGCAGTAGGGCGTCTCTATAAAGCCGTATCTGTTTACGCGGCTGTAGGTGGCCAGCGAGCCGATTAGGCCGATGTTGGGGCCTTCAGGGGTCTCTATAGGGCATACCCGTCCGTAGTGGGAGAAGTGGACGTCTCTTACTTCAAAGCCGGCACGCTCGCGTGAAAGCCCGCCCGGCCCTATGGCCGAAAGGCGGCGCTTGTGAGTTAGCTCGGCCAGGGGGTTGGTCTGATCCATGAACTGCGACAGCTGTGAGCTGCCGAAGAACTCCCGCACGGCGGCAACTACGGGGCGGATGTTCACCAGTGCGCTGGGGGTTATGCCCTCGGTGCTGATGATGCTCATGCGCTCCTTGACCACGCGCTCCAGGCGCAACAGCCCGATGCGGAACTGGTTCTGTATAAGCTCACCGACGGTGCAAACCCTCCTGTTGCCGAGGTGGTCGATGTCGTCGGCGGACTCCTCGCCGTTGTTTATCAGCAGGATGTGCCTTATTATCTCTACTATGTCCTCTTCATTTAGGGCGCGTATCTCCTTGTCGGCCTTCATCTTCAGCCGCTTGTTCAGCTTATAGCGCCCCACCTCCCCCATATCGTAGCGGTGCGGGTTGAAGAACAAGTTGTTTAGCAGTTTCTCCGCGTTCTCCAGGGTCAGGGGGTCACCCGGCCTCAGTCTTTTGTATATGGCTAGCAGGGCGTCCTCGCGGTTCTTCACTAAGGGGTCACGGTCTATGGTGGTCTTAATAAAGGGATGGTCCGGGGAATCGTCTTCTTTTTTGAACAGCCCCAGTAGCTCCTCGTCGCTGCCGTAACCGATGGCGCGCAGCACGGTAGTGACGGGTATCTTGCGCTTGCCGTCTATCTTGGCAGAGAGGATGTTCCTGTTGTTGGTCTCAAACTCCAGCCAGGCGCCCCTGGTGGGAATCAGCTTGGCGCCGCACAGGGTGCGGCCGCTGTTGGCGTCCTCCTCGGTGGTGAAGTAGACGCCGGGGGAGCGCAGCAGCTGGCTTACTACCACCCGCTCCGCCCCGCTGGTTATGAACGTGCCCTTGGCCGTCATAACGGGTATGTTGCTGAAGAAGAGATCTTGCTCTTTTATCTCTCCAGTGGACTTGACCAACAGCTTGGCTTTGACGTACAGGGGCGCCGAGTAGGTCAGGTCACGGTTGCGACATTCCTGCTCGGAACTGCGCGGGTCGCGTATCTCATAGCTGTCAAAGCTCAGCTCCAAGCGGTTCTCGGTGAAGTCCCTTATGGGTGATATCTCCTCCAGAAGCTCCTTTATGCCCTCCTCTTGGAACCAGCGGAATGACTTCAGCTGAACCTCCACCAGGTTGGGCACGCCCAGTGCCGGCGAGAACTTGGCGTAGCATTTTCTGGGCAGGGGAAGCAACCTTTTGTTAGCACGCGGCGACGAAACTACCATAACTCTTTAGCCTGCTCCTTAAAGTAAAAAATCTCGGGGCCAGTTTGCACAAAAGATGCACTACTAACCTCAGACGAAAGCCGGGGTTAGCGTGGAAATTATAATAATAGGGCGAACGTTAAGCGGCATATTCGCAAAGAATTATTATATAGCGTATTTGGCCTTTTGTCAAGACGTGTTTAGATGTAAATTGTGATAATGTGTTCCCGTGGGCCACTTTTGCTTGACCCCAGCGCGCGGCTATTCGTATAATAAGTGGATTTTGTTTTATGGGCAAAGAGGATAGGATGCGGATAAACGTAGCCGGCCTGCTTAAGTCCCCCGTGGGCAGCAAGCGCGATTACGATGTGAGCGGGAAGATTGGCATCGCTGGCGGGGAGTCTAATGTCAGCGGCCAGGCCGCGCTAGTGCGCATTGACGAGGGTATCCTGGTCAATGCGGCGCTGGATGTGGATATGGAGCTCGTGTGTAGCCGCTGTCTGGCCCCGTTTCGCTATATGATCAAGGTGAATTTCGACGAGGAGTATTTTCCCACCACCGATGTCTCACTCGGTGCCCCTATTCCCCCGCCCGATGAGCCGGGGAGCTTTACCATAGACGAGCAGCATATCCTGGACCTTTCCGAGGCAGCTCGCCAGTATGCCCTGCTCAGCGTTCCTATGAAGCCGCTGTGCTGTCGGGACTGCGCCGGGATTTGTCCCACATGCGGGCATAACCTAAATGAAGGGCCATGCGGCTGTTCGCCCCAGGGGGCGGATCCCCGCTGGGATAAGCTCCGCGATATGACCTCGGCTGAAAACGAAGATATATAATAAACGGCCTTAATTAGGCATTATAGAGAAGGGAGCAAGTTAATATGGGCGCTTTACCGAAACGTAGATACGCCAAGGCCAGGCAGGGCAAACGGCGTAGCCACCTAGGGGTATCCTCCCCTTCGTTGGACACCTGTCCTCAGTGCCAAAGCCCCAAGATGTCTCACCGTGCCTGCCCGGTATGCGGCACCTATGACGGCAGGGAGGTTATAGAAACCAAGGGGCCCAGGATCAAGAGCAAGGATAAGGAGTCCAAGAAAGAGGACTGAAAAAGAAACATTCTTAAGGGAGGCAGTCTCTCATGCTCAAGACCAATATATGCGAGCTTTTCGGTATTGATCACCCCGTTCTTCAAGGGGGGATGGCTCATATCGCCACCGCCGAGTTGGCGGCGGCTGTTTCCAACGCCGGCGGCCTGGGTATTATCGGCGCTGGCGCCAGTCCGGCTGACTGGGTGAAGCAGCAGATACAGCTAACCCGCCAGAAGACCGATAAGCCCTTCGGGGTGAATATACTGCTCATATCTCCCCATGCGAAGGACGTCATAGATGTCGTCCTGGAGGAGAAGGTGGCCTTGGTTACCACCGGCGCCGGCAACCCCGGGCCGTATATCCCCAAGTTCAAGGAGGCGGGGATAAAGGTTGTGCCGGTGGTCGCCAGCGTGGCCCTGGCGCGGCGTCTGGAGCGCTATGGCTCCGATGCTTTTATAGCTGAGGGGATGGAGTCCGGCGGCGAGATAGGCCAGATAACCACTATGGCTCTGGTGCCCCAGGTGATAGACGCTGTCAAGGTGCCGGTGGTGGCGGCGGGGGGCATAGCTGACGGCAGGGGCATGGCTGCTGCTCTGGCTCTGGGGGCTGAGGGCGTTCAGATGGGGACGCGCTTTGTGCTGAGCACGGAGTGTATAGCCCATGAAGCATACAAGCAGGCACTAATAGACGCCAGCGACCGCTCCACGGTGATGTCGGGGCAGAGCACGGGCTACCCCATGCGCGCCCTGGAGAACAAGCTCATCCACGAGTTTTGGGAGATAGAGAAGAAGGCTGATATCACCATGGAGCAGCTTATGGAGTTTGGTGTGGGCAAGGTGCGCAAGGGCATAGTGGAGGGTGATCTGGAGAACGGCACTCTGCTTGCGGGCCAGATATGCGGAATGCTAAAGGATATAAAACCGTGTAAGGCCATTATAGAGGATACTGTGGCCGAGGCTGAGGCTGTACTGGCGAAACTGAGCAAGGGGGTTGCAAGCTAAGCGGTGATGAAAGCGGCCTATCTCTTTCCGGGGCAGGGTTCCCAAAGGGTGGCTATGGGCAGGGACCTTCGCGACGGCTATCCTGCCGCTGCGGAGGTGTTCCGTAACGCTGATGATGCTTTGGGCTTCGCCCTTTCCGAACTTTGCTTTGAGGGTCCGGAGGAAGAGCTCCGTAAGACCGTAAATGCACAGCCCGCCCTGGTGATAGTGAGCTACGCCGCCTTAAGGGCGCTTAAAGAAAGCGGCGGCGAAGTTGTTCCTCCCCCCACCTTCGTGGCTGGCCACAGCCTGGGCGAGTATACCGCGCTCCTGGCAGCCGACGTGCTCGCATTTGCCGACTGCGTGCGCCTGGCCAGGGAGAGGGGGCGGCTGATGTATGAGGCGGGTCTTGAGAGACCTGGGGGGATGGCGGCGATTATTGGCATGGGAGAGGATAAGTTGGCCGAGGTGTGCCGCCAGACCGATACCTGTATCGCCAACCTAAACTGCCCCGGCCAGCTGGTGATAAGCGGGCTTAAAGACAACGTGTCCCGCGCCGGCGAGCTTGCATGTGAGAACGGGGCCAAGCGCGCCATACCGCTTCGGGTGAGCGGGGCCTTCCATAGCCCCTTGATGGCTTCCGCCGCCGAGGGATTGAAGCGGTTCGTGGCTGACCTCAGGTTCAACAAACCCAGTGTCCCCATAGTGGCCAATACCACCGCCCGACCCCTCACCACCGCCGCGGAGGTAAAGGAGGAGCTTTTAAATCAGCTTTGCCAGGGCATCCAGTGGCAGCGCTCCATGGAGTATATGGTGTCTCAAGGCGTGGACACCTTCGTGGAAATAGGCCCTGGAGAGGTGCTCACCGGTCTTATGAAGCGCATAGACAGAAACGTAACCACGGTAAACATCGGCGATGCCAAGGCGGTGGCCAATCTGGCATCTCTCTTCCCCTCCGACTGATGGAGGTTAAGGTGTCCGCTTTGATAGACTCATATGAGTTCGGCTCCATCTCCATAGACGGCCGCGTCTATACCTCAGACGTCATCATCTCCCCCGACGGCGTGGACGATTCTTGGTGGAGGAAGAGCGGCCACCAGCTCTGCCTTGCGGATATCGCGGCGGTTATGGAGTCCGCCCCCGACGTGCTCATAGTGGGCACGGGCGCCTATGGGGCGCTACATGTCCTTCCTGAAGTCGTCCAGGTGGCCTCGCAGCGGGGAGTGAAGCTCATCGTGGAGATCACCGATGAGGCCTGGCGGACGTATAATGCCCTCGCCCCGTCGCGGAGGGTGGTGGCGGCGCTTCACCTCACCTGCTAGAGGGTGTCATTGACCCTGTAGTTTCCCTTTGCTAAACTCAAGACCTGACGTGTGCAAATACAGACCGTGAGGGTTTTAGCCCGTGGCAGTTGGGAAGAATAATATCTGGTGGGTTTTAGTATGACAGGGGGAAGACATAAGGCCAGGGAAGCAGCCCTGAAGGCATTATATGAGGCCGATGTCTCGGGGCACGATGCTGTCAAGGCGGTGGAGCTACTCTGCTCCCGCGGTTTCTCTGTGGAGGGTAGGGGTTTCATCATGGAACTGGTAAGCGGTGTGGTGGAGTACCGCGCCGAGCTTGACGAAAGGATACGCAGCTTTGCCCCGACATGGCCCATAGAGCAGATATCTCCGGTGGATCGCAACATCCTGCGCCTGGCCGTATTTGAGATACTTAAGGGCGGCACCCCCATTAAAGTGGCCATAAACGAGGCCGTGGAGCTGGCCAAGGCATTCGGCGCGGATAATTCACCCCGGTTCATAAACGGCGTATTGGGCGCGGTGAGTGCCATGGTTGAGGAGGGAGGGGAGCGATGATTAAGGCGGTTTTCCTGGACTGGCTCAATACCATCGCCCACCCCGAGCCCGAACGGCACCGCCTGCTGCTGTTGGCGGCACGGGAGGTGGGGGTTGAGCTTCCCCCCGATAAGCTGCCCCGGGCCATCCAAATTGCCGAGAGTGCCGAGCCCCGCGGCGCTCCGCCGCGGTGGCGGGACGGCGCTGATGAGGCCCCCTTCCTGCGCTATCAGCGGGCGCTGGCCGCAGAGCTGGGCATCGTCCTTTCGGAAGATGCCATGATGAGCCTCGTCCGCCGCGTAGCTAAAGGGGCGCGGAGGGTGGAGTGGGTCTACTATGAAGACGTTATCCCCACGCTAAAAGAGCTTAAGCGGCGGGGTCTTAAATTAGGGCTGATATCCAACCTGATCATGGGTGAGGCAGGGCTTGATGACTACCTTGACGTGGTGGCCACCGCCGGTGAAGTAGGCATGCCCAAGCCCCAGCCGCCTATCTTCCTGGCGGCTCTTGAGCGCGCTGGCGTCAATGCCCTCGAGGCCATTTACGTGGGTGACCAGTATGCCACCGATGTCATCGGCGCAAGGGGGGTTGGCATGAAGCCCATACTCATAGACCGCTATGGGGTTATGCCTGACGTAGAGGACTGCCCTCGCATAAGCGGACTTGACGAGTTATTTGCCTATCTTTAAGCGTGCGGCGGTATTTATACTGGCTCGCCGTTCAGCACCTTCTCCTGCCTGACGAGCAGAGCATCGTCCACCTCTATCCGGCTTATGCGGTCGTATATCTTGCGGAAGTGCAAGCCCTGTGCCGACAGGTTTATAGCAAGGCCGATGCGCTGTGGGTACTTTATTATGCAGGATATGAGCAGTCGCCAGAAGTAGACCCTGAATGTGTCCTTGATGCCCAGCTCTATCATGGACTTGGCTAATGCCTTTAGATTGGATAGGTCTATCTTCTGGTGACGTTTAGTCTGCCGGGGCTGGTATTCCTTAAAGAATATCTGAATGCGCTCGTAGTACTCCTTGGGGGAGTAGATGGTGCGCACGATGCGTTTGTAGCCTTCTACCAATACCCTCAAGTTCATCTTGGGGATGAAGTTGATGGTGCCGTCCTCGCTCTCGCCGCCGACCATGTCATTGAGCAGGCGGTTTTCCTTCTCCAGCCTGTGCCACAGCCTGGTTTCCAAGGGAGCGTTAAGCAGGTTTATAAGCGCGGTGCAGATACCGCTCTTCTGTATGAAGCTTATCTGCCTCTCGAAGATGGATATGGGATCGCTATCGAAGCCGACTATGAACCCGCCCATCACCTCAAAGCCATAGCGTTGCAGATGTTTCACCGAGTCCACCAGGTCTCGTTTGGTGTTGGCGTACTTATTGCACTCTATTAAGCTGTCCTCGTGGGGGGTCTCTATGCCCACGAATACGCGGTCGAAGCCGGCCTGGGACATAAGTTCCATCAGCTCCTCATCGTCGGCCAGGTTTATAGAGGCCTCGGTGAGGAACGTGAAGGGGTGCCCATGCTCCTTCTGCCAGGCTATCATCGCCGGTAGTATCTCTTTCTTCAGCTTCTTCTTGTTGCCGATGAAGTTATCGTCAACTATAAATACGGTGCTGCGGTAGCCCTGGTCGTACAGTACTTGAAGCTCGGCCAGCATCTGCTCCTTGCTCTTGGTGCGTGGTATACGCCCGTCCATTATGATGATGTCGCAGAACTCGCAGTTGAAAGGGCATCCCCGGGAGTACTGGATGGGGATAGAGCCGTATTTATTAAGGTCGATTAGGGACCACATAGGTACCGGGGTCTCAGTTAGAGAGGGGTGCTTGTCCGTCTTGTAGATGTGCTTGGCACAACCATTTTCCAGGTCCTTAAGCAACAGGGGTAGGGTTACCTCTCCCTCGTTAAGGACTACGTGGTCTATCTCGTCGCAGTTTATCAGGGTATGTCCGGTGGTGAACAGAGGGCCGCCGGCGACTATCTTCTTGCCCAATTTCTTGACGCGCGTTATCAGCTGTTCCGCGGATTTCCGCTGCACTATCATGGCGCTTATGAAGACATAGTCAGCCCACTTGATGTCCTCGTCCTTGAGATCGTTCACGTTCATGTCCACGGCTCTCTTCTGCCACTCCTTGGGCAGCATGGCGGCTATGGTCAGCATCCCTAGGGGCGGGTTAAGCGCCTTCCTGGAAATGATCTTCAAAGCGTGCTTAAAACTCCAAAAGCTGTCGGGATAGCAGGGGGATACTAAAAGTATTTTCAAAATGAGGGGCTCCTTACATTATATATCGAAATATATACATTTCCCTTGATTATCATTTAATAGTGTAGCTTTGTCAAGGAACACGCCTGGGGAATATGAAAAGGGGGGCTTTACCCCCCCTTTTAAAGTTTATCTTGATGTTTTAGCGTCGGGGTTACTTCTCCCCCAGCGCCTCGGCCAGCTCTTCCTTGCCCTTTTTAAGGTATTGCGCCTGCTTGGGGTCCAGGCGTTCCAGGAGGGCCATAAGCTCGCCCACATGCTCCTTCTCGTCGTCTCGGATATGCCCCAGCATCTTCTTGGCGCGCTCGTCGTCGGTGGCGTCTACGTGGGACTGGTAAAGCGCCACGGCGTCCAGCTCCGCCGCTATGTCCTGCATTATGGCGCGCGCTAGCTCGGCGTCGGTCATCTTTCTGCCGGGTACCATCATGCCATAAGGGTTACTGAATTCCATCGTATTCTCCTCTCCTTACAGGTCTTTACTTGCCGCCCTTCCATAGTCCGTGGACACTGCAGTATTCCCTGGCGCCCTTGACGGCGGCCATGTCGGCGGCGAACTCCGCCTCCGGACTATCGCCGGGTTTTAGAAACTGGCGGCAGGCACCGTTCGTGGTGATAATCTCCACCCACTCTATATAGTGGTTCTCCTCCATGGGGTGGGGCACGCTGCCCACCTTTACCTTCACTCCCGTAGGGGTTGCCTCCACTACTGGAACGTGCTTCTCATGGCCGGTGTCATTGGTCTTCTCGGTTAAGAGATCCATAGACTCCCCGCAGCAAACGAGCACGCCTTTGCCGGTGTGAAGCACCTCCACGATGTTGCCGCAGACGTTGCATCGGTATACTTGCTTAAGCTTGGTCATCTTGATCCCTCCTCCTTAAGCTATCATTTGTTACTGCGGGGTTTAAACTTTACTTAACCCCGCGTGTTTTTCAGCTATCAGCTCGGCCAGCTTCTCGAGGGCGGTGAAGTCGGCCTCTTTGGGGTAGCCATTGGCTAGCACCGGTTCCAGCACCTCCGCCTTTATATTGGGCACCATGGCGCATAATTGCTCCACTGCCCTGCCGCCCCATCCGTAGGAGCCGATTATGCCCAGGAATTTGGTTTTGGGCCTTAGGGCGTTGGCCAGGAAGGTGGCGTAGGCCACCAGGGGATGGGCGCCGGCGAGCACGGTGGGCACGCCCAGGACGATGGTGGCGGCGTCCACCAGGGCCATGGCCAGCTTGCCGATATCGGTCACGGCGAGGTCAAACCGCTTCACCGTAACTCCTCGCTCGGCCAGGGCCTCCACCAGGAAGTCCACCATTATCTTGGTGCTGCCGTGCATGGAGATGTAGGGCAGCACCACGGTGTTGGCGACCTCGTCGGATGTCCAGTCCCTATAGGCGTTCATGATGAACTTGGGGTCGTCGTACATGGGGCCGTGGCTGGGGGCGATGATGTCTATATCACACCCCTCCAGTTTCTTCATTCCCGTTTTAATGTTCAGGCGGAAGGGCATCATTATCTCGGCGTAGTATCTCTTGGCGGCCTCGTAGACCTGGCATTGGTCGCTTACGTAGAGGTCGGTGGTGGCCAGATGGGATCCGAACAGGTCGCAGGGGAATAGTATCCTGTCTTCCTTAAGGTAGGTTAGCATTGTCTCCGGCCAGTGCACCCAGGGGAAGGAGATGAATTCCAGTGTCCTATTGCCCAGGGACAGGGTAGAACGGTCGTCAACGGTGGTTATGCGCTCCTCCGGAATGAGCAGCAGGTTGCGGAAGACGTCTTTCCCCTCTGGCGTAACCAGGAGCTTGGCCTGGGGGTATCTATCCAGCACGCAGGGTATGGCCCCGGAGTGGTCCTGCTCGGCGTGGTTGGCAATTACGTAGTCCAGGGTTTTAACCCCCAGCCCCTCCAATTGCTCCATGAGCAGACCCTCCATAGTGGGATCCACGGTGTCTATTAAGGCCGTCTTCTGGCTGCCCTGTATCAGGTAGGCGTTGTAGCTGGTGCCGTCGGGGAGGGGTATCAGACTGTCGAACAGCCTGCGCTCCCAGTCCACCGCTCCCACCCAGTGTATGCCGTCCTTTATCTTCCTGGGTTTCATGTTAGCTTACCTCCTTGAATTCGTCCTTGCCCGCCCCGCAGATGGGGCACACCCAGTCGTCGGGTAGGTCCTCAAAAGCCGTCCCCGGCTCTATGCCGCCGTCGGGGTCTCCCAGCTCCGGGTCGTAGATGTATCCGCAGACGGTGCATTCGTATTTAACCATTTTGAGCGTCTCCTTACGCGCTTTATTTCTCCGCCACGTAACTGGGGGCGCTCTTGGGGGTGGTGCCCCGCTTCACCTGGTGGTAGTAGGCGTAGGTCATAGGCTCCTCGTCCGAGAGCACGCCGGCGTCCACGAGCTTGCCCACGAAGATGGTGTGCGTGCCCACGCTCAAATGCCCTATCACCTCGGCCTCCAGGTAGGCGACGGCATTATCGGTGACCACGGGGGCGCCGTTGACGCCCTTCTTTTGCCCCACGCCGTTAAGCTTGTCCGTGTCCCTGCCGGACTTGAAGCCGAAGCTGCCGATGAAGGGCAGGGGGGTGTCCTTACTTAAGATAGATGCGGCGAACACGCCGCTTTCCTCTATGAACTGGTGGGTCAGGTTCTCCTTATTTATGCTCACGGCGATGGTGGGGGGTTGGGAGGTTACCTGGGTAACGGTGTTGGCTATCTGCCCGTTGGCTTTATCACCTTTCAGAGAGGTGACCACATATAGGCCGTAGCTTATCTTGTGAAGCGCTTTGGCATCCATCCTTCAAAAACCTCCTTGAGGGAGCCTTTAGTAATAAGTAATAATAATTATTATTACTTATATATCGCTTTATAGTAGGATGTCAACCCTGTCTTGTAGCGCCAATTCTAACTAATTAACATCTCATAGTAAAGGGGTGCGGCATGCCTTTTCTTGACAATCCCATACCTGGAAACTAGTATTGCTAGCGATAGGCGTAAATGTCTGGCGGGAGCGAGCATAATGGGCCTTTATGACCTGATACAAAAGCGCCGCAGCGTAAGGAAGTTCCTGCCCCGGGCTGTGGAGCGTGAGAAGATAGTGAAGTGTCTGGAGGCGGCCAGGCTGGCACCCTCCGCATGCAACGCCCAGCCATGGCGTTTTATCGTGGTGGATGATGAGGGGGTGAAGGACAAGCTGGGCAGTTCCTTTGGCGGCATATATAAGATAAACGCATTCTGCCGCCAGGCGCCGGTGCTGGTGGTGATTATCTCGGACCGGCGTCGCTTTATGACCGCCATGTCTCGAACCTGTGCCGCGGTGGGGGCCGCTCTCCAGCGAACGAGGTACTACCTGATGGATATCGGCATAGCCGGGGAGCACTTCGTGCTTCAGGCGGAGGAGCTGGGGTTGGGCACATGCTGGGTAGGCTGGTTCAACGAGCGCGCCATAAAGCGTGTGCTCAATATACCGCGCTATGAGAAGGTGGAGGGGCTTATCGCCATGGGGTATCACCGTGGGGGGAAGGGGCCCTCGGAGCATGACCGCCGTCCCATGGAGAGGATAGCCTCGTTCAACTCCTACTGAGTTTGACAGGGCTGTTACCGGCTCTGTTAAATGGTATTTGTTAGAGGAGGGGAGAATATGTGTAAAGACTGCGGTTGTATACGTTGTAAGTGTGGCAGAAGGATAGTGGATGGCGTCTGCCAAGGTTGCGGCAAACCGGCGCAACAGTGTGCCTGCCCACCGCTTAAGAAGTAACGCCTTAATGCCTGGTTTGAACTATAAACCCCACTCTTTTAGTTAAAGTGGTGTGGGTTTTAGCTGACGGGGGTTTTAGGCCTGCGGCGTGCGCTCTATTATTATCGCCGCCCCTTGTTTAACCTCTTTTAGCACATCCGTGTGGCTGGTGACGCTGCCGAAGACGTTCACCGCGCTGGCGGGACGTATCTCCTCGCCCTGGCTTGCGGGGGTGGGGCCGAAGAATATACAAAACGCCTGCCCTGGCGGCCAGTAGCCTAAGTCTCCTGCCTCCAATACCTCCTGCTGTGCCTCCGCCTTTAGCTTTAAGGGTATGGCGAAGTAGACCTCGTCGCCCCAGCGATTGGCCTCGCCGCTTAAGGGCAAAGCCTCCCATATCGCCTGGGCGGTGGCGGTGGTGTTGAGCGTGGCAGTTACCTGTACTCCGTCTGCCTTTATGATTACGTTTTTACCCATAATGGAGAGATTATACCATATTGCTGGCTGTGTCTTTTAGGTAGCGTGGGAGGAGAATATAAAAAGAGGGGCTTCGCCCCTCTTGGACTTACTATTTCACATATGCTTGCAATGCTGATTCTAATTTGTCAGTGATTTCATCAATTTGCTTGGGAAAATCATCTTTTGTCCCCCCGTAGATTGTTTTGTGGAGTTCATTGAGCCACTGTTGGGCTCTGTAGAGGATTCCAGTTTCTACTTCGTGCCTTCTTTCTTCAAAGTAGGGATGTATTGCCGAGGAGAGTTCCGCGAAGCTGCGTCTATATGTCACAACGGCCTCTGATACAGCCTTGCTTGAATCTTCACTAAGCAATATCTGAGCTTCCCAAGACGCCTCTTGAATCTTAATTAAATTTTCTTGCAGGGGTTTAAGACGGCTTGCCCTAGCATACCACTCATCCAGTACTTGAGAGACTTCTGGTGTTTCATCTTCTTTCCGAGACCGGCCAGCAGACTCCGTAGAATAAGTGAGCGGATTTCTAGCGTCTTCGAAATGTGCCTTCAGCTTGAAGCCTAGTAACATAACATCACGAGAGACGGCGAATTTTGCTTTTCCTGTTAATTCCCTTCGCCATGTGCGAAGACCAAGGAAAGCCATGACGACGACGATAATCGCGGATGCACCTATTATGATATCACTCACGAAAGAAACGAGTTCTGCGCTCATTTTATTTGCCTGCCCTCTCTCATCTTTTGGCTTCTGTTTTAAGTATATCACCCCACCCTCTTCACCACCTCCTCCAAAAGCCTCTGCCAGACGTGCCTCAGCCTTTTGTAGTCCAGGCTCAGCCGGTTGGGGCCCAGCCTTATCTCCTCGGCTACGGGGTCCAATATACGTCTGTCCAGCTTAAGCCCGGGAAGCAGAGTGACGACTATGTGTCTCCCCTCGGTGGTGATGGATTCAACCCCTGCCCTTGTTGCCAGGGCTTTAAGACGCACCGTGTAGAGCAGGTTTCGCACCTGAGGCGGGGGGTTGCCGAACCTGTCCGCCATCTCTGCGGCCAGGCCGTCGGTGACTTCGGGGTCTGTTACGGCCGCCATGCGCTGGTAGAGGTTCAGGCGGGCGGCAAGGTCGGTCACGTATTCGGGGGGTATATAGGCCTCCAGGGGCAGGTCTATGTTGGGTGGTGGTGTGGTGAGGGGAGGGGGCGGCTCGCCGGCAAGCTTGGCCTTCTGCTCGGCCACGGCTTCCTCCAGGATGCGGCAGTAGAGGTTGAAGCCCACGGCGGTTATCTGGCCGCTCTGGCGGTTGCCCAGCAGGGTGCCCGCCCCTCTTATCTCCAGGTCTTTTATGGCGATATTGAGGCCGGCGCCGAGTTCTGCGGCCTGGTATATGGTCTGCAGGCGGCGGGTGGCGGTGTGCCCCAGGCGCTTGCCTCCGTCGTAGAGCAGGTAGGCGTAGGCCAGGTTGGCCCCTCTGCCCACCCTGCCCCTGAGCTGGTAGAGCTGGGTGAGGCCGAACCTATCGGCCTGGTTCACTATCAGGGTGTTCACATTGGGCATATCCAGCCCGGACTCTATTATAGTGGTGGCCACCAGGACGTCGCACTCACCACGGGCGAAGCGGCTCATTACCTGCTCCAGGGTTCCCTCAGCCATCTGCCCGTGGGCTACGGCTATGCGGGCTTGGGGCACTATCGCCTGGAGCTGGGCGGCGACCACACTGATGTTCTGGACGCGGTTATGGACGAAGAACACCTGTCCGTTGCGCTCTATCTCCCTTAAGACGGCCTCTCGTATAAGCTGCTCGTCATAGGCAGCCACGTAGGTCTTTATGGGCAGACGGTCCTCTGGTGGGGTTTCCATCACGCTCATATCCCTCACCCCCGCCAGGGACATGTGCAGGGTGCGGGGGATGGGGGTGGCGCTCAATGTCAGCACGTCCACCTCCTGCCGCATTCGCTTCAGGTGTTCCTTGTGGGCCACGCCGAAGCGCTGCTCCTCGTCTATGATAAGAAGACCCAGGTTCTTGAAGGTGACGTCCCGCTGCAATAAGCGGTGCGTCCCTATGCATATATCCACTCCGCCCGTTGTGAGCTCCTTCAGGGTCTCCTGCTGCTCACCGTGTTTCTTGAAGCGGCTCAAAGCCTCTATCCTCACGGGGAAGGCGCCGAGGCGCTGGGTGAAGGTGATGACATGCTGCTCGACTAGCACGGTGGTGGGCACCAGCACCGCCACCTGCTTGCCCCCCATCACCGCCTTGAAGGCGGCTCGCACGGCGACCTCGGTCTTGCCGTAGCCTACGTCCCCGCATACCAGGCGGTCCATAGGCTTGGCTTTCTCCATATCTTGTTTTATCTCCTGCTGCGCTCTTATCTGATCTGGGGTCTCCATATAGGGGAAGGACGCTTCCATTTCCCCCTGCCATATGGTGTCGGGGGGATAGGCAAAGCCGGGGACCACGCCTCTAGATGCGTACAGTGCCAGTAGCTCCTGGGCTACCTCCTCCGCCGCCTCCCGCGCCCTCTGCTGTCTGCGGCCCCATTCCCTGGTTCCCAGGTGGGTGAGGGTCGGTGGCCTCTCGCTGGCTCCTATGTAGCGACCGATGCGGTCTATGTGGTCGGTGGGGACGTATAGCCTATCGCCGGCGGCGTATTCCAGCACCAGGAAGTCTTTCTGGCCGCCCTCGGTGGGCATGTTGGAGATGGCGGCGAATCTGCCTATGCCGTGCTCTATATGCACCACGAAGTCCCCGGGTTTAAGCTCGGCGAGTAATTTTCTGTGCGGGGCGCGGCGCTTCTTCTGGAGACGCCTCTCCTTGGTGAAGCCGAATATCTCCCTATCGGTGAAGAGGTAAGTGTCCCCTCCTATGGCCCAGCCATGGGGCAGCAGCCCGTTAACCAGGGTGAGCGAGCCGGGGGGTGGAGTGTGCTTTATCCCCTCCAGCGCCGGCGCCAAGACGCCTTCCTCCTCCAGCAGCTCCGACAGTCTGGCAGCCTGGTGGCTTACCAGTATGATGCGGCGCTTACGGGATAATAGATCCTTGGTCTTGTTGATGAAGCGCTCCATCTGGCCTGCATAGTCAAGGGTGGGAGCGATTTCCAATGCGGCGGCGTCCTCGGCGCCGGCCCAGGTAATCTCCATGCGGTCGGTGCGCTCTATCTGGGGGCGAAGCTCGTCCCAGGTGAGGTATGGGATGGGAGAGTGGGGGGGCAAGTCGCCCCGCGCTATGCGCTCGGCGCGCAGCTCCCGTGCCTTCTCGTCGAGGTCATCTGCGGCAAGTTTGATTTCCTCTGGCTCGTCCAGGACCACCAGGGTGTGGGGGGGGAGGTAGCTCAAGATTGTATCCCGCGGTGATTCCAGGCCCTCCGAGGCAGGGGCGATGTCCACCGACCCTACCTCCTCCCGCGAACGCTGTTCCCGAGGGTCGAAGAGACGTATGGAGTCTATGGTGTTGCCGAAGAACTCCACCCTGGCGGGAAGCTCGCTAAAAGGGGGGTATATATCCACTATTCCCCCTCGCCTCGCCATTGTCCCCGGCACCTCCACCGCCTCCTCTAGCTGGTAGCCCAGCCCCTCCCATCTTCTCATCAGCTCCATCGGTTCCACGGTCATTCCTATCTCTAGGGTATGGCTCCGGGAGGCGAAGTCTTCTCGCGCCAGCGTCTTCTCCATAAGAGCGGGGGTGGGGGCCACCACCAGAGGTGGGTTGTCCCCATAGTCATCGGCGGTCAGGCTGGCCAGGGCTTTTAGCCGCTCAACCTCGGTGGCGCTGTCGTGGGTCGCTTGTTGGTAGGGCAGGGTATCCGGCTCGGGGAAGAGGTCTATACGCGATGTCCCTGCCCAGATGGGTAGCTCACCGTGAATCTCCTTGCTTTTCTCAGGCTGCGCTGTAACTATCAGCATGGGTCTTTTGAGGCTCTTATATATGGCGGCGATTACATATGGCTTAGCTGCGTTCGGCACCGCCGCGCGGGGGCTGGAATCGCCTTTAAGCAACGCCAGGAGACGGCGGAAGGCGGGCGTCTCCTCTATAAGACTGGTGAGAACAGGCAGTGTCAGATTCATTTTTGCAAATACCTCTGGGGGCGGCCGATGTTCGGACGCCCCTACGGGTGAGATTTTAGCATACGGCGGGCGGGTCGCAAAAGGGGCTTCGCCTTCTTGTTCGCCATACATCGGCTTGATATAATGGATAACAAATTTGGTATATAAAATGGCTGGCAATAAAAGCGCCTATAAGCGCATAGTGGTCAAGATCGGCACCTGTCTCATTACCGGCGGCGGCGACAGTGTGAATCATGACAGGATGTCTGCCCTGGTGGAGCAGGTTGCCCGCCTGCATGCGGAAGGTAAAGAGGTGGTCGTTGTCTCCTCGGGGGCGGTGGCGGCGGGGAGGGACCGTCTGGGGCTGTCCATGAGTGTTAAGGGCGTTCCCTTAAAGCAGGTGCTGGCGGCGGTGGGGCAGGGGCATCTGGTGTATCTGTACGGGGATATGTTCGCCCGCTACGATATCGCCGTGGCTCAGGCGCTCTTAACCAAGGACGACCTCGCCGACCGCGCCGGCTACCTCAATGCTCGCAATACCCTCCTTGCCCTTCTGGGTATGGGGGTGGTATGCATAGTGAATGAAAACGACGTAGTGGCCATAGACGAGCTGGACGGCGCCGAGTTTGGCGACAACGACAACCTCTCCGCCATGGTGGCTAATCTGATTGACGCCGACCTGCTTTTGATGCTCTCCGACATCGGGGGGCTTCATACTGCTGACCCCCGCTGCGACCCGCAGGCCACCCTCATACCGGAGGTAGCGCGGATAGATAAGGGGTTGGAGAAGCTGGCCGCTGGCACGCCCAGCCGTCATGGCACCGGCGGCATGATTACTAAGATGGAGGCGGCCAAGCTGGCCACTGCCTCCGGCGTCACCGTCATCATCGCCGACGGCCGTGAGGCAGATACCATACGGCGTGCCGTTGCCGGCGAGGACGTGGGCACGCGTTTTCTGCCCACCGCCACCAGCCTGGAGAGCCGTCAGCGCTGGATGTTGAGCGGGCTATCAACCAGGGGCAAGCTTATGGTGGACGCAGGTGCGGCCCAGGCGTTAAGAGAGCACAAGCGCAGCCTGCTGGCGGCGGGGATAAGCGGTGTTAAGGGAGCTTTTAAGCGCGGCGACATCGTAAAGATAGTGGATACGGAAGGAACGAAGTTGGGCTATGGCATCACCAACTATAGCTCGGCGGATATAGATATGATAAAAGGGGCGCACTCCGGAGATATAGCCGGCCTGGTGGGGCACGACTACGGCTCCGAGGTGGTCCACCGCGATAATCTGGTGGTACTTTGAAGGAGGACTTACATGGCAGCAGGCAAGCTCTACAAGTCTAGCGGCGGCGATGAGTATATAACCAACGTCAGTTACCGCCTCCACGATAGTTCGGAGAGGTCCTGGTGGGGGGAGCTTATGCTCTCCGAGTTCAAGAAGGTTACCGATGGCACTGGCTATGTGCTGGAGCTTGATGACGGGCGCAAGGGGCCTTGCATGCTAAGAAAACGCGTAAACCGTGCCGTAAGCGGCGTGCCACCGCTGTACTGCTACCATTTCAAGGGTAGCGGGCGTTTAGAGTAAGCCGAAAGGAGTTGGGTGATGAACCAGGCTTTGGCGGAATTGAAGGCGAAGGCCGAGGCGGCCAAGGGCGCCTCTCGGCGTATGGCCTACCTCTCCGCAGAGGTGAAGAACAAGGCTTTGCATAATATATCCACCGACCTCATCGCCAAGAAGGACGACATACTGCGGGCTAACCGCATAGACTACGATGCGGGCAGGTCCGCTGGTATGGGGGAGGCAATGCTGGATAGGCTGATGCTGGACGGCTCCCGCCTTGAAGGAATAGCCCAGGACGTGCTTTCGGTGGCGGCGCTCCCTGACTCCGTGGGTGAGGTGTTTGATATGCGCACCCTGGACAACGGCATGCTCCTGGGCCGTAAGCGTGTGCCCCTGGGTGTAATCGGTGCCATATACGAGAGCCGCCCCAACGTGACTATAGATATCTCGGCGCTGTGTCTCAAGTCTGGCAACGCTGTTATGCTGCGCGGCGGCAAGGAGGCGTTCCACTCTAACAGTGCCCTGGCGGAGGTGGTTAGCCAGGCCGTGGCCAGGGCTGGTGTACCCGACGGTGCGGTGCAGTTTGTGGAAAACACGGATCGCGCTCTGGTGAATGACCTCTTGAAGATGAACGATATGATAGACCTGATAATACCCCGGGGTGGGGCGGGGCTTATTAAGTTCGTCACGGAGAATGCCTCCATGCCCGTGGTAAGCGGCGGCATCGGGGTGTGCCATACCTACGTGGACGCTCGTGTCGACGTGGAGCGAGCCGTGGCCATCGCGTATAACGCCAAGGTGCAGCGCCCCACGGTTTGCAACGCCCTGGATACCCTGTTGGTTCATAAGGATATCGCCACCGAGTACCTGCCGCTCATCGCCAAGGAGTGGGCCAAGGCTGGTGTGGAGATGCACTGCGACGATAGGGCGATAACTGCTCTTAAAGGGGACTCATCGCTTAAGTTGGTCCCGGCCACTGACGATGATTGGGGCAAGGAGTTCCTGGCCCTGGTGGCGGCGGTTAAGGTGGTGGACTCCCTGGACGAGGCCATAGAGCATGTGGCTCGTTATACCTCCGGCCACTCTGAAGCCATCGTCACCGAGGACTACAAATCAGCCATGCGCTTCCTTAACGAGGTGGACGCCGCCTGCGTTTATGCCAATGCCAGCACGCGCTTCACCGACGGCAGCCAGTTTGGGCTGGGGGCAGAGGTGGGCATAAGCACACAGAAGCTTCACGCCAGAGGCCCCTTGGGCGTTAAGGAACTGACGACATATAAGTGGATTATCTTCGGCGCGGGCCATGTGAGGCCGTAGCGGGGGCTATTCCTCGGTCTTAAGGGCGGCCTGCTGTGCAGCGAACATCTCCCTGATGCCCTTCTCCGCGAGCTTGAGCATGGAGTCCATGATCTCTTTATTAAACGGCCTGCCCTCGGCAGTCCCCTGCACCTCTATGAAGTCGCCCGTGCCAGCCATCACCACGTTGAAGTCGGCGGAGGCGCTGCTGTCCTCGTCATAGCAAAGGTCCAGCATCTTGTGCTCGCCCACTACTCCCGTGCTCACCGCGCCCACTGGGGTCTTCAGGGGATTCTTGGATATAATCCCCAGGCCGGCCATCTTGTCAAGTGCCTGGTGTAGGGCTACATAGGCGCCGCTTATGGCGGCGGTTCGGGTGCCGCCATCGGCCAGCAGCACGTCGCAGTCTATTATTATGGTCCTCTCCCCCAGTGCCGCCAGGTCGGTCACCGCCCTCAAGCTGCGCCCGATGAGCCGCTGTATCTCTTGGCTTCTCCCCGCTGTTCTGCCCCCCGTGTCGCGGGGGGTGCGGGTTACGGTGGAGCGGGGCAGCATGGCGTATTCGGCAGTGATCCAGCCGCCGCCGCTTCCTTTGAGGAAGTTGGGCACCCTGTCCGAGAGGCTTGCCGTGCAAAGCACCTGTGTCCTGCCCAGCTCTATTAGCGCCGCGCCCTCGGCGAAGCTCTGGGGGGTGGGGGTTATCTTCACCGGCCTCAGTTCGTTCCAGGCGCGTCCGTCGGCTCGTTTCATGATGTCAAAGTATAGCACCGCCGGCACGGCGTTTACAATTCCCATCGGCTATTGGGCTTGATGCGCCGCTGTGGGTTGTGTTAAGATATGGCGCTCTAACCATAGCAAAGGTACTAGCTTCGCGCTACCGTTTGTCAATAGATATGACAGGAGGCAATGAGGTAAATATGGGTTCGGATGGTGTGATAATCAGGAGGATGGCCGAGGACGACCTGGCTGGCGTCATCGAGGTATCCCGCTCTTTATTCGGCAGCGAGAGGGTTTCCAGCTGGCCGCAGGCCGTGGAAGCGCACTGGAAGGAGCATCGCCCTACGCTTAACTTCATCGCTGAGGACAACGGCAAGGTTATAGGATTCCTTCTCGGCGGCATCAGACAGGCTAGGCGCATGGTGCCTTTGGCCGGATGGATTGATATGATGGGCATCTTGCCGGAGTATCGGCGGCAGGGCATAGGCCGCAGGCTGGTTGAGGGCTTCGTGGAGGAGTGTAAGCAGAGCGGTGCCGCCGTGTCGGTGGCCATTAAGAAGAAGGATAAACCGTTAAAGAAGTTCTTCAATAAATTGGGCTTTAACGATAGCGACCTCATCACGCTGGAGAGGTAACCCTCCTGGAGTCCCGATATAAGCATATAAAAGGGCGTATCCCCTGTTAACGGAGCGCCCTTTATTTTTTGGTTAAAGGGTCCCCAGGTGACTTTTCAGCATCTCAAGCGCCGCCAGGGTGGCGGCATGTTTGTTCGCCCGCCTGGCACCCTTAAAGCGGTACTCCTGCGATAGGGCTGCCTCTTTGTGTGCCAGCCCTATGTAGAATAGCCCAATCGGCTTGCCCTGCTCGGCCCCGCCGGGCCCGGCGATGCCGGTGGAGGACAGGCAGATATCCACCTTAAGCGATTCTATGCCGCCCTGGGCCATCTCGCGGGCTGTCTGGGGGCTTACCACGCCGTGTTGGTCTATGGTCTTCTGGCTTACCCCCGCCGTCCCCACCTTCACCGCCGCCGAGTAGGCCACTATGCCGCCTTTGAAGTAGTCTGAGCTCCCCTGGACATCAGTGATGATGTCGGCTATGGCGCCGCCGGTGGCGGATTCCACCGTACCCAGGGTGAGTCCTCGCCTGCGCAGCTTCTCGCCTATCTCTTTAGCCGTTTGAGGTATCTCCATGTACACCGCCTCCCGTTGTTGGTGGTATAGACTGTGGGTGGACTTCGTGCTATTATTCCCTAGATCAGGATTATAGCGAAGAAGCGGGGTAAAATAAAGACGTCCGACAACTCCCCCCGCTCTTTTAAGGCCGAAAAAAAGCAGGAGGTTCGTGCTAAATGCTAAGAGCAGCTCTGGTTTTCAACGTCTTGGGTGGTATCTGCGCCGTAATCGGCGGCCTTACGCTGGGGGGTGTTATGCCCCTTATCCATGCCAGTTTCCCCTGGTCAGTATGGTTCACCATGGGCTTCGCCTTCCTCCTGGGCTCCATCTCCTTCGGCCTTATAGGCCGCCGCACCGGGGCTGTGGGGGAGGACTGAATCTCTCCAAGCCCTTAGAACCTTCTATCTATCAGTCGTCACCCATAGCCTTTCCCCGTTGGTGATGAACTCCACTGTTCCCATCTCGTCGGTGCGGTAGATGTTCCCCGTTCCTATCGCCTCTACGAGTCGTCCGGTCACCTCATTATGGGGGTGGCCGTAGGTGTTATCTCCTCCTACCGATATCACCACCGTTCGGGGGGCCACAGCGGCCAGGAAATCAGGGTTTGATGACGTCTTAGAGCCGTGATGCCCCGCCTTAAGCACGGTGCTATTCAGGTTTGCCCCAGCGGCGGCGATGTCCCACTCCCCCTCCTGCATCAGGTCTGCGGTTAAGAGGAAGCTCACCTGCCCCATGGTCACCTTAAGCACGATTGCGTTATTGTCTACGTCGGAGTACGTCCCGGCGAGGGGTGGGTTGGGGGGGTTGAGCACCTCTATGGTTACCTCATCTCCTATGGATATCAACTGCCCTCGCTGTGCTATCACAGTCGCGGCGCCCTCGGCCTCCACTGCCTTAAGCCAGGTCTCATAGGCGCCGGAGCGGAAGTCCGTCTGCGGGTGCATTACCCTCTTCACATCGTATCTATTAAGCACCTCGGTCAGGCCGGTTACATGGTCGGTGCTGGGGTGTGTCAGTATCATAAGCTCTATGCTTCTGTCCCAGAAGGCCGTCTTTTCCCCAAGCCTGGCAGCGGCTCTATGACCGCTGGGGCCTCCGTCCACCAATATCTGGGTTGTGCCGCGTTGGATTAGGATGGCATCTCCCTGTCCCACGTCCAGGAAGCTCACATGGAGACGGGAATCGGGCATGGTGAGGTGGGCTATGCCCACGGCGGCTGCCGCCAACATAAGTAGCGGCACCAGCCGTCGTGCCAAGTTGCCGCTAAGGCCCTGCCGTAAGCGGGCGGCTGCCCTTGCGGCGATGGCGCTTGCCGTTTGGCGGCGGTTTATGACGAAGAGCGCCGCCGTGAGTGTGGCGTAGTAACCCCCTAGCCATGCTCCTGCGTCTGTCGCCGTCTCTATATAGGCTTTGGGTGCAGCACTCATGGCCTCCGTCACCACTGTAAGGTAGGAGGTGAGCAGCCAGGCGGGCCAGGCTATGACCTGCGCTGCGGGTGATACTGCCAGCCCCCCTACCGCCGCTGCGGCGCAGGCGGTTATGGTGGCGGGTAGTGTGGGGAGGGCGAGCAGGTTGGTAAGCGGGGCGATGAGGGAGACAATGCCGAAGTAGAGGGCGATTAAAGGCCCCACTGCAATAAGCGTTCCTATGGATACGGCGGCTCCGTCAGCGGCGATGTGCGCCCAGGAGGCGCCCACCCCTTCTTTACCCCAGCGTGACTCAACCGCCCTTCTGAAGACCCTTTGTAAAAGGGGCGCTATGTATATTAGCCCCACCATTGCCATGAAGCTCATCTGGAAAGACGCCGACCACAGCAGGCCGGGGTTAAGCCCGACCATAACGGCGGCGGCTAAGGCCAGGGCGGTTATGGCGCTCTTTTGCCTCCCCAGAAGCTCGGCGATGAGGAACAGGCTTACCATTATGGCTGCCCTGACCACCGGCGGGTGAATGCCGCTCAAGCAGACATAGGTCCAAACGGCGCCCATGGTAAGCCAGACGTAGACGTAGCGCCGCTTTCCCAGTAGCCACACGGCGGCACCTATTATGCTGCCGGCTAGTATGCCCAGGTGGAGGCCGGATATGGCTAATAGATGCGCTGCCCCGCTGCGGGAGAAGGATTCCTCTATGTCTGGTGGTATACCTCCCCTGATGCCCAATATTATGCCCTGTGCCAGAGATGCCTGCGGCTCCGGGAGCGTCCTGGCAAGTCCCTGGGCCAGGCGCTTTCTCACTTCGTATATCTTGGCCAGGGGGGCGAACCCTCCCCTGCCTCCCGCCGCCTCTATATGGGGGTAGAGCATGGTGGAGCGTATGCCCTTGCTGGCCAGATATGCCTGGTAGTTAAAGCCATCAAACTGCGGCGGTGTTTCCAGCGGTCCGCTTACAATAAGGCGGTCGCCGTAACTGTATGCGGCATACGGGGGGGTGATGATAAGGACGTTGCCTGCCACGGGACTAGTGCCTTGGTCGGCCTCTATCTCCATTGCGGCGAGTCGTATCTGGACGGACCTGTCGCCCCTCTCCGGGTCCGATGCCACCGTGCCATGCACCACGACGCTTTGGCCGTTATAGAAGTTTAGCTGAGTTTCGTCCAGGGGGGGCTGGCTTTGGGCAAGGCGCACGGCGCCGCCGAGGAAGGCGGCCAGCGTCAGGCTCACCAGTATTATCGTCCTTCTGTGTCGGCGTAGGCGGTGAAGCAGGAGGAGGGGTGACAGGCTCACCAGAATGAGGAGAGGGGGTGGTGATATCACCGCCCCCGCCAGTATGCCGCCTATCCAGGCGCAACTAAGGTAGATTAGCGCCACAGCCCTCCCCGTGGGCTTTTAATCGCCTGTGGTTATGAGGCCCTTTATGCCCTCGTAGGTGGAGGGCCCGATGCCCTCCACTCTGTTTATCTCGTTAATGCTCTGAAACGGCCCGTTGCGGTCGCGGTAGGCTACTATGGCCTCGGCCCTCGTTTCCCCGATGCCGGGCAGGACGGTTAGCAGCCAGGACTCGGCGCGGTTGATGTCTATCTTCTGTGGCTCAGACACCTCGTCCGATACTGTGTCTTGGGGGTATGCCGCCTCGGCCTGTGGAGCGGGGTCGGCTATCGCTATCTCCTCAAGGCAGGTGTCTTTGTATCTAGCCCAAGCCAGTGCACCGCCCACGGCGGTTACGGCGATTAGAGCGATTACCAAGGGGCCGTATCTAGATTTGCTTGTTGCCATGGGGACTTGTCATTTTGATGTGTGGGCTTTAAGCGCTGGTAAGGGCCTCCCGCAAGGATTCCTCCGCCTCAGGTGTCGTGATGGCTATTAGCTTGTCCCCCTCACCCAGGGTGGAGTCAGGGGAAGGTAGGTGCGGCCTGCCCTCGCGGGGGATGATGAGCGCTATGCGGCTGCCCTCGGGCAGGCTTGTTTCCTTTATGTGTTTTCCTATCACGGCGGACTCGGCGGGCACCTTTATCTCCACTATCTCCAGCCCCTTGTCCCTTAAGGAAACCAGGTGGGTGAGGGGCTGGGTCAGCACCTCCTCCTCTATGTTCTCCAGAATGATGGTGGTGCTGCTAACGGTGATATCTATGCCCAGCTTCTTGAAGATGACCTCGTTCTGGGGGTTTCTGATGCGGGCGATTATGCGGGGGACCTCAAACTTGTGCTTGGCCACCTGACAGGAGACCAGATTGTCCTCGTCGTCGCCGGTGACGGCGATGAAGAGATCGGCACGGTTGGTGCCCACTTTGGTCAGCGTGGCTGCCTCACATCCGTCTCCGTGCACACAGACTCCACCCAGCTCGTCATTTATAATCTGACAGAACTCGTTTTCCTTCTCTACTATGGTTACCTCGTGCCCCTCGTTGATGAGGGCCTTGCTTAGGTAGTAGCCTACCCTGCCCCCGCCGATGACTATGATGTACATCTGCTCTTCTTACCCCTCCACCTTATCCTTGAGCATCTGGGAGACGATGGTGGTGGGGCTAAGGGTCTCCAGCCCCAGGTTGGCGAACATCTCTTCCCTTAAGGGGTCGTATATGCGGCATACCACTCGGGGCACATTGAAGATGTGCTTGGCTATCTGGGCGGCCATTATGTTTCGGTTGTCGCCCTGGGTAGCCGCCACGAAGGCGCCGGCAGCCTCTATGCCCGCTTTCTTAAGAGCCTCCTGGTCCAGGCCGTTGCCCACCAGGGCGGTTCCCTTGAAGTCGGGCGGGAGCCTGCGGAAGCTGTAGGGGTCTGTATCCATTATGGTTACGGAGTGCCCGTCGACTTCCAGTAGGCCGGCCAGCCTGCCGCCTACACGGCTGCATCCCATGATGATTATCTTCATAAATCGGTGCTCGGCAGTTTGCTGTGCTGGTGATAAAGTATAACACGGCAGGGGGCGTTTTTTAATACGTAGGGCACCGTCTCCCCGATGCTGAACCTGCCGAAGCGCATCTCGCGACCCAGGCCCATTATTATCAGGTCGGTCTCCCTCTCGGTGGCCTCGTCTATTATGGCTGGTCCCACCTCGCGGGCCTGTAGGACGTCGCTGTAGATGCGACAGCGCTGCTTGCGTGCTATGCGCTCAATCTTGCCTAGAATGTTCTCTGCCTTGTCTATCTCGTGCTGAATCTCGGCATCCAAGGGCAGGGCGCGGTCCATGGTGATGGTGTATACCACATAGACCTCGCAGCTATCTTGTTTGGCCAAACGACAGGCAAGGCTGATGGCCTCTTCGTCGGCGGGGGAATCGCTTATAGCCACCAGTATGCGGTCGAACTTTAGCTCATGGTTGTCTTGGGTGCTCTTTAACATGGATAGATTATACCCCCTGTGTCAACTAAAGGCCAATACCACGGCGGCATATAATAGTCGCCCGCTAGCGCCATTTCCAGAAGGAGGGGGCGAGGAGTACGAACAAAGTAAACAATTCCAGCCTGCCCGCTAGCATAAGCGTTATAAGCGTCACTTTGCCGGCGGCGGGAACGAAGGCGTAGTTAGCCGTTGGCCCCACCAGGTTAAACCCCGGGCCCACGTTGCCCAGCGTGGCCAGCACCGAGGACAGGGCGCTTACGACGTCCAGCCCCACGGCGCTCATTATGAGGAAGCCTATGATGAGGGTGATGAAGTACAGCATGGTGGTGCCGATGATGGAGGAGACTATCCTCTCAGAGAGCACGTTGCCCCCTACTTTAAGTGGTATCACTGCCTTAGGGTTGAAGGTTAGAATTATGCGGCGGTAGATATACTTGGCCACCACCAGGACGCGGGTGACCTTTATGGCGCCGCCTGTGGATCCTGCCGAGGCGCCTATTATCATCAAGATAATCAGGGCAGTCTTGGCAAACGGCGGCCACAGGTTGAAGTCGGCGGTGCTGAAGCCGGTGGTGGTCATTATGGAGGTCGCCTGGAAGCTGCTGTACCTGAAGGCCTCTCCGGCGGACATGCCCATGCCCAGCATGAGGTTGGCCGATATGACCGCCGCCGATGAGCCCAGTATAATCATGTAGAGGCGAAACTCGCGGTTCTGGAGCAGGCGTCCCGGCTTGCGTTTGGCGAATAGGAAGTAGTATAGGCCGAAGTTCACTCCGGCGAATATCATGAATGTGGTGACTACGCCCTCCACGAAGGTGCTGTTATAGGCGGCAATGGAGGCAGTCTGCGTGCAGAATCCGCCGGTGGGCATGGTTCCCATGGTAATTATAGCGGCGTCGAACGCTGGCAGACCCCCGCCTCCCCACAGCAGGAAGAACTCCAGACCAGAGAAGCTTAAATACATTATCCACAGCGCCTTCACGGTGTCCCGGATGCGCGCCGTTACCCTCTCGGCCTCGGGGCCGGGCATCTCGGCCTCTATCAAGTATGCCGAGCCCACGCGCAGTAGGGGGAACATGGCCACGAACAGGGTTATGATGCCCATCCCCCCCAGCCACTGGGTCAGGTTGCGCCACAGCAGTATGCCATAGGGCTGGCCCTCTATCACGGTCAACACCGAGGCGCCGGTGGTGGTGTAGCCGGACACGGATTCAAAGAAAGAGTCCAGATAGCTGGTGAAGGTCCCCGCTAGGGTATAGGGTATGGCGCCGAATGCCGAGGCTAGCACCCAGGCCCCTGCCACCAGCAGCATTGCTTCCCGTCTGCCCAGCCCTCCCTTGCCTGCGGGATTCAAGCGCCACATCAGGAAACCCGAGGCTATGGTTATACCCGCTGCGGTGGCGAAGGCGGGCGTATCAGGCCCATTGTAATGGAGGCTTATGCCCAGGGGGAGGAACATGGCGAACCCCAGGCCGACTGTAAGCAGCCCCAGGTAATGGAGAACCACCTTCAGTTTCATTAGATGCTTTTCAGGCGAAGAGCCTCTCTACGGCTGCAACGGCTGCCAGGGGGGCGATGACGATTACGCGGTCATCGGGGCGGACTGTCCTGCCGTCGGGTGGGATGATTACCTGTTCGCCTCTAACGATGGCCCCCGCTATCACCCCTGCGGGCAGTACCGCTTGGCTCAGCCTTTGTTCTACTATGGGCGCTTCGGGGCCGGCCACGAATTCTATGGCCTGTATCTGTTCCCCGCCCAGCAGAGCTACGGAAATGGCCCTGCCATGGAGGACGAAGTTGGTTATCTTGCGGGAGGTGATGAGTGGTGCCGATGCGGCCACATCCACACCCACGGCCTCGGCCAGTGGTATGTTGGAGGGCTTGTTGACCAGTATCATGTTGCGGGGCACCCCCAGACTCTTTGCCAGCAGTGCTGTAAGTATATTGGTCTCGTCGTTTTCAGTGCTGGCGACAAAAGCGTCGGCTTGAGGTACTCCTTGCTCTACCAGCAGGTCGCGGTCGGTGCCGTCCCCCTGTATCACCATACCTTTGAGATTAGAAGCTACTTCCTGGCAGCGCCCCGGGCTCCTCTCTATAATCTTTACGGATATGTTGCGCGACAGTAGTTCACCGGCGATTAGGCAGCCAACGCGCCCTCCCCCCAGTATGACCACGCTGCGGGCGGGGCGTTGCGGTTGGGTGAACATGCCGCCCAACTCGTTGATGTCCTTGCGGGACGTGAGCAGGTAGATGTGGTCCCCCGCCTTTATCTCCTCTTCGGGTTGGGGTATGAACACCCCTTCGGCGCGCAGTATCGCCACGATTTTGCACGGCTTGGGGAAGACTATGTCGCTGACGTGCTGGCCTACCAGGGTTGCCTTCTCCACGGGGAACTCCCTTATCTGAGCCAGACCTCTGGAGAAGTTGACCATGGGTGAGGCGTAGAGGCTTGTCAGTATGGACGCTATCTCCTTGGCGGCCTCGGTAACGGGGTTTATAAACAGGTCCACCCCGAAGGTCCTGGGGCGGATAAGCTTCCTGGAGGTGGTTGACTTGGCGGCGCCGATGAAGTATCCCGAGTATTCGGGGTTGCGCACCCTGGCCACGGTCATCTTGGCACCTAGCCCCTTGGCCACAAAGCAGATGACCATATTGGTCTCGTCGCTGCCGGTGACGGCTATCACTAGGTCGGCGCGGTCTACCTCCAGCTCCTTTAGCACGCGGGGAATTATGGCATTGCCGTGGATGGTGGTCACATCCAGCTGGTTGCGGATTGCCTCTATGGTCTCCTCAGACTGCTCCACCACCGCTACCTCGTGTTTGGTCTCGGAGAGCAGGGAGGCTATGTGAGAGCCCACCAGTCCGCTTCCTGCTATGATGATATACATTTACGCCTTAAAGCTTTAATGCCTTTTTAGCCATCGGGAGAGCTTCTCCACGGTGTCGTGGAACCTGCTGTGAGGCCTATTACGCCACCTTAAGCACCTATTGCCTGGTTTCTGTGAGGGCACTTCCTCTAGGCGGCGTCTTCTTATTTCTTCTTTGGACATTATCCTTTACTGGCGAGGGATTTTACTAGTCTGAGCGGTGCTTGTCAAGCGTCTATAGGGATTATTTCACCATTTACGGTCGGCGTGCTTCACAGATCCACCTGTCTTGGCTGTGCTCGGCACTTCTCAGCGGTGATTATGGCCTCTATCTCCGCCGCGGCCAGGTCTAATCTGTCCTGGCGGTTCACTACCACATAGTCAAAAAGGTGGAGCTTTCCTATCTCCTCCTCCACGGCCTTGATCCTGATTGCCAGGTCGGCCTCGGTCTCGGTACTGCGCCCTTTTAGGCGCTGGTGAAGCTCCTCCCTGGACTGGGTGACGATGAAGATAAAAACGGCTTGGGGTGCTATCTCCTTTATGGCGGCGGCGCCCTGGGTGTCCACCTTCACTATGGTGTCGCGGCCTTGCTTTAAAGACTCCCTCACCGCTTCTTTTGGCACGCCGTACCAGTTGCCATATACGTGGGCGTGTTCCAGAAGCGCATCTTTCTTAAGCATGTCTTGAAAGTCGGCCTCGGAGACAAAATGATAGTCCACACCTTCGCGCTCATTGGGGCGTTTGGGTCTGGTAGTCAGGGTGGTGATGGACTCCAGGGGGCAGCCGGAGGCCTTTATATGGGCCAGCACGGCATCCTTACCTGCTCCGGAGAGTCCGGAGAGGACTAATAACAGCGGATTAGATGGCAGGCGGCATAGGGGCTGGCTATCAGGGCTCGCCTTTTTCATCACTTTGCTCTAATCCTAGCAAGGCGTCTTTCCGGCTGGATTGTAAACGGCCGGCGATGGTCTCTGGCGCCAGAGCGGCAAGTATAATGTGGCCGCTGTCGGCGATTATGACTGCCTTGGTCCTTCTGCCGTTAGTCATGTCTATAAGCACCCCTCCGGTCTTCCCCTCCTGCACGGCGCGTTTTATGGGGGCTGAGTTGGGAGAGACGATGGCGATAACTCTGTTCATTGCCAGGATATTGCCGAAGCCCACGTGAACCGGCTGAATAACCATTTACGTCACCTCAGGGTAGAAGTTAATGCTTATTAACATTTGTTAACATCTTATACCCTGGGGTGGCGGTTGCGCAACCATTTTGGGGGCTTAAATTAATTGTCTTGTCGCGCGTTTTGGCACAGGTTTCTCCCCACCACCCCCCGTGGTGGTTGTCCCGCCCAAGCCCGCCCTCGGGGCGTATGCGGTTTATGGGGTGGGCTGCTGAGCATGTTTGGCAAGGTTAGAACGGGGAAATAAGGCGAATGTAAATAAAAATTTGTAGAAAATATCAGTAAAGGGGTTGACAAGTATGCTAGCAGTGGTAGAATATAGTTGCGTTTAGTGGGAAATGGGGGGAAGTGGGATAAACCCACTTGACAACTTACCCCACCTATAACAGAGGGATAGAATGAAAACTAAAACTATAATAAAGGACTCGGACTTAACAAAAGTAGGAAAGGGTGTTACACCGGATTCCCGAAAACGAGTAAGCCTCCCAAAGGTAGCAGTGCAAGAAGGAATCACCTATTTTGTATACTATAATAGCATTGGGCAAATAATACTGGACCCACAGGTAAACATACCAGCATCTGAGTTGTGGCTATTTAAAAATAAGAATGCCTTGGCTTCAGTTGATAAGGGTATGCTTGAGTCATTAAATGGAAAAACAATAAAACGTGGCTCATTCGCGAAATATGCCAAAGATACATCGTGAGTTACGTTTTACGCCTGAAGCTGACGAACAACTAGCGGCTCTTGAGAGAGATCCATCCTCAAAGGGTGTTCTGAAACAAGTAAGGAAAACTCTGGGATATTTAGAAATGGACCCCCGTGCTAAATCTTTACAAACCCACGAATATGAATCATTGACGAGACGTTATGGTATAAAAGTTTTTGAGGCCTATGCTCAACAAAATACCCCGGGGGCTTATAGGGTATTTTGGCATTATGGGCCGGATGAGGTGGATGAAAGTGGAAGACCTATACCCGTCATCACCATTGTTGCTATAACGCCTCATCCTGATTGACACCTCTCTCTTTACCCCCGCCCTCTCATTCCTTTTCGGCGGCGATTCTAGTAGAATAGACCCGTTATGGTGGAGAAGCTGACGCCTATAAGACAGCAATACCTAAAGATAAAGCGCCGCTACCCCCATGCCATTCTCCTCTTCCGTCTGGGAGACTTCTACGAGACCTTTGACGAGGACGCTGAGATAGCCTCTAGGGAGCTGAACATAGTGCTCACTGCCAGGGGTATGGGTAAGGCCACCCGTGTGCCAATGGCCGGCATCCCCTACCATGCCCTGGATAATTACCTGGGGCGGCTCATCGCCCGCGGCTACAAGGTGGCCATCTGCGAGCAGGTGACCAAGCCCGGCGAGGGGAGGGGGCTGGTGAAGAGGGAGGTGGTGCGGGTGGTGACGCCTGGCACGGTTATAGAGCCCTCCTTACTTAACAGTAAGGCCAATAACTACCTGGCAGGGGTGGTGGTGGAGGGGGAGGCAGCGGGCATCGCGTATGTGGACGTCACCACCAGCGAGTTCGCCGTGACCCAGATGGAGCTGGGCAGGGCCGTCGCCGAGCTGGGGCGGCTCCAGCCTTCGGAGGTGATACTTGCCCAGGGCGCTGATGAGGGTTCGGCCTGCGGCTTTCCTGTAACTCGCCTGGAAAACGGCTGGTTTGATCTGGATACGGCGCGCCAGGTGCTCCTGGAGCACTTCGGTGCGGCCACGCTGGAGGGCTACGGCTGCGACCGTCTGCCCCTGGCGGTGAGAGCCGCCGGAGCCGTGGTGCATTATCTAGCCCAGACCCAGAAGGACGTCCTGGGGCATCTAGATGGCCTGGCTACCTACAGCACCGATTCCTTTATGGCCCTGGATGCTAACACCGGGCGCAACCTGGCCCTATTCCGGGGCAGTGCAGAGACCAAAGAGGGCTCGCTCCTGGAGGTCATAGACCTCACCCGCACTGCCGCCGGGGGCAGGACCATAAGGCGCTGGCTAGGACAGCCCTTGCTGGATATAGACGAGCTTGAATGCCGCCACGATGCAGTGGCCTGGTTTCATGAGAACACATTAGCTAGGGCCAGGGTGGTGGAGCTACTACACGATATCGCTGACCTGGAACGTATAATTAACCGGGTGAGGGGCGGCCACGCCGCCCCACGTGAGGTGGTGAGCCTCAGGCGCAGCCTAGAGACCGTTCCCCGCCTGGTGGAGGCTATGGTGGAGGGTGGGGGCGCCGCCGCGGTGGGTTGGCTTATGGACGAGCTTGATTCTGTGGAGGAGGTCGTCTCGCTGATAGCCGAGGCCGTGGAGGACGAGCCCGCCTCATCGGTGGGGGAGGGGGGCGTGATACGGCGGGGATTCTCCGAGGAGCTGGACGGCCTGCGCTCCGCCGCTGTGGATGCCAAGCGGTATCTGGCTAACCTGGAGCGTGAGGAAAGGGCCGGTACCGGCATAAAGTCGCTTAAGGTAGGCTATAACAAGGTCTTCGGCTACTACATAGAGGTCTCCAAGGCCAACTTAAGCCAGGTGCCGCCGCACTATATACGCAAGCAGACCCTGGTGGGTGGGGAGCGCTTCTTCACCCCTCAGCTTAAGGAATATGAATCGTTTATTCTAAATGCCAGGGACAGGATGGCCGAGATGGAGGCGGACTTGTTCCGCCGCGTATGCGGCCAGGTGGCTACCTATGGCGACCGCGTGCTGGCGGTGGCACACGCGCTCGCTCGGGTGGACGTATTCTCTGCCCTGGCAGAGGCGGCGGCGCGCTACGGCTATGTGCGCCCGTGTTTAAACGGCGGCGACGAGATAGTAATAAAGCAGGGGCGACACCCTGTGGTGGAAAGGGCGCTTACGGATCATGGCTTTGTGCCCAACGATGCGGTGCTCTCTAACCAGGACGCACAGCTAATAGTGCTCACCGGCCCCAACATGTCAGGTAAATCCACCTATTTAAGGCAGGTGGCATTGATAGTCCTAATGGCGCAGATGGGCAGCTTCGTGCCCGCCGATGCCGCCACCATAGGCATAGTGGACCGTATCTTTACCCGCATCGGTGCCGGGGAGGACATCGCAAGCGGCCAGTCCACCTTTATGGTGGAGATGGTGGAGGCCGCCAACATTTTAAATAATGCCACCCCTCGCTCTCTAATCATACTGGACGAGATAGGCCGCGGCACCTCCACCTACGATGGCCTGTCCATCGCCCGCGCCGTGGCCGAATATATCCACAACTCCCCTCGTCTGGGCACCAAGACCCTGTTCGCCACACACTATCACGAGATGGTGGAAGTGGCTGGTGTCCTGCCACGGGTGAGGAACATGAACGTGGCCGTCAGTGAGGAGGGGGGCAGGGTGGTGTTCCTTTACAAGATAGCCCCCGGCGGCGTTGATAAGAGCTACGGCATACACGTGGCTCAGCTTGCCGGCCTGCCCCGGGCGGTGGTGAACCGCGCCGGCGAGGTGCTTGCCGAGCTGGAGGCCGAGCACGGCAAAGGGGGCGGCAGGCCCGCTTCTACCGATGAAAACGCCCAAATGCCCCTGTTTGTAAAGGACTCCAAGCTGGCTAAGGAGATAGAGAAGCTGGATATAGACTCCCTCACCCCCCTGGAGGCGCTTACCAAGCTCTACGAGCTTCAGAAGAGGGCCCGCAAGGAGGGCTCGTGATGAAGATGATGAATGATGCCAGGCGCTTGAGGCTGGCAGGGCGGATAGTGGGGTTCACCATTATAGGCATCGGCGGGACGGTGCTCATCGCCAATGCGGTCGGCGAGTACCAAAGCGGGGGCTTCGGCGCCATTGAGCTAGTCGTCATAGGGCTGGTGGGCATCGCGGCGATGGCGCTTGCGGGCATGATTCTCACCTTCCGCCGCGAGAAGGCGGGGGGCATAACGCTGGTGGCGTGCTCGGCGGCCGTCGGCGCCCATCTGGCCGTCTACGCCGGCAGGATGCACGCCCAGGTCTGGGCGATGATAGGGGGGCCCTTGCTGGCCGCCGGCCTGCTTTTCTTAAGGGCGTGGTGGGTGGAGAAGAGGGGGTGAGGTGAGCGGAGAATATTGAACTAATGTGCTAAAATCGTATTGACAAATATGATTTTTCTGGTAAACTGATAGATGGTTAACTACTGGGGGGTGAGGGCGAGCACCTGAGAAATGGTGGTCCCTCTCATCCCCCAACTCGCATTATGGTTGAGTAATATCCTTCAAGGATATGAAGGCCAATGATTCTCTCCTATTTTTATCGGCAGTTCCGAGTATTAAGTCTTTCACGGCATTTACCAACTGACTTGTTACTTGCAACGCCTCCGAATAGATTGAATTTGCATGGCATATATATTCAAAACTGGGCAGATTGAAATTATTCATGAGGTAGTCTTTTAGATTATTTTCTTCCTCAATACTCGTTCTATATCTGTCAAATACTAGTTCAATATCATTGTCATGGGCAGGGAATAATTGGAAGTGATACTCAAGCAACATTCTATGTATAAAATTACGAAACCTAATGGGGCTTGATTGAAGATAAGGGCCAGTATACTTTGCCTTTTTGAGGTAAACGCAAGAGCAGAAGAGATTCTTGCTATTGTATAGTTCCATAAAAGGATTGATATACCTTTGAAATTGGTCGTTTCTGGATGGTAATGGCTTAGCTTCCTTAAACTTCCCTAGCACATATTTCCAGCTAATTACATGCTCTATGAAGTATTCCCAGGCCTCTTCATTGATTTGTAGGGCTAGCTCGGCATAATATGGGGAGCTAGCTCCAGGTTCTAAGACATTCCCTGGATCACCTGATTCGTCGATAAAAACGTAAAGGCGTTTATTCATTTTCCTTGATATACTACTTAATACTCAGGTCAGCCCCTCCCCTTAAACGGCATTATCCTGCCCACTTTGAAACCGGGCATCTTCTCTGCTATCTCTTTTGTGACGGCGGATATACTCTTGTATTCCAGGGGGCTTCCCACCGCCCCGGAAAGCGCGGCGATTATCTTCCAGTTGGCCTTCCCGCCTGACGGCGGCATAACCTTTTTTAGCCGCTGGACGCGTCTCTCGGCGCTTGTGTAAGTGCCCTCGCTCTCGGCGGGTGCGGCGGCGGGCAGTACCACATCGGGGTAGGGTGGCTTCTCGGGCAGCGCGTGGGTTAGCAGCACGGAGAAGCCCGCGCCCTTTGGCATATCCTCGGCTGTGCCTCCCAATACTATAACCCCCTTGGGCCGTTCCCCGTTTGTCTTCCCTATGGCTCCCCCGCCCATATCCATAAGCCCCTGGGCGTTGCCCTGCCCGCGCAGCAGCAGAAGCCCGGCGTCATTCCTGCCTATGTTGCCCGTAGCCAGCATGATCTCGCCCAGCAGTTCAAGCTCGGCGGCGGATGCGGAGTCGGCGTTGGTTACTATCACCGGTCTCTTCGCCTTGGCGTATAGCTCGGCGGCGGGGGCTATGTCGCGGGGCTTGATTGTTTGCCCGTTGATGCAATCCAGCATCGTCTTCAAGGCGCTCTCTCCCGCCGACGCCTTAACCCTTATGGCTTCGGCGGCCTTCCTGTCCAGGCGGGTGGGGTTGGGGGTCATAACTATCAGATTACCGCCCCTCCCCAGCGCCTCTCGGAGTTTAATCCCCGCCACGGGGTAGTCCTCGTCGGGGTCGCAGTTAAAGCTCAGTATCAGGTCGCTCGCGGAAAGAGAGGCGTAGGAGCAGGTGGAGGCGTCCTCCCCTAGCAGCTTCCTTAAAGCGGCTCCGGAGGTAGATGCGCCCAGAGCGGTGATGTCGGCGGTCTTCAATCCCTCCGCCAGCTTCATGGCCAGATAGCATTCCTCATTGGTTAGATGAGGTGATACCAGTATACTGATGGCATCCTTGCCATGCTTTGACACTGTCTTTTGAAGCCCCTCCCCAGCCGCCGCTAGTGCGGCGTCCCAGTCCGTCGGGATTAGGCCGTTGTCCCTCTTTACCAGGGGTTCGGCGAGGTGCTCGGCTTCATCGGTTAGGATATGGGTATATGCGCCCTTATGGCATAGATTGCCGTTGTTAGTGGTGCTTCCCTCGGGCGAGGCCACTGTGGCTACCCTGCCCCCCACCGCCCCGATATCCAGGTTGCATCCCACTCCGCAGTGGGGGCATATTGTGGAGACGGTCTTGATATCCCAGGGCCCTGCCTTGGGGAGGGGGGTCTTGGGGGTGAGGGCGCCGGTGGGGCAGGTGGATACGCACTGGCTGCAGGACGTGCAGTCGGTCTCGGCAAGTTCCATACCCAGCGAAGGCTCTACCACGGTCTCGAAGCCCCGGTTCACGAAGCCCCAGGCGCTTATCCCCATCACCTCGGTGCAGATGCGCACGCAGCGCCCGCAGAGGACGCATTTGTTTTGGTCCTTGGTGATGAAGGGATGCTCGTCCTCGTTTATGCCCAGGCGGTGCTTCCTGCCGGCGTAACGGCTGTCGTCGGCTCCGTATTCCGTGGCCAGTCTGCGCAGTTCGCATTCATAAATGTCCTGGCAGCCGCAGGCCAGGCAGCGCTCCGTCTCTTTGAGCGCTGTCTCTTCGCTTAGGCCCATCTCTATTTCCTGGAAGCTCCGCTTACGCTCGGTGGGCTTCAGCATGGGCATCTCGGCGCGGGATATCCTCTTTTCGTCCTTATAGTCCTCGGGGTTTATGTCCTCAATATCCCCCTTTACGCAGTTATATGGTTTAGGCTCCGGGGTTATGGGCAGGCCGCGTATATACTGGTCTATGGATCTGGCCGCCCTCCTGCCGGCGGCTATGGCCTCCACCACCGTGGCCGGGCCGGATACGCAGTCGCCGCCGCTAAAGATCCCCTCAACCCCGGTCTCCATTGTGTCCTTATTGACCTCTAAATATCCCCTCTTGGTGAGGGCTATGCCGTCGTCCAGCCCCGATGAGTCCATGGTCTGACCGATGGCGGCTATAACCGTGTCTGCCGTCATGGCAAACTCGGAGCCTTCTATGGGGACGGGGCGCCTGCGGCCGCTTGCATCAGGCTCGCCCAGCTCCATTCGGGTGCATGTCAGTCCCTCTATGCCGCCTTCACAGCAGGTTACGCACGTGGGCGCAGTGAGGAAGTCTATTTTTACACCCTCCTCCTCGGCCTGCTCTATCTCCTCGGCGTTGGCAGGCATCTCCTCGCGCGAGCGGCGGTAGGCAATTGTTACCTCATCGGCGCCCAGCCGCAAGGCGGTGCGGGATACATCTATGGCGGTGTTGCCGCCCCCGATGACCACCACCCGTTTGCCAAGTGACACCTTCTTGCCCAGGGCCACCTCTCGGAGGAAGCCTATACCGGAGAGGACGCCGGGGGAGTCTTCTCCCTCTACCCTCATCTGCTGGTCGGCCTGGGCGCCCAGGCCGATAAAGATTGCCTTATACCCTTGTGCTTTAAGCCCCTCTATGGTGAAGTCCCGCCCCAGGCGGGCGTTCAGCTTAACCTTGTTACACAGCCTGGTTATGGAGGCTATCTCCTTGTCCAGTATCTTCTTGGGCAGGCGGTATTCCGGTATGCCGTAGCGCAGCATGCCGCCCAGCGCAGAGGAGGCATCCAGTATATCCACCCCGTGGCCCTCCAGGGCCAGGTAGTAGGCCGCTGTTAGTCCCGCCGGCCCCCCGCCGACCACGGCCACTCGACTTCCTGTGGGTGGCTTGGGGCGGGGTGTGTAGGGGAGTCCGCCATTAAGGTCCCTATCGGCCACGAAGCGCTTTAAGGCATCTATGGCCACCGGCCCCTCCAGCAGGTTGCGGCGGCACTTCTGCTCGCAGAAGCGCGGGCAGACCCGTCCGATGCTGAGGGGCAGGGGTAGGGTCTCTTTGATGAGCTTCAAGGCCTCTTTGTATTCGCCGGCGGCGATTAGCGCGATGTAGCCCTGCACGTCCACCCCCGCCGGACAGGCCAGTTTACACGGAGCAGTGCAGTCGCCGTAGTGGTCTGAAAGCAGCAGCTCCAATGCCATGCGCCTTATGTCGGCCAGGTCATCGGTGTGGGTTCTCACTACCATGCCCTCGGCGATGAGCGAGGTGCACGCCGGCATGGGCCCCTTGGCTCCCTCCACCTCCACCAGACAGATGCGGCAGGCGGCGGTGGGCTTCAGCCGTGGGTCGTGGCACAGGGTAGGGACGGTTACGCCGTTTAAACGCGCTGACTCCAGTATGGTGCTGCCGGCCTTCGCTCTTACCTCTTTACCGTTCAGCATGAAGGAAAGATTAGGCATTTGACCCCTCTGACTCCACCGCCACGGCTTTGAGGCGGCAGGTGTTCAGGCATAACCCGCAGCGGATGCATTTTTCCTGGTCTATGACAAAGGGCTGCTTCTTCTCTCCTGAAATGGCGTCGGTGGGGCAGAACTTGGCGCACAGCCCGCAACCGGGACAATTCTCCTCTATGATGCTATAAGTGATAAGCGACGGGCACTTTTTGGCACGGCACTTCTTATCTCTAATATGTTCTTCATACTCTTGGCGGAAGTATTTTATGGTGGTCAGCACGGGGTTGGGGGCGGTGCCCCCCAGTGCGCACAGCGAGGCTCGTTTGATGTTGTAGCCCAGCTTCTCAAGCCTCTCTATATCCTCCTCCCGGCCCTCGCCATTGCTTATGCGTTCCAGTATTTCCAGCATGCGCAGCGTGCCTATGCGGCAGAAGGTGCATTTGCCGCATGACTCGTCCTGGGTGAAGCTTAAGAAGAACTTGGTGATGTCCACCATACAGCTGGCTTCGTCCATTACTATCATTCCCCCCGACCCTACGATGGCCCCGGTCTGGGCCAGCGATTCGTAGTCCACCGGGGTATCTCCCAGTCTGGCAGGTATCAGCCCCCCCGAAGGCCCCCCCATCTGGACGGCCTTGAAGGGCAGGCCGGTTGAGGTGCCCCCGCCGATGTCAAAAACTATCTCGTTTATGGTTATCCCCATAGGTACCTCTATCAGACCGCCGCGGGCCACCTTGCCCGCCAGGGCGAATACCTTGGTGCCCTTGCTCTTCTCGGTGCCGTAGGCGCTGTAGGCGGCGGAGCCGTTTAATATAATCCAGGCTATGTTGGCCAGGGTCTCCACGTTGTTTATGTTGGTGGGCTTACCCCACAGGCCGGAATTGGCGGGGAAGGGTGGGCGAACGCGGGGCATGCCCCGCCGCCCCTCCACCGAGGCCATTAGCGCCGTCTCCTCGCCGCATACGAAGGCGCCTGCCCCTTCCCTTATCTTGATGTCAAAGCTGAAGTTATGCCCCGCAACATGCTTTCCCAGGTAGCCCGCATCTTCAGCGGCGGCCAGGGCTATCTTGAGGCGGTGTATGGCCAGTGGGTACTCGGCCCTTACGTATATGTAGGCCTGACTCGCCCCGATGGCGTAGCCTGCTATGAGCATGCCCTCTATCACGCTGTGAGGGTCGCCCTCCAGGACGCTCCTATCCATAAAGGCGCCTGGGTCGCCCTCGTCGGCGTTGCACACTATATACTTCTGGTCGCTTGCGGCCTTGCGGGCGAAGCCCCACTTAACACCGGTGGGGAATCCCGCCCCGCCCCTCCCCCTGAGGCCGGAGGCGGTTATCTCCTCTATGACCTTCTCCGGCGACATATCCTTAAGTGCCTTCTCTATGGCCTTGTAGCCATCTCTTGCCAGATAGTCGTCCAGGGATTCGGGATCTATTATGCCGCAGTTCCTTAAGACGATGCGCTTCTGGCTCTTGAAGAGGTTGTTTACGTATTCCTCGCTTATGGCAAGCTCCTCAACCGGGTTGCCGCCAAGGAGGTGTTGGCTCACTATGCGCTCCACGTCTTTGGGCGTAACCTTGCTGTAGAGGGTGCGCTCTCCATGGGGTGGAATGACTTCCAGCAGGGGTTCATTGTGGCACATGCCTATGCACCCCGTCTGCCCTATATCCACATCCAGCCCCTTTTCCTTTACTTGACGCTCCAGGGCCTCGTATACTTTTCTGCCCCCGGCGGCTATGCCGCAGGAGGCCAGCCCCACCCTTAGTTGCATTTTACCGCTTGCTTTTGCTGGCATCTTCTTACGACCTTCCCCCGTGCCTCTTTGGGGTCTCATGATGGCACGGATTCCTCCTCCCCGCGCACCTCCGCTATTATCTTGCCGATGGACTCCGGGGTCAGCCGACCGTAGGCCTCGCCGTTTATCATCATCACCGGGGCCAGGCTGCAACAGCCCAGGCAGGCCACCTTCTCCACGGTGAAAAGCCCGTCCTCACTGGTTTTGCCCTCCCTGGCGCCGGTGGCTTGGGCCAGCGTTTCGGCTACCATGTCGGCGCCGCAGAGGTGGCAGGCGGTGCCGTGGCAGACCTTGACGAGGTATTTGCCCAAGGGCTCCAGGCGGAACTGGGCGTAGAAGGTGGCGATGCCGTATATCTCGCTTGAGGGTACGTCTATGCCTGCGGATATGCGCTGGATGGCCGCGCGGGGTACGTAGCCGTAGGCGTCCTGAACCTCTTGGAGTATCGGTATAACAGCTCCGCGCTCGGTGCTGTGCTTATCGATTATGCCGTCTACGGTGGTGAGGTCTGGCGATTCGGCTTCGGTAACCATGTGCTAACTCCTTTCGCCGTCGCTTCGGGAACGGCTTGAGCGTATATTGCGGTGTCGGGCCTTCCCTGCGGCGCTCCGTATGGTGGTGGTCACCGACCCGTCTTTATACTCAATACCGCCGTGACATGTGCTATTGGCCTGGCGGGGATGCCCGGCGAGATTATAAAGCCTCTCTCCCATTTTATCATTGTTGTGGGCGTCATACGGCCCTGGCTAAATATAGCCTACCTTAAGGCCTGCTTCAAGTCCTGGTGGCTGGTCATTATTGATACCCGGTAGAGGAAATCTTTAAGGGTGGCGCTCCTTGTTCTTAGCAACTTAAGCTCGTCGCCTATGGGGTCTACGGACGTGCCCTTGTAGGCATATGTCCCGTGGAAGGCGAAGTAAGCCTGGTTGAGCTTCCTTATGTAGTATCCCTTGGTGAGGATATACTGCCGCCGCTTCTCCATAAACTCCTCTGCCTCCTCTACCATGCCCTGCGCCAGGTAACCATCCACCGTGCGCCTTATCGCTCGCATCTCACGGTCGAAGTTAAAGCCCTCGTCATCCGGCTCAGACGCAGTGGGGGGCTGGTATTGGGGGTAATATTTCGCCATGGCCAGAGCGCTTATCTCCTGCGCCGTCATGCCCACCACCGTCTCATTTATTGTGATGATGTCGTAGTCCTGGCGGAAGCCCAGCTGGTCCAGCAGGTAGAGCATGCCCAGGGGTCTGAAAACCAGGTGCTGGTGTAGCCACTCCTCGGCCACGGCCTCCAGGGTGTATTGGAGGCTCTGCCCGTCGGCGACGAAGCTGGGGTATGTCGCTCCCAGCCCTCCCAACCTCACCACCAGCGAGGATACGCCGAGGTCGTCCACCGCCGCCTCTACGGTCTCCTTCTCCTCCAGGTCTGTGTCCTGCTTCAGGTAGATGCGCCTTATGCTGGCTATTTGGTCGCGCGGCGATACTACCAAGAGCTGCGGCGGCTCGGTGAGGGCGAAGTTCACCGGCGGTATGGGCATGTTCAGCCAGGCGAGGTTCTCGTTCGGCACCAGGATTCCCTGCTCGGCAAGTATGGCGGCTATCTGCCGCTCCAGGACCAGCTCCACCGTATCCTTATCGGCCTCGTTTAGCGCCCTTAGACCTTTAAGCTCCTCTTTCAGGGGCGCGGCCTGGCCGCCTGCGGCCTCGAGTATCATTATCTCCCTCTCCAGGGAGTTTATGCGTTGGGCGGCGGCGAAGTAGCGGCTCACTACCCCCGGCCCGTCCTCCACGCGCCGGCAGCTGTTTATGGCCCATCGGCCTATTTCCCCCGGAACTACGGATAGCTCCCAGGCGGCCAGGTTGAAGCGGTGCGGCGCCACTATGTCCTCAAGCGCCGCGCCGAAATCCGCCGCAGCAAACGCCGCCTGCGGCAGGCCGACGGCCAGTGCCGCTATAACCAGAGCCCTTTTCGCTTTCACTGGTACTAAAAGCGCGCTTTACGCGCTACTTCCTTCATGTTGGCATTAAAAGCGCGGTTTACAGACTATTTCCTTCACCTTGATGTCAAAGAAACGGCTGCTATTTATGGGGTTTAAGACCACAGCAGTATCGGCACCTTTGGCGCTGCCCGCTATGAGTATAATCTCCTCGTCGGTGTGGGTAAGTCCCGCATCCGCCGTCATCAGCGCCATCTCGCAGCATACCTTGGTGCCCTGGCCGAATATGCGCAGGGCGTTAGCTATGATGTCCCCGATGGAAACCGTATCCAGCTTGCGCCTTAAGGCGCGGCTCACCCCACCGAAGGCGTGGGCGGTGGTGAGGACCACCCCTCCTGCCCCCTCTACTATCTCCCTGTTCTTATCGCTGAACTCCTGGGCGTTCGGCTCGGCGAATCCGGTTACGTGACTCACCGCTATCACCCTGTATCCTGTGAATACCCCCACAGCCTTAACCGCGGTATCGCCGCTGTTGGAGGCTACCACCACCTTCTTTATTCCCAGTTCTTTGGATCGTTTGCGAGCGATTTCCAGTGTGGCGTCGGTGTTCTTGGCGCCCGGCTCGTCAAAGTATACAGTACTCGTTTCCATCGCTTGGGACCCCCTTCTTTTGTGTCGTGTTTCACTAATTTTAGCACATTGTTTACCCATAATGAGTATGGTATATTTACTCCTAGTGGAAGCCGAAATTGAGTTCCTAGCCGCAGGGGGCGTTACCTCGCCCCAAGGGTTTCAGGCCGGGGCTGTTAGCGCCGGTATTAAAGAGACCGCTGGGAGTCTGGATCTGGCCTTGTTGTGCTCCCGGTCGCCGTCACGGGCGGTGGCGCTCTTTACCTGCAACCGCATAAAGGCGGCGCCGTTGGTGCTGTCTAAGCGTATGTTGCCCTCTGATGCCGTAAGGGGGGTTGTGGTGGCCAGCGGCTGCGCCAACACTGCCACCGGCGAGGCCGGCTTACAGGATGCCGTTGAGATGACGCGTCTTGCTGCCGAGAGCATCGGGGTGGGGCAGAATGAAATGGTAGTAGCCTCAACCGGCGTTATCGGGCGCAGGCTACCTATGGATAAAATCGCCGAGGGGATGAAGCGCATCACTCTATCGCCTCAAGGTGGGGACGGCTTTGCCCGTGCCATAATGACCACCGATACAGTGCCCAAGCAGGCGGCGGTGGGTTTTGAGGTAGATGGGGCGAGATGTATAATAGGCGGGTCGGCCAAGGGGTCGGGGATGATTCACCCTGATATGGCCACACTGCTCGTATTTATAACCACCGACGCCGCTGTGGATACGGGTTTCCTTAAGGCGGCGCTCAAAGAGGCCGCAGACGCCTCCTTCAATATGGTCTCCATAGACGGGGACACCAGCCCCAACGATATGATGCTTATTATGGCAAATGGGGTTGGGGGCGCTGCTATATCCTCAAACGAAGGCAAACGCCGCTTTCAGGCCGCGTTAGAGGCTCTTTGCGTAGGGTTAGCGCGGGAAATAGCCCGTGATGGTGAGGGCGCCACTCGCCTTATAGAGGTGGTGGTGGAAGGCGCGCCCAAACTGGAAGACGCCAGGGTGGTGGCCAGGACTATAGTAAGTTCTCCCCTGGTGAAGGCGGCGGTGCATGGTGGGGATCCCAACTGGGGGCGGGTGCTGGCGGCGGCGGGTCGGAGTGGGGTGGCGGTGGAGGAGGCCAAGATAAGCCTGGCCATAGGTGGCGTGGACGTGGTGGCGGGGGGTGTGCCGCTCCCCTTTGATGAGGCTGAGGCTGCAGCTGTGCTAAAGGGTGACGAGGTGAGGATATCCTTAAAGCTGAATCTGGGTGATGCCACTGCCACTGCTTGGGGTTGCGACCTGAGCCAGGAATATGTAACCATTAACAGTGACTACACAACCTGAAATGACTTACTGAGATGACTTATGGATAAGGCGATAGTTATAAAGCTCGGTGGGGCTACACTTGGAAGCCACGACGCCACCTTGGAGGACCTGGTATACCTCCAGGGGAGGGGCGTGGGCACGGTGGTTATACACGGTGGTGCCAAGGTGAGCACGGCGTGGATGAAGCGGCTGGGCATACCTACCCGCTTCGTAGACGGGGAGCGAGTGACGGACAAGGACTCGCTGGAGGTGGTTACCGCTGCGCTTGCCGGGCTGGTGAACAAGGAGATAGTGGCTGTGCTGAACAATATGGGGGGGAGGGCGGTGGGCATAAGCGGTGTTGACGGTCACTTAATTCAGGCCCGGATAAGGAACGAGGCTATGGGCTACGTGGGCGAGGTCATTGAGGTGGATGGGACGTTGCTTAAGGCTCTCCTCGGCGCCGGCTTCATACCCGTCATCTCTCCGATTAGCCTCCACGCTGTGGATAAGCCGGACGAAGATCCACACCTGCTTAATATCAATGGCGACCCGGTGGCGGGTGAGGTGGCCGCCGCGCTGGGCGCGGATAAGTTAGTGTTTTTAACCGATATTGACGGTGTCCGTGACAGGGAGGATAAACTCATTCCTCGTCTGTCTCCTGAGGAGGCTCGGTCTCTTATGGACTCCGGGGTGATATCGGGGGGTATGATACCCAAGATAAAGGCCTCTTTGAGGGCCGTTTCCGCTGGCTGTGTAGCCCGCATAATAAACGGCAAGGTGCCACAAGCACTACGCCGCGAGGTGGAGGGGTGTGGCGGTGGCACGACCATAGAGGCATCTGGAGGTTTATGACCGCATGACGGACTGGCGGGGACTTGAGAGCAAGTATTATATGCAGGTGGCCAAGAGGGTGCCGCTAACCCTGGTGAGGGGGAGTGGGGCGCGGGTGTGGGACGATGAGGGGCGGGAATACCTGGATTTCGTGGCCGGTTGGGCGGTGGACAGCCTGGGGCACTGCCACCCCGCCGTGGTGGAGGCAGTGAGTCGGCAGGTGGCGGAGCTTATCCATGTATCCAACCAGTTCTATTCCATCCCCCAGGTAGAGCTGGCCAAGCTGGTGGTGGAGAATAGCGCACTGGATAGGGTCTTCTTATGTAACTCCGGGGCTGAGGCCAACGAAGGCGCGGTTAAGCTGGCGCGCCGCTATGGCGCCCTGAAGCTGGGCGGCGCATATGAGGTGATAACTACCTGGAGCTCGTTCCATGGCCGCACCCTGGCAATGACGGCGGCCACCGGCCAGGGCAAGTTCCAGAAACCCTACGCGCCCCTTACGCCGGGGTTCGTAAGTGTGAATTATAACGACATAGAGGCCATAAAGACGCACACCACGGATAAGACCTGTGCCGTTATGGTGGAGCCGCTGCAGGGGGAGGGGGGGGTAAACCTCCCAACCCAGGGCTACCTGGCTGCGGTGCGGGACTGGTGTCGCGCTAAAGGAATCCTCTTTATCTTGGACGAGATTCAGACCGGCGTCGGCAGGCTGGGCACGCTGTTCGCCTACCAGCAGTACGGCGTGGAGCCGGACATAATGACACTTGCTAAGGGACTGGCCAGCGGCATGCCCGTAGGGGCCATTATGGCTACGGAGGAGGCCTCGGTATTCACCGCCGGTGAGCATGGCTCTACCTTTGGAGGCAACCCTGTGGCATGCGCCGCCGCTTATGCCACGGTTAAGTTTATTATAGATAACGGGATCGCCGAGAACGCCGCCGAGGTGGGGGACTACCTCGGTGAGGGGCTTATGAAGCTTAAAGGCCGCTTCGCCTCCATAACAGATGTCAGGGGGAAGGGGCTTCTATGGGCGATGGAGATGGATAGCGATATCGCCAAGGATATGCTTGAGGCCTGTCTGGATAGGGGCCTTTTGATTAATTGCGTAAAGCCCAACACCATCCGCCTTATGCCGCCGCTCATCATCGGCAGGGCAGAGGTGGACGAGGCGCTGGGTATTATAGAAGGGGCGCTGGGCGCTTTTAAGCGGTCGGATTAAGCCCTAGGGGAGGTTTGTTTATGTCGGATAAGGTGGTTTTGGCCTACAGCGGTGGACTGGATACATCGGTGGTCATTAGGTGGATCAAGGAGAAACACGGACTAGATACCATAGCTGTCAATATTAACGTGGGTGAGGCGCGTGACGCCAAAGCCCTGGAGAAGAAGGCCCTGGATGTGGGCGCCATCAAGGCCTATGTTATAGACGCCAAGGAGGAGTTCATAAGGGACTACGCCTTCCCGGCGCTTAAAGCCAACGCCCTCTACCAGGGGGTGTATCCACTGGCTACCGCCCTGGCTCGGCCACTTATGGCTAAGCGGTTGGTGGAGGTGGCCCTGGCCGAGGGGGCGAGGGTGGTGGCGCACGGCTGTACCGGCAAGGGCAACGACCAGGTGCGGTTTGAGGTGGGAGTGAATTCCCTGGCGCCGCAGCTTGATATCCTGGCGCCGGCGCGGGAGTGGGGTATGACCAGGGAGGAGACCATAGCCTATGCCCAGGAGCACGGCATACCCGTGCCCGTGACCTCCCAAAGCCCTTACTCGTTGGATGAGAACCTGTGGGGTAAGGCTATAGAGTGCGGTGTGCTGGAGGATCCCTGGACGGAGCCCCCTGATGACGCCTTCACCATGACGGTGTCCCCTAAGGACGCCCCAGATGAGGCGGAGTATGTGGAGATAAGCTTTATTAAAGGCGTGCCCGTGGCCCTTAACGGCACCAAGATGGGGGGGGTGGCCCTGGTCAATTCCCTAAACGAGATAGCCGGCCGCCACGGCGTTGGGCGCATAGATCATATAGAGGACAGGATGGTGGGCATAAAGTCCAGGGAGGTCTACGAGGCTCCAGCGGCGTTGGTGCTAATCCAGGCGCACCAGGCGTTGGAGGCGCTGACGCTCTCCCGTGACCAGCTCCGTTCCAAGGCTAAGATAAGCCAGGAGTATGCCGATATAATCTATAACGGCCTGTGGTTCACGGCGCTTCGCCGCGACCTGGCCGCATACGTGGATTCCTCGCAGGTCGCCGTTACGGGTGAGGTGAGGTGCAAGCTCTACAAGGGGGGCATGATAGTGGTTGGACGCCGTTCTCCTCATTCCCTATACAGCCATGGCCTGGCCACCTACGATAAGGGCGACGAATTTGATCAGAGTGCGGCCGCCGGGTTCATACACCTGTGGGGGCTTTCCGCCAAGACGGAGGCCCAGGTTCGCTCCGAGGAAGAGGGGAACAGGCGGGACTAAGGAGGTATCCGATGAGCCATATCAGGGGCCGTTTCGGTAAGGAGGCCGCAAGCGCGGCGCAGGACTACACCGCCTCCATTCCCTTTGATATAGTGCTGTACAGGTATGACATCTTGGGCAGCTTAGCTCATGTAAAGATGCTGGCCAAGCAGGGCATAGTCACGGCTAGAGAGGCGGAGGTCATAGCGGAGGCGCTCTTTGCCATCTCTGAGGAGATAGAGGGTGGGGAGTTCAATTTCAAGCCGGAGCTTGAGGATATTCATATGAACATAGAGTCCCGCCTTATAGAGAAGGTGGGCGACGAGGGCCGTAAGCTTCATACCGCGCGCTCCAGAAATGACCAGGTGGCGCTGGATATGCGTCTCTTCGTCAAAGACTCCATACTTGATGCTGTGGATGGCATAAGGGAGCTTCAGGAAGTGCTTCTAGGCCTGGCCGAGGAGAACAAGGGGGTGGTGATGCCGGGCTATACGCACCTCCAGCCGGCACAGCCGGTGCTGTTCGCTCACCATATGCTGGCCTACTTTGAGATGCTCCAGCGTGATATAGAGCGCTTCAATGCCTGCATGGCTCGGGTTGACGTGCTGCCTCTGGGAAGCGGCGCCCTGGCCGGTGTGCCATATGATATAGACCGCGACTTTCTTGCCAAGGAACTGGGTTTTTCCAAGGTTAGCCGCAATAGCATGGACGCCGTATCCGACCGCGACTTCGTCATTGAATACGAGGCGGCGGCCAGCATCGCTATGATGCACCTCTCCAGACTGGCCGAGGAGCTTATCCTCTGGTCCTCTGCCGAGTTCAGCTTCATAGAGATTGACGATGCCTATGCCACCGGCTCCAGCATAATGCCCCAGAAGAAGAACCCCGACGTCGCCGAGCTGGCGCGGGGCAGGACGGGGCGGGTGTATGGCCGCCTTATGGCTATGTTGGCCACCATGAAGGCCCTGCCGCTTTCTTACAACCGCGATATGCAGGAGGATAAAGAGGGGCTGTTTGACACGGTGGATACCCTGCTCTCCACGCTGGAGGTGTTCTGCGGCATGATGGACTCCGTCAAGGTAAGGGGTGATGCTATGGAGGTGGCGGTGGCGCGGGGCTACCTGCTGGCGACGGACATAGCCGATTACCTGGTGGCCAAGGGCGAGCCTTTTCGCAGCGCCCATGAGGTGGTGGCTGGGCTAGTCGCCTATGCCGCCGAAACGGGCAAAAAGCTTGAGGATCTGACAATAGCTGAATATAGCAAGTTCTCCCCTCTCTTTGGGGAGGACGTATTATCCATAGAGGTCCGCTCGTCTCTGGCCGCCAGGGACGTTACGGGGGGGACGGCTCCTAAGCAGGTGAATTGTGCCCTCGCCCGGGCCAAGAGGGTTCTTAAGGGGGGGCGGGGTGGCAAATAAACCCCTGAAGATAGCCCCTTCTATACTCTCCGCCGACTTCAGTCGGCTGGGCGAAGAGGTGGCTGCGGCTTCCGCCGCCGGCGCCGATTATATACACGTTGATGTCATGGACGGGCACTTCGTTCCGCCAATAACCATAGGTGCCGCGATGGTAGAGGCCATACGCCGCTGGAGTGATGTGCCCCTGGACGTGCACCTTATGGTGGAAAACCCCGAGGCGCAGATAGAGCAATTCGCCGCTGCCGGTGCCGACATCATCACCGTTCACGTGGAGGCCTGCCCTCGGCCCCTTTGCCTCATACAGGATATCAAGTCTCGGGGCATAAAGGCTGGAATCTCGCTTAACCCCGATACGCCAATAAACGCCGTAACTGGGTTACTTGCCGACGTGGACCTGGTGCTTGTCATGACGGTGAATCCGGGATATGCCGGGCAGGCTTTTATTGAGTCCACGCTGGATAAGATATCCGCCCTTCGTAACGAGATAGACAGAGGGGGGCTTAAAGCCGAGCTGGAGGTTGACGGCGGCATAAATTTGGATACCGCCCCCCGTGTGGCGGCTGTGGGTGCCGAGGTGCTTGTAGCGGGTGCGGCGGTGTTCTCCTCTGGGAGCACGGTCGCCGACTCCGTTGCGGGGCTTCGTGCCAGCGTGGAGGGGTACAAACCCTGAAGGCGAGCGCTTGTTATGGGCAAACACGAGCGAGAGAAGGTATTCATCACAGAAACAATCGTGAGTGATTTGCTAAATAGAAAGCCTATAGATAGCAAGCGCAAATCTCACGAATTCTTTGCCTATGCCAGCACTTTAGCAAATAGAATAAGGAGCGATTTCCCGTCTCTTAAAAAGAGCGAGCATATCGGAAATGCATATGGCGCCTCAATAGGTGACATAAAACTAACTTTAGGTGGTGGAGAGGACGTCTTCATTGAGCTAAAGTTCCTTAGAAGTGGGACTGGAACACGGGCGAATGTGGGCCAAGATACTCTAACGGAGTTTCATTTGTTTAAAGGGGAAGATATTGTCCCATGGAGCGGTTTCAGGAGTGACAAGAAACATAACGATTGGGTTTTGGGAGAACTAGACAGGTTTGGCGACTATCCTAATGGTATTCAAGGTATAAAGGGCAAACGGGCGATTTATGAAAGGGCGGGTTACTTAAAGCAGGTATTAGGCATAACGAGAGAGAATTGCGAGCCCTTTGCCGATGAAGTGTTAGATGATCTAAACGCGTCATCCAGGGAATCTTTGGTGGCTGATATTGTTAAGAATATTATAGTAAAGGATCGACAGGAAAAGAAAGCGTATATTAGTTATCTTAAAACCCTAGAGCAGAATCATGACAATATAAAGAAATTCTTATTCCTGATTTTAGCTGGAGCACATACTCGTGAGAGCTTAAAGGCGCAATGGAGTATAGACCTCGACATAATCCTAGCCACGCTTCGTCACAAATATTACGTTTACTACATTTACAAAGGGACTCCGGATATAAATGTTGAGGATCACTCTCAAAAACTAAACAATTTGTTAGAAAAGCAGATATTTATTTCCTTTAGGGATGACCAAACCAACGTACTAGCATCTTTTTATGATGATACAGGAGACGAAATACCAATCTTGCGGGTAGTATTTCATTGGAAGAACAAATTCCAGGGTATTGAAACCCCTTGTCTCAATGTATTTGATGAAAAATATCTTACAGGGGGTTGTATTTTATAGATCAATCGGGAAGAGGTTCTCCAGCTCCGTCTTTGAGATTTGGGTATTACCTGTGATGCTTTGCACGACCCTTAACTTTTCGGTTGAATTTAATTGCTTAAGTATTTCCTCAAGGCCTATTGACCTGCGTGGCTTTAACAAACTTGCCTGTTTCGGGGGGAAAATCACGTTAACGTGATTTTCCCCAATGAATTTCATCCCTGCTGGGACAAGTGCTGCCTTGATAATGCCAGAACAGGGTTTCCCAACCACTCTATTTACTACGATAGCAGGGCCGATATCATAAGCATCCTTGATTCTTACGTATTGTGGTCTTTGGATACCACCGAGCTTGAGCCCGTTGGAGGTTACATTATATGACCAGATTAACGGGGTGTTGCCTGCCGCTTCGAACGTGAGCAGATCCTTGTGGTCGTTCCAGACGAGCCTGCCGGTTTTGACTGTGTAGCCAAGATCACGCAGTGTCGGTTTCCCCTGGAACGCTTTGTTTAGATGATCTGCGTGTTTGCTAAAGATTAATATTCCATTTTTCTTGAATATGTAGTTTCCTTTGTTTGGGCCCTTCTTTAGGATAAGAAGCATTACTGATTGTAATGCCCCGTGGAATAAATCAGGCGATTCCAAGACAGACAAATACTCTATATTACAATTATTTACAATGAATCTTCTTAGATTAGCGAAGTATGCCCCGTTATTCATGGATGGTGATACTACAAAAGCCAGATACCCGCCTCTTTTTAGCAGTTTTATACTTTGGTATATGAACAGGCTATATATATTAACCCGTCCACTTATTACTTCCGCGTATCTTCGCTTGGCGTCGGAATCGGGAACAAATTCAAAGTACGGTGGATTGCCTATGACAAAGTCGTATTCTTCGTAGTCGCTTCTGGTAAGAAGTGCGTTTGTCCTTTCTATCTTGGCATCGGGCACCAGTTTCCTGGATATCTCAGCCAACTCCTCATCGATATCCCAGCCAACGATTTTGGCGTTCTTGAAGTAATCCTTGGCTGTCAATAAGAATTCTCCTGTGCCGCAGCCGGGGTCTAGTATCTTGGGATTGTGTTTTTGGGGCAACCTTCTTAGCAGTTCTTCTCTTATTGACTTAGGAGTGAAGTATTGCCCATGTGTTTTCCTATGTTGAATGGGCTTATTACTTAAGTATTCTAATGTCTCAACCCGGAATTCGTTGCTGTCTACTTTGTACATATCAGACCTTTTTGTCTGTTAGTACCCTCTCTATTATGATTATCCTCGCAGTTGCTTCTTTAGTCAACCTTAGGTTAGTACCCCTCCCTCAAGCAACATGCCCAGATGGAGGCAATCGTCAGGGGGATCGTGGCCTCTTTGAAACGCGACCCTGCCTATGACTACTCCAGGGAGCAGAGGCTGGTGGACAAAATAGTATACCGTTTGTACCGTGCCCCCCGCTCCTTAAGAAAGCGTGTGGAGAGGGGACTCTAACCGACTTTAAGCGTTCTGCTTCTGGTGGGTGCGTATACAGCGGGTGCACAGATTCATCCGCTTCTTCTTGCCATCTACCATTATGCTCACGGGGTGTATATTTGGCACCCAGCGCCGGTTGGTATGGTGCTTGGAATGGCTTACGTTATGCCCGAACTGGGGCGTCTTACCGCAGATGTCGCACTTCATGTCTATCTTCCCTTTGACTAATGGTGAATTTTATTGTAAAATTTATAAGCTGAATCCGTATACGCGTTACAGCGTGCGCTGTAATGTTAACATAGCTCAGCCGGCAAGGCAAGGAGGGTGGTGTGGGAGGGGAGGCTTACCGGCAGAGCCGTACAAGAACAGTTAACCTCCTCTTGCTTGAGGAGTGCAAGCAGGATAATTTCTATAGTCCTATTGCAGGAGAGGTTAATTATGAAGCGAGCGACCTCTCTCGGTGGTCAAGAGCTGAGAGATATGTTCATAGCTGCTACCGATTGGCTTGAAAAAAACGCCCTGGATATAGATTCCCTCAACGTTTTCCCCGTTCCCGATGGCGACACCGGCACCAATATGCTTCTCACCATGCGTTCTACAATAGAAGAAGCATACCGTGCCCCTGACCGCAGCGCCTCTGCAGTGGCGCAGGCCATAGCCACAGGCGCGCTGATGGGGGCCAGGGGAAACAGTGGCGTTATCCTGTCTCAGATATGGCGGGGCCTTTCTGAGGGTCTGGTCGGCAAGAAGACGTTCTGCGGTGGTGATCTGGCCGGTGCCTTGGAACAGGCATCGGCTGCTGCGTATAAGGGGATAAACAACCCCGTGGAGGGGACTATCCTCACCGTGGCCAAGGATGCTGCAGCGGCGGCTCGCAGTCAGGTGGACAGCGGCTGTGAGGACATTGTCTCCGTTATGGAGGCCACTGTTGCCGCCGCCGCGGACTCGGTGGCCAATACTCCCAACCTGCTGGAAGTGCTCAAGGACGCCGGCGTGGTGGATGCGGGGGGGCAGGGCCTTTACACCATTCTGGAGGGTATCCTCCACTATCTCCATGGTGACATGGAGGAGTTCAAGGACGAGAAGCCCGGCGTTATCACCAGCAATATCCCGCTGGTGGCGCGGACGGCGCAGATGATAGCTGAGGACGAGGAGCCCTATGGCTACTGCACGGAGTTCCTCTTAAAGGGCGAGGGCTTGAAGATGGATAAGCTCAAGGCCAAGCTGGAGAAGAAGGGGCAGTCCCTCATAGTCGTGGGTGATAGCTCCACCATCAGGGTGCACATCCACACCATTGACCCCGGCGACGTTATCCACTACGTTACATCGCTGGGCACGGTGCATCAGGTGAGCATCCGCAACATGGACGAGCAGCGCCAGGACTTCCTCAGGATGAAGAAGGAGAAGGTGCCCACCACGGGCATCGGGGTGGTGGCGGTGGTGGCTGGAGATGGCCTGTCCGAGGTCTTCACCAGCCTGGGCGTGGCCGAGATAGTCCCCGGCGGACAGACGATGAACCCCAGCACCCAGGACCTGTATAAGGCCGTGGAGTCGGTGCCCCAGGGCAAGGTGATAATACTGCCCAATAACAAGAACATCGTCCCCGCCGCAAACCAGGTGCACAACTTCACCGAGAAAGAGGTGGCGGTGGTAGCCACCAAGACCATACCCCAGGGCATAGCCGCGCTGCTCTCCTTCAATGGGGAGGCCAGCCTGGAGGACAACGCCAAGGCGATGGGCCGCGCATTACGGACGGTCAAGTCCATATCCGTGACCAGGGCGGTGCGTTCCACAAAGCTGGGCCGGTTTAAGATAGGTAAAAAACAGGCGATAGGCTTTATAGAGAAGGAGCTGGTGGCCGTGGGCGACGATGCCACCGATGTCCTGGCCGAGACCCTGGCCGCGGCCGAGCTGGATAAGGCCGAGGTGGTTACCATCTACTACCAGGGCGCTGCCGAGAAGGAAGCTGTGGAGCCTGTAGTGCGGAAGCTCAAACGGCAGTACTTCCACCTGGAGGTGGAGCTGGTAAACGGCGGGCAGCCCCATTATCAGTATATAGTGTCCGTGGAATAATGCCGCCGGCGCCGATTCGTGTTGTTGCCGCTGCTTTAAGGGTGGGGCTTCGTAGTTGCTATAAGGGTGACGAGGCCGTCTCGCCCCTTTCTTTTTACCTTGGGTGAACGGAGGATAGCGTATTTAATGGACTTTGAACCTCTACGCAAGGTGCTGGAGTTGGAGAAGGGGCGGGGTTACGCAGACTCGGCGGTTATCGGCGGCCTGGACGCATTCCTCCATCACTGGGCCGCCAAAGGGGCGGGCTCGTGTAAGACCCCCGCCGAGCTCAAGTGCTTTCGCGCCCTCAAGCTTGAAAAGTCGGATTATGTCTCCCTGGATGTCGCCGGGCGCAGGCGTTTCGTGGCCGGGGTGTTCTCCTTTATAGAGGAGGCGGGCCGCGCCGGGGATACCCCTCCCTCTAAAGCCGCTCCCAAGCCCCCCCCGTCGCCCAAAAGGGCCGTAAAGCCCTTATCCGAGGCGTCGTTGGAGTCCCCCATAACGGTTGCGGGCGGCATAAGCACGGCCATGGCGGCGAGGTTCAAGAAGCTGGGGGTGGCCACCGTGCGCGACCTGCTCTATTTCTTCCCCCACCGCCACCTGGACTACAGCAAGCGCTCCCATATCTCGGAGCTAACCGAAGGGGAGGAGCAGACCATACTGGCCAACGTGTGGCAGGCGGGGGAGGTGAGGTTGGGGGGCAGACGCTCCACTGAGGCTGTGGTGGGTGACGAGACGGGCAACATAAGGGTGGTGTGGTTCAATAACCCCTACATGGCCAAGACACTCAAGGTAAACGACAGGCTGGTCTTGAGCGGTTTCGTGAGGCTCTTCGGCAGCAGGCTGGTCATGGAATCTCCCCAGTGGGAGGCGGTGGGCGACGAGGATCTAGTGCATACCGGCAGGCTTGTGCCCCTGTACCCCCTTACCCAGGGGCTGCACCCCAGGCAGGTGAGGAAGCTGATGAAGGGCTTCATAGACCTCTGGGCTGATGGGGTGGAGGACTTCCTCCCCCCGGATCTTATTAAGCGCTGCTGTCTGCTGCCGCTTTCACAGGCCATCGCTCAGGCGCATTACCCCGACAACGAGGCGTCCAAGGCCATGGCCAGGGTGAGGCTTGCCTTTGACGAGCTCTTTTTATTACAGCTGGGCGTGCTCTCCAAGAAGCGCGACTGGCAGGAGGGCCGCGCGGGGCACGCCATGGCCGCGGATGAGGTTGTTTTGCAGAGCTTTATCGGCTCGCTGCCATTCGCCCTAACCGCTGCTCAACAAAAGGCCCTGGGCGAGCTCAGCGCCGATCTGGGGCGGGAGAAGCCCATGTCCCGCCTGCTTCAGGGGGACGTGGGCAGCGGCAAGACTGTGGTGGCGGCGGCGGGGCTTATAACTGCGGCGGCCTGCGGGTGCCAAGGGGCGTTTATGGCTCCCACTGAGATACTTGCCGAGCAGCACTTCCGCACCCTGTGCCGCCTGCTCTGCGCCGTGGAGGTGGGTGATGGGCGCGCCGCCTTCCGAATGCGGTACATGAAAAGGCCGATTAACCTGGCGCTCCTCGTCGGTGACGCCAAGCTCAAGTGCAAGCAGGATCTCAAAGCCGCCGTAGCCGCAGGAGAGATAGATATAGTTGTGGGTACCCATGCCCTTATACAGAAGGACGTGGACTTCAAGTCCCTGGGTTTGGTGGTGGTGGACGAGCAGCACCGCTTCGGCGTGGCCCAGCGCTCGGCGCTGCGCCACAAGGGTTTCAACCCCCATGTGCTGGTGATGACGGCCACCCCTATACCCCGCACCCTGGCGCTCACCCTCTATGGGGATCTGGATATATCTGTGATAGACGAGCTGCCGCCGGGCCGTCTCATGGTGAAGACCAAGTGGCTGAAGCCTACCCAGAGGCAGAGCGCCTACCGCTTCATAAGTGGCCAGGTGGCGGATGGACATCAGGCGTTCATCATCTGTCCCCTGGTGGAGGAATCCGAGGCTGTGCAGGCCAGGGCAGCCGTGGCCGAGTACGAGCGCCTTAAGACCCAGGTATTCCCAGAGCTCTCCCTGGGGCTGCTGCATGGGCGTATGTCTGGGGAGGAGAAGGACGAGGTGATGGGCCGCTTCCACTCGGGGGATTACCATATACTGGTCTCCACGCCGGTGGTGGAGGTGGGCATAGATGTGCCTAATGCCACCGTTATGCTGGTGGACAGCGCCGATAGGTTCGGCCTTTCGCAGCTTCACCAGTTTCGCGGTAGAGTGGGGCGGGGGGAGGCGCAGAGCTACTGCATGCTGCTGGCGCAGGACCCCTCCGATGTGGGGCGGCAGAGACTTGACATAATAGAAAAGGTTGGCGACGGCTTTCAGCTGGCCGAGGAGGACTTGAGCTTAAGGGGGCCGGGGGAATTCTTCGGCACACGCCAGAGTGGCCTGCCCGATCTCCGGATGGCCCGCCTTTCGGACGTGGCCCTATTGGAAATGGCGCGCCGCGAGGCGACCGCACTTTTTAAGCGAGACCCTGCCCTTGGGGCTGCTGACCATCGCACTCTGATTAAAGAGATGACACGGGTCTGGCAGAGGGGTGGGGAGTGGAGCTAACCCCTTAAACTTATGAACTCTCAATCAACCCTGCTATTCCGCAGTTAAGCGGAGATTTACTAATGCCTTGTCATGCCCAGGTTTGACTGTCCGTCCGTTTTCTTGTAGGCTAACTTGATGCCCTTTGGGGCTTGGAGGGGAGGTTATCAAGTGTTTTCTACCAAGAGGTCGCGCAAGATAGAGGAGATGCTCTCCATATTAGAGGGTTTCAAGAAAGACCCCCGATACAGTGAGGCGGCGGAGGTGAATGCCGGCTTTGTTAAAGCGGCGCGCTCGCTACCCACCTTTTTACATTGGTTGCTCTTCTCAGGTCCCAAGCTAAGGCAGAGGCGGGACGCTCTGATAGAAATAGGAGACTTCCCCGTTAAGGAGTGGCAGAGGCAGGGCTACGAAGGGCTTATCACGGTGGAGAGGCATCCATTGGGCACTGTCGCCAACAAGGGCTTCAAACGTGAGCTTTCGCGCATACTCAGGATCATGAAGCGGGCTAAGGGAGGGGATGATCCCTTGGTGGTGTTGGATCTGGGCTTCGGCAGTGGTGATATGGGGCGTCTTATGGCGGAGGCGCTGGATGATGTCCCCCTGGTTTATATAGGGGTGGATATCACCCCGGCCAACATAGCCTTGGCCAAGATACTATTCCGCCCCCTGGAGGACGAGGGCAAGATCCGCTTCAAACGGCTTTTTAAGGTGGACGATGCGGAGATAGACTCTCTGGCCAAGGAGGCGGGAAGTAGTGGCAAGGTGGTGGCCATCAAGCTGGGGGATATCTTTGATCTGGATAAGACCATATCCCCGGGCAAGGTTGACATCATCTGGCATTCCAGGGTGTTCCACCACCTGGTGACCGAGGAGAAAGCGCGTCTGGAGGATATGTGCAGGCGGCTTGTGCCTCTCACGGTGGAGCTTGACGACCGCTACTGCTTCTGGTTCTTCTTCTGGACCAGCGTGGCCAGCTGGGCTATGAAGGATAACATTCCTTTTATGAACGACGGTATATTGAGCGGCTTCCGCGACCCTGCGGCAAGTGAGCTTAAAGGGCACTTCAAGCTGATTAAACCTTTCAGCTATGCGCGGCTGATATTCGGGGATAGCGTGGGCTATGGGGAGGCGGAGTGGCAAGCGGCTAGGGATGCCTTAACGCAGGGGTTCTCCTTCAGAGAGCCTTAAGGTCCTGCGGCTCGTCGTCGGCTAGGGTTGGACGGGGTTCATCAGGCAGCGGCGGTCTATCTTGCCGGAGCCTGTCTTGGGGATACTGCCCACAATCCGGAACCTCTTTGGCATCTTGAAGTCGGCAAGCTTTGCGCGACACACCTCGGCTATGTCCTCCGCTGTTGCCTTGGTGCCCTCGTTAAGCACCACGAAGGCGGTGGGCAGCGAGATGCCGTTGCTGTTCACCGCCACATAGGCGGCTTCGGCCACGGCGGGGTGTTTGAGCAGCGTCTCCTCCACCTCGAAGGGCGATACCTTTAGGCCGGAGGGGGTGACCACTATGAAGGACTTCTTCTCCACGTATTCCACATAGCCGCCCTGGTCCATCCTGGCGAGGTCTCCGGTGTGGAACCAGCCGTCCCGTATTACCTCGGCGGTTAGCTCCGGGGCGTTATAGTAGCCCTTCATCATCCAGGGAGGGCGGGCTATCACCTCGCCTATCTCGCCGACGGCGGTTTCCCCGCCGCTTTCATCAATTATCTTAAGGTCGCAAATGGGCTTGCCAACCGTTCCCAGCCGACGGTCCTGTGCGGTGCTCATAGAGACGACTGAAAGCTCGGAGAGGCCGTATGTCTCGCACAGGGTTAGCCCCAGCTTTTCCTCAAGCGTTTTCATCAGCTGCGCCGAGCTCTTGGCGCCGGCTGTGGAAGCTATGTGCAGGGAGCTTATGTCATAGCTGCGGATTACCTCTGGCCGCAGCATGGCGAGTGCATTGTGTATGGCCGGCACCCCGAAGATTATGCTGCCCCCCTCCCGCTCCACCGCCTCCAGGACGGCGCGGGGGGTGAACTGGGGTATTATCACCACCGTGGCCCCCTCTATTATGGAGCCCAGCAGCACCTCGCTTAAGCCGAACAGGTAGAAGAAGGGCACGGTGTCTATAATCACGTCGTCGCGTCCCCGCCCCAGCCCCCTTGATACTATCTGCGGCGTCCCCATCAGCGTGGTGTGGCTGTGCACCACCCCTTTCTGTCTGCCAAGGACCCCGGATGTATATATTATAGCGGCGGTGTCGTTATCATTTATGGTGGTGTCGAGTGGGGTGGCGGGGGCGGCCGCAGTCGCGGCGCTAAATTCGTCGTCGTCAGTTTCCAGCACGGTTTCCACCAGGGGGGCCTGGTTAAGGGTGGGGGCCAGCTTTCGTGCGAACTCCCCTTCGGTTATCAGTAATCTGGTGTCGGAGTCGTGTAGCAGAGGCACCAGCTCCGCCGCCTTCAGCTTGGTGTTCAATAGCACGGGCACGCCGCTGGCCTTTAGTATGCCGAAGTAGGTTTCCACCCAGCGCGGGTTATGAGACATCAGTATGGCTGCATGCCCGCCGTGCGTAAGACCGTGTTCTATGAGTGTGTGGGCTGCCCTATTAGAGGCCTCGTCAAGCTGGCGGTAGGTGACCCTTTCCTGCCCTATAACGAGGGCGGGCTTATGCGGTAGTGTGGCGGCGGTTTTCTTAAGGGCCTGTATCAGATTCATATTGTCTGCCGGCTTTAAGCGGCGGTTTAAGTGTGGACGGTCCCTTCTATCTATTGACAAATAAGGCTAGCGCATATAGTATAACATAAGGCGTATAGAGAGGTGTAAGTAATCTCTGAGTTTTAGATTGTACCAGACCCAGAGTTGATTTTATATCATATAAAGCAAGCTAGTATATGCCGCATTTGAATTTGTATATATGGCGGCCTTAGATATAATAAAAATAAGACTTTAAGGACCTGACCGAAAGGTATACGAGGTGTGCTGTTGTATACGTTCCAGGTTGGGATAGAGCGAAGCGAATATGCATTTATTAGTGCCCACTAACTGGGACAGGGGGCTTTTGTCCCCCCTTAGCCAGCTTCAGTCAGACGTTGAGTTATACGGTGTTCTACCCATCTCCATGATGGGCAGCGGCGGTTCCGGCCCCAGGCTGGCCCACATGACCAAGGAAGAGGCGGAGGAGTATATCTCCGCGGCCCATTCCGCGGGGTTGGAGTTCAACTATCTGCTCAATTCCCCCTGCCTGGGCAATATGGAGTGGGATAGAGAAACCCACAAAGAGCTTTTGGAGCACCTGGAGTGGATAAGCGCGGTCGGGGTGGACTGCGTTACGGTCGCGATCCCCTATCTGCTAGAGCTTATCAAGCGGCGCTTCCCCCGTCTTAAGGTGGAGGTTTCCACCATAGCCCATGTGAACACCGTGGCCAGGGCGGAGTACTACGAGTCCCTGGGCGCCGACTCTATTATGCTGGACTCCAATGCCAACCGCGATTTCGGGCTTCTAGAGGCTATCAAGGGTGCGGTCAAGTGCGAGATCGGCGTGCTTACCAACACCCTTTGCCTGTATCAGTGCCCCTACGAGTATTACCACAATAATACCCTGGGACACGCTACTCAGAAGAATAATGCTCTGGGTGGTTTTTATATGGACTACTGCGCTTTCCAGTGCGCGCGGCACAGGCTTGATGACTCGTCGCAGTTCATTAAGGCCCGTTGGATAAGACCTGAGGACATACACCTCTACGAGGACATAGGCATAGATTTCTTCAAGATAAGTGGCCGTGCCATGCCCACGGAGTGGATTATCAATGCCGCCAGGGCGTATTCCCAGCGCAGCTACAAGGGAAACCTGTACGATCTCCTAAACCCGCTTACCCCGGAGAAGAAGCATGCCGAGCCGTATCTGTCCAGCGCCCAGCTGGAGGCCATAAGCTCTCCCCCCAGTGTCTATATAGACAACCAGGCGCTTGATGGCTTTATAGATGATTTCAAGAAGAAGGACTGCCTGTCTGGTTGCCGCAACTGTGGCTATTGCCAAACTGTTGCCGATAGGGCGGTTCGGCTGGACAACACGGAGGCCAGCAGGCACGTGATGGCGCTTAAGAGGTTCCTCGAGGGTCTTATTAGCAGCGGGGTGTTCCGCCCTCTATCTACGTCGCTCAATGGCTGAAGGATGATAGTCATCAGAGGGGGTGGGGCGGAGGTCCGAGTTCGGCTCTGAATGGTGAAAAAGAGACCACTAGTTAAACAGAGGCTGGCCGAGCTTCTGGGGCAGGCCGTGATCAAAGCACAGGAGCAGGGCAAGCTGCCTGCTCTTAGTCTGCCTGAGATTATCCTGGAGCGTCCCCAGAACCTTGGGCATGGGGACTACGCTTCCAGCCTTCCCTTGAAGCTAGCCCGCGCCAGCGGGGTGGCTCCCTTGGATATCGCGCGCGCGATATCTGCCTTCATTGACCCTGGTGCGGAGATTGCCACTGTTAAGGTGGCTCCGCCGGGTTTCATCAACTTCACCCTTAGTCCCAAGTGGCTTTCCAACCAGGTGGATGCTATTTTGGAGGCAGGGGAGTCCTATGGCGATGTGGATATGGGGGGTGGGGAGCGGGTGCAGATTGAGTTCGTAAGCGTAAATCCCACCGGCCCACTCCATGTGGGCCATGGACGCGGCGCCGTGCTGGGGGATACCCTGGCCAACGTGCTCACAAGCGCCGGCTACCGCGTGGAGCGGGAGTATTATATAAACGACGCCGGCAACCAGGTGAGGGCCTTCTTCAGTTCCCTGTACGCTCGCTATAAGCAGGCCCTGGGCCAGGATGCCGATATGCCCTCAGATGGCTATATGGGTGCTTATATGGCCGAGCTTGTCAAAGATATTGTAAAGGATGAGGGTGACCGCTATCTGTCGCTTGCCGAGGAGGAGGCGGTGGCCGAGTTGGGGGGGGTGGGGCTTGAGCGAATGATAGGCAGCATCAAGGCAGACCTTGAGCTTATGGGGGTGGAGTTTGACGTCTGGTTCAGCGAGCAGTCCCTGTTTGACGAAGGCTGTTACGATAAGGTGATGTCCCTCTTGAAAGACGGTGGCCATATAGCCCAGAAGGAAGGTGCTACCTGGTTCACCTCCACCGCCCTGGGTGAGGACAAGGATAACGTGCTGGTGCGCGGCGACGGTTCGCCCACCTATTTCGCCTCCGATATAGCCTATCACTATGATAAGTTGGTGGTGCGCCAGTTCGACCGTGCCATTGACATCTGGGGGGCGGATCATCAGGGGCACGTCTCCAGGATGAAGGCGGTGCTTGCTGCCCTGGGTATCGCTCCGGAGCGCCTGCGGGTTCTCATCGCTCAGCTGGTTACCCTGCGTCGCGGTAAGACCCTGGTCAAGATATCCAAGCGCAGTGGCGATATCATCACGTTGCGTGAGGTTATAGACGAGGTGGGTAAGGACGCCTGTCGCTATTTCTTCATCTCGCGCTCTGCGGACAGCCAGATGGACTTTGACCTGGAGCTGGCCAAGAAGCAATCTGCGGACAATCCGGTTTATTACGTACAGTATGCCCATGCCCGCATCGCCAGCATCTTGAAGCTGGCTGAAGGCAAGGGAATAGATTATAGCGGCGGAGATGTGTCTCTGCTCACCACCGAGACGGAGCTGGCGCTTATAAGGAAGACGCTGCTGTTGCCGGAGATTATAGAGCTCGCGGCCGCTAACCTGGAATCGCATCATCTGGCCTACTATGCCCAGGATCTGGCCACCGTGTTCCACAGCTTCTACACCAAGTGCCGCGTTGTCTCCGAGGACGAGGCGCTCACGCGGGCACGTTTAAAGCTGGTGGCCGCCGCCAAGCAGGTGCTGGCCAAGACCCTTCATCTCATGGGCATGACGGCGCCGGACACGATGTAATCGCCGTATTACAACATGAGACCAAAAGGAGCCTTATCTACATGAAGAAACGTGTATTCTCCGGGGCACGCCCCACGGGGAGACAGCACCTTGGCAACTACCTGGGTGCCATACAGAACTATGTAAAGCTCCAGGCCGAGTATGACTGCGTGTACTGCATAGTGGATATCCATGCCCTGACCACGTTAGAGAATACCGAGAGCCTGAAGACCAATATCCACGAGATGATGCTGGACTGGCTGGCGGCGGGCCTGGATCCCAAGCAGAGCATACTCTTCGTCCAGTCCCACGTTCCTGAAGTGATGGAGCTATTCACCCTTTTGGGCATGGTGACGCCATTAGGCTGGTTGCTCAGGGTGCCCACTTTTAAGGAAAAAGTGCGCATTCAGCCCCACAATGTGAACTACGGACTGGTGGGATACCCCGTGCTGATGACAGCGGATATAGTGCTTTACAAGGCCGAGGCTGTGCCGGTGGGCGAGGACCAGCTGCCTCACCTGGAGCTGGCGAGGGAGATAACCCGCCGCTTTAACAACCTCTTCGGGGAGACCTTCCCTGAGCCCCAGGCCAAGCTGACATCGTTTCCCATGGTGGTGGGGTTGGATGGATGCGATAAGATGAGCAAACAGCTGGGCAATGATATTGAGCTGGCCTTATCCGAGGAGGAGACCCAGAAGCGGGTTATGGAGGCGGTTACCGACCCGGCGCGCCGCTACCGCAAGGACCCCGGCCACCCCGAGGTGTGTAACGTGTTCAAGCTTCACGGTTATTTCAACCCCTTCCATCAGAAGGATATAGAGCCCGACTGCCGCGCTGCCAAGATTGGCTGTGTGGACTGTAAGAAGCTCCTGGCTGAGGGTATCAACACCACGCTCAGGGACTTCCGCCAGCGCAGGGCGGAGCTTGCCGCCAAGCCTCATTATGTGGATGACGTCATCGCTGATGGCGCCGTCCGCGCCCGCGCCATCGCTAGGGAGACCCTTAGGGAAGCCAAGCAGAACCTGGGTATTCTGTAATAAAAAAGAGGGGGCGAAGCCCCCCTCTTAAACGCCTTTTTACTGCGATGTTAAATAGCCTTGATGCTATTTCCTGTGCCTCGTGACGAATCGTCCCATACGCTCCAGCGCCTCGTCTATCTCTGCCATGGAGGTGGCGTAGCAACATCTTACATGCCCCTCTCCCGCCTGCCCGAAGGCGGTGCCGGGGACAACTGCTACCTGCTCTTCTTTTAACAGTGCCTCGGCGAACTCCTCGTCGCTCATGCCGGTGGTCTTTATGGAGGGGAAAGCATAGAATGCCCCCTTGGGCTCGAAGCAGTTTAGGCCTATCTCGTTTAACCCCTCCACTATTACCAGGCGTCTGCGGTTATACTCCTGGACCATTTCCGCAACGGCGTCATCACCGGCCTTAAGGGCCTCCAGCGCCGCCTCCTGCCCCATGGTAGGCGCAGACATTATGCTGTATTGGTGAATCTTTGCCATGGCGGCTATCAACTCTTTAGGAGCGGCGGCGTAGCCTATACGCCAACCCGTCATGGCATATGACTTGGAGAAGCCGCCTAAGAGGATGGTGCTCTCCTTCATTTGCGGCAGAGCCGCAAAGCAGACGTGCTCCACGCCGTAGACCATTTTTTCATATATCTCGTCGGATATGACAAGTAGATTATGGCGGCTGGCTACATCGGCCAGCTTTTTAAGCTTCTCTCGCGGCATCACCGCTCCGGTGGGGTTTGAAGGATAGCCGATGAGCATAGCCTTGGTCTTCTTATTAATACGCCGCTCTACTTCTTCAGGGTCCAGCTCAAAGTCGCTTTCCTCGTTGGTGGCCACCATTACAGCCTCACCCCCCGCCAGTATGGTGTCCGCGCTGTAAGCGCCGAAGCAGGGGTCGGGTATGATGACCTCGTCGCCGGGGTTCAGGATAGCTCTTAAGGCCAGGTCCATGCCCTCGCTTACCCCCACCGTTATGAGTATCTCTTCCTCGGGATCGTAGGATAGGTCGTATGATCGTTTTAGGTAGCGTGCCAGCTCTTCGCGCAGCTGGGGGGTGCCCTTGTTGGACGTATACATGGTGAGTCCCTTCTCCAGGGAACGTATCCCCGCCTCGCGGATGTGCCAGGGGGTGGTGAAGTCGGGTTCTCCTACGCCCAGGGATATCACCCCATCCATGGTGGAGAGAAGGTCAAAGAACTTCCTTATTCCGGAGGGTGGTATGCGTTTAACCCTGTCCGAGGTTAGGTCGGGTGTGGTCTTCTTATGGTGTTCGGTGGGCATGTTGTACCTCTTTTATAATGGGGATGGGGCTAGAGCACCATAGGCTGGCGGCCCATCTCCCCCCCCACTTCCAGGATTTCCCCATCCTCCTTATAGCGCTTGAGCAGGAAGTGGGTGACGGTGCCCTCCACTCCCTCTAGAGGGGCGAGCTTCTGTGAGACAAAGTTGGCCACATCGTGCATGTTATTATCCGTCACCACCACCAGTATGTCGTAAGCCCCGGATACCAGGTACACGGTGCGGGTCTGGGGGAAGCTGTAGATGCGCTTCGCTATGGAGTCAAAGCCCACGTCCAGCTGCGGGGTTACGCGCACCTCAATTAATGCCCATACCTGTTGTTCACCCGCCTTTTCCCAGTTGATTACCGTCTTGTATTTAAGTATAGTGTGGTCATTCTCCGCCTCCTTCACTGTCTTGGAGACGTCTTCCTCGGCCATGCCGGTCATAGATGCTATCTTCTTTGTGGTTACGCGGGCGTCGTTTTCCAGTATTTTCAGGATTTCCTTAGCGTTTTCGGACATTTCCACGCTCCTTTACCGATCTTATTGCATAATCCACTTATCTTGGGCCTCATTATAGCATAGTGTAAAGCGTTTGCTAGCCCCCGTTTCCACGAGGAAGCATAGGCCTTCGGGCGTGCGCCAGGTCTTCACGACCTCGCTGACATGGTGCTCC
>CAZVIZ010000003.1:0-2131 GCA_964627215.1 uncultured Dehalococcoidales bacterium
CGGTGGAGGGGTCGCATAGTGGCCTAGTGCGGGCGCCTGCTAAGCGCTTTCCCTGGGAGACCGGGGACGTGGGTTCGAATCCCACTCCCTCCGCCGCTATTAACGGCATGAGCAACAAGGTTGATGAGTATATCAACAAGCAGGCCTCTCCTCAAAAAGACTTCTGCCAGGCCTTAAGGAAGCTCATCTTTAAGACGTTCCCCGATGTCAAAGAGGAGATGAAATGGGGCGTGCCCACATTCGCCGAAGGCAAATTCTACATCGTCGCCCTCAAAAACCACGTCAACCTGGGATTTGCTATAGAGGGGCTCACCGCCGAGGAGACAGCCCTATTCCAAGGAAGCGGTGAGACTATGAGACACGTAAAAGTGGAAAGCACCGCCCTGGACGAGGAAAAACTGGCCGAGCTTATGCGGCTGGTTAAGCGCAAGGCTAAGCCGATGGGAGGTAAGCGATGAAACATAACCCGCGAGAAGAGGAATGCTGCCCCAGGTTCGACCCCACGCCCTGGGACAGGAAAATCCATAAGTGGGATAAAAAGAGGTTCGTAAAAGAAAAGGGGTTCTCCCTCTTCTATATGCCCATGAACTTCGGGGTGGTTATGAAGAGGCTGGATAAGAAGGTGCGCCAGGCCGGCGCCACCATACAGGACGCGCTGGTGCTCTCCGATCACACCTCCAAATGGAACATAGACCTATACGCAGCGGTGGACAAAGAGGTTCCCGACGCGGAGAACACCACCATAAGCGGCTCCTTCCTAAGCAAGGTGTACGAGGGCGACTTCAGGAACACCGGCAACTGGTGCCGCGACTTTGAAAGCTACGCCCAGGGCGAACACCTGAAGGTGAAGAAACAGTACATGTGGTACACTACCTGCCCCAAGTGCGCCAAGAAATACGGCAGGAACTACGTCGTCATTGTCGCCGAGCTAGCGTGAAAAGGCCCCGATACCACGTCTGGACAATCGGCTGCCAGATGAACAAGACGGAATCGGAGCGGCTGGCGACCCTCCTGGAGGGGAGGGGATACCTTAAGGCCACCGCCGCCGCAGACGCCGACATCATCGTGGTGAATAGCTGCGTGGTGCGCGGCCATGCCGAGGACAGGGCGGCGAACAAGCTGGCCGCGCTGAAGCCCTTAAAGACAGGCCGTCCCGACCTCATCCTGGCGCTCACCGGCTGTATGGTGGATGCCGACATAGAGGGGCTTAAACGGCGCTTTCCCTACATAGATCACTTCTTCCATCCAGGCGCGTATCCGCCCTGGCTGGGAGAGGAGGGCAACCTGCACAGCATAGTCCCCGCCCACACATCCGTCACCGCATACATCCCCATAATGCAGGGGTGTGATAACTTCTGCTCCTACTGCATAGTCCCCTACCGCCGCGGCAGGGAGCGGAGCCGCCCACCCCAAGACATAGCCGCCGAGGTGGAGTGCCTGGCAGGGCGGGGGGCAAGGGAGGTGACCCTATTAGGGCAGAACGTGGACTCCTACGGCAAGGACCTGACGCCCAGAGTGGAGCTTGCCGACCTGCTTGAGACACTGAACGCCGTGGAGAACCTAAAGCGCATAAGATTCCTCACCAACCACCCCAAGGACATGAGCGATGGGTTGATAGAAGCAGTGGCTCGCCTGGAGAAGGTATGCCCCTTCATCTGCCTGCCGGCACAGTCCGGCAGCGACCGTATCCTGAAGGCTATGGGGCGGGGCTACACCCAAGAGCGCTACCGCCGCCTGGTGGAGCGCATACGGCAGGCCGTGCCCGGGGTGGGAATTAGCACGGACATAATAGTGGGCTTCCCCGGGGAGACGGCTCCCGACTTCCAGGATACCTATAACCTGCTGGCCGATATCCGCTTCGACTCCATCCACGTCGCCGCCTACTCCGTGCGCCAGGGCACCAGGGCCGCGCGCGAGCTTAGCGACGACGTCCCGCCTAAAGTGAAGAAGGAGCGGCTGAAGCAGGTGGAGGCACTGCATAAAGAGGTCTCCACCGCCATAAACGAGGCCCTGATAGGCGAGACGGTGGAGGTGCTGGTAGAGGGCAAGAAGAAGGACAAGTGGTACGGCAGGACAGGCACCGACAAGCTGGTATTCTTCCAAGGCAGCCCCGATATGAGGGGACGGATTA